>JAZJZP010000255.1:0-11208 GCA_040389805.1 Pseudomonadota bacterium
CTCTCGCCCACGGGCAACGCGCTGGAGTCGGCCAAGCTGGTCAAGGCGCGCATGGCCGAGCTCAAACACTTCTTCCCGCAGGGGGTGGAGTACTCCTTCCCTTATGACACCTCGGGCTTCATCCAGATCTCCATCAGCCAGGTGGTCGAAACCCTGGTCGAAGCGGTGGTGTTGGTCTTCCTGGTGATGTACTTGTTTCTGCAGAACATCCGCTACACCCTGATCCCCACGCTGGTGGTGCCGGTGGCCTTGCTGGGCACCTTCGGGGTGATGATGGTGGCGGGCTTTTCGATCAATGTGCTGACCATGTTTGGCATGGTGCTGGCCATCGGCATCCTGGTGGACGATGCCATCGTGGTGGTCGAGAACGTCGAGCGCCTGATGGCGCAGGAGGGCTTGTCGCCGTTGGAAGCAACACGCAAGGCCATGGGGCAGATCAGCGGCGCCATCATCGGCATCACCGTGGTGCTGGTATCGGTGTTCATCCCGATGGCCTTCTTTGCCGGCTCGGTGGGCAACATCTATCGGCAGTTCTCGCTGTCGATGGTGGCCTCGATGCTGTTCTCAGCCTTCCTGGCCTTGTCCCTGACCCCGGCCCTGTGTGCCACGCTGCTCAAGCCGGTGCCTGCGGATCACCACGAAAAGAGCGGCTTCTTCGGTTGGTTCAACCGAGGCTTCTCGGCCACCACGCATGGCTATGAAAGCCTGGCCGCCAAGCTGGTGCGGCGCGGTGGTCGGATGCTGCTGGTGTACCTGGTGATCGTCGGCGTGGTCGGCTGGTTGTATGTGCGCATGCCCTCGGCCTTCCTGCCCAATGAAGACCAGGGCAACCTGATCGTCAATGTGCAACTGCCGCCAGGCGCGACGGCGGCTCGAACCGAGGCCGTGATTGCGCAGGTGGAGGACTACTTCATCAAACAGCCTGAGGTGGCGGCGGTCGTTGGTGTGGTCGGCTTCAGCTTCTCGGGCACGGGCCAGAATGCGGCCCTCGGCTTTGTGACGTTGAAGGATTTCGACCAACGCAAGGGCGAGGCGCACTCGGCGCAGGCCCTGGCCAAACGCGCGTTCGGTGCCCTGATGGGCATCCGCGATGCCTTCATCTACCCGCTCAACCCGCCGCCGATTCGCGAACTGGGCAATGCCACGGGCTTTGCCCTGCGATTGCAGGACCGTGGCGGTGTGGGCCATGACGCGCTGCTGGCCGCACGCAACCAGTTGCTGGGCATGACCCGTGCCAGCCAGGTGGTGGCAGGGGTGCGCCCCGATGGTCTGGAAGATGCACCGCAATTGCAGCTCGACATTGACCGCGACAAGGCCTATGCCTTGGGCGTGGGCTTTGATGCGATCAGCAGCACCTTGTCAACGGCCCTGGGATCGACCTACATCAACGACTTCCCTAACCGGGCCCGTCTGCAACGGGTGGTGGTGCAGGCCGATGTGCAGGCCCGCATGCAGCCCGAGCAGATCCTGCAACTCAATGTGCTCAACAACAAGGGGCAGAGCGTGCCGCTGTCGGCCTTCGTGAAAACGCGCTGGGTGACCGGGCAGATGCAGGCCGTGCGCTACAACGGCTACCCGGCCATGCGCATTGCGGGTGATGCAGGCCCCGGCTTCAGCACCGGTCAGGCCATGGCCGAGGTGGAAGCCATGGTGGCCAAGCTGCCGGCGGGCATTGGCATCGAGTGGACGGGCCTGTCGCGCGAAGAGCAGCTCTCGGGCTCGCAAGCCACGGCGCTGCTGGTGTTCTCGCTGCTGGCGGTCTTTCTGTGTCTGGCGGCACTGTATGAGAGTTGGTCCATCCCGTTTGCCGTGCTGCTGGTGGTGCCGCTGGGCATTCTGGGCTCGCTGATGGGTGCCACGCTGCGTGATCTGCCCAACGACGTGTTCTTCAAGGTGGGCCTGATCACCATCATCGGTTTGTCGGCCAAGAACGCCATCCTGATCATCGAGTTCGCCAAGGAGTTGCAGGCCAAGGGCATGGGCCTGGTGGAGGCCACCTTGCAGGCCTGCCATCTGCGCTTTCGGCCCATCATCATGACTTCGCTGGCTTTCATCCTGGGGGTGCTGCCCTTGGTGATCTCCACCGGAGCTGGTTCGGCGTCACAGCGTGCCATCGGCACCGGGGTGATGAGCGGCATGATCGCGGCCACCGTGTTGGCCGTGCTCTTTGTGCCGGTGTTTTTCGTGGTGGTGCGCACCTGGGTGTCCAAGAAGTCGACGCCCTCCGACGCCTCACCTGCCGCCATTCAGGAGGCTTCTCATGACTGACCACTTGCTTTCTCGTCGTGTGGTGAGCCGTGCCACCCAGGTGGCTTTGGCCGCCGCGCTGACCGTGTCCTTGGGCGCTTGCTCATTGATCCCGACCTACCAGCGTCCCGAGGCTCCCGTGGCCGCCGAGTGGGCGGCGTCGGCTTCCTCGCCCGTAGGGGCTCAGGCAGCGGCCACGGAGGCGGCTGAACTGCCCTGGACCAGTTACTTCCCGGACCCGCGCCTGCAAGGCCTGATCCGCAAGGCGCTGGACAACAACCGTGACTTGCGGGTGGCGGTGCTCAACATCGATCAGGTGCGGGCCCTGTACCAGGCGCAACGGGCCGACCAGTTCCCCACGCTCAATGCGTCGGTGTCGGCGACACGCCAGCCCAATACCGCGGCGCCGCATGCGTTGGCCACCACGGCCACGGGCGGGGTCACCATTTCAGCGTTCGAGTTGGATTTGTTTGGCCGTGTGCGTGCCCTGAGTGCCGCTGCCAGTGCCCAACTTTTGGCCACCGAAGAGGCCCGCAAGACCACCCACATCAGCTTGGTCGCCGCGGTGGCCAGTACCTACTACGCGGTGTGGGCGGACCGCTGGCAGTTGTCCTTGACCGAGCAAACGCTGCAGGCGCGTCAAGACTCACTCAAGCTGCAACAACTCAAGTTCGACAACGGCGTGCTCAATGAGCTGGATCTGCGTTCGTCCCAGTCATTGCTGGAGGCGGCCCGCGTCAGTCGTTCGCAGACACAGCGGCAGTTGGCCCAAGACATCAATGCACTCAACCTCTTGTTGGGGGAGGCTGCACCGTCCGATTTGCTGCCGCCTGCACCCGTTTTGGGTGCCGCGGTGACGGCGAGCCAGCCCGAGGCCGTGACCACTTTGGTGACCGAGACCTTGTGGCCCGGCCTGAGCGAGTTGCCCGTGGGCCTGCCGTCCGAGGTGCTGCTCAAGCGTCCTGACATCGCCCAGGCCGAGCAGCAACTCATCGCGGCCAACGCCAACATCGGTGCGGCACGCGCGGCCCTGTTCCCTCGCATCAGCCTGACGGCCAGCGCTGGGGTGGTCAGCGATTCCTTGTCGGGTTTGTTCAACGACGGTCGATCCGCCTGGAGCATCACGCCCGCACTGCTCGTGCCCATTTTTGATGCGGGACGCAATCAAGCCTTGGTCGACAGCGCCAAAGTCAAACGCGACATCGCGGTGGCGCAGTACGAAAAGGCCTTGCAAAGCGCCTTCCGTGAGGTTGCCGATGCACTGGTGTCCCGCAGCAGTTTTGCCGAGCAATCCCAGGCGCAGCAAGCTCAACTGGATGCCGAAGCGGCACGCTTGAGGCTGGCAACGCTGCGCTACGACCAAGGCGTGGCCAGCCAGTTGGACCTGCTTGATGCCCAGCGCAGTTTGTTTGCGTCCCAGCAGGCCGTGATCGCGGCGCAACTGGCCCGCCAGCAGGCTCACATCACGCTGTACAAGGCCTTGGGGGGCGGCTGGGTCGCCGCCGCCGCTTCAGTTCGCTAACTTCGTGATCAGGCGTGCGCCCAGCTTGTTGATGTTGTTGAGCGACAGCAGGTGGGCATGGATCCAGCCCAAGGCACCACTTGCAAACAACTCCTGGATGGTGTCCGGGGGCAATTGGTGCAGCTTGGCCTCATCCACCACCTTGAAGCCATTGAGGGTGATGTGTTGCTCGCCAAGGGTCACATCAATGTTGCGCTCGACCAGCAGGCCCAGGTCCACGATGCGCTGGGCAAACGCCGTCGTGCGTTGCATGTCGTTGTGAAAGTCGAGCAAGAACTTCTGCAATTGCTGCAGGTAGGGCGTGTCCTTGCCTTCGGCATCGAACAGCGCTTCACCGTCGGTCTGGTTCAGGCCATCAAACGCCTCGTCGATGCACACCGTCATCTGGCTGCTGCCCGCTTGTTCGGACAGTACAAACGGATAGCGCCTGACAAAGGCGGGCACATAGCACTGGGCATCCCACTCGCCCTGGGCGTTGATCAACAGGTTTTCCTTGTCGCGCATGCCCACCACGGCCACCAGGGTGTGCTGGTCGCCAGAGGCCACGAACACGCAGGGCAGGTCCAGAGCTGCCAGGGGCAACTCGGTCGACGCCAACAGCACGGAGTTGGTTTCACGGGCGAACGCCAGCTTCTGGGCACTGGCCTTGATTCGCAATTGGCGATGCTGGTCGCGGTTGACGGGGACCAGCTTGTCGTACATCAGCAATGTTTTCATGGTGACTCTCTCGTAATCGACCGTTAGCATAGCGGCCATCTGTGACCGTTGTGCTACTCCATTGCCGTGAACACTGACCGTTTGTCCTCTCGTTGGTCACTCTACCTGGACCTGATCCGCTGGAACCGCCCCCAGGGTTGGTTGCTACTGCTGTGGCCGACGCTGACCGCGCTGTGGCTGGCGGCTGGCGGCTTCCCGGGCTGGCATCTGTTGGGGGTGTTCACATTGGGCACCATCCTCATGCGCAGTGCGGGGTGTGCGGTCAATGACGTGGCCGACAAGGACTTTGACCTGCACGTGCAGCGCACCGCGCAACGGCCCATCACCAGTGGTCGCCTGTCGGTCAAGGAGGCGCTGGGCGTCGGGGCGGGGCTGGCCTTGGTGTCTTTTGCGCTGGTGCTCACCACCAATGGGCTGACCATCGGCCTGTCGTTTGTGGCCCTGGCGGTGACCCTGCTTTATCCGTACACCAAACGATTTTTTGCGATGCCGCAGGCGGTGTTGGGCGTGGCCTTCAGTGTCGGCATTCCGATGGCCTATGCGGCCGTGCGTGGCACCGTGCCGGAGCAGGCGTGGTGGCTGGTGGCGGGCAACCTGTGCTGGGTGCTGGCCTACGACACCGAATACGCCATGGTGGACCGTGCGGACGACCTCAAGATCGGCATGCGCACCTCGGCCATCACCCTGGGGCGGTTTGACGTGCTGGGGGTGATTGCCTTCTATGCCCTGAGCGTGGCGTGCTGGGCCTGGGTGGGTTGGCTCGCGCAGCTGGGTCCTGGATACGCGCTGGGCCTGGCGGCGGCGGCAGCGCAGGCGCTCTGGCACAGTTGGCTGATTCGCCGTCGTGAGCGCATGGCCTGCTTTCAAGCCTTTCGGCTCAACCACTGGCTGGGCTTGAGCGTTTGGCTGGGGGTGGTGCTGGCCACCCTTTGATCAACGCCCAAACTCGTCGCCCAACTCGCCCGCACGTTGCTGAGCGGCGCGCATGGCGGCGATGAAGGCCGTCTTGACGCCACTGGCTTCCATGCTCGTCAAGGCGGCGTAGGTGGTGCCACCTTTGGACGTGACCCGCTCGCGCAGCACCGAGGGCGCCTCGCTCGACTGGCTGGCCAAGGCCGTGGCCCCGGCGAAGGTGGCCAAGGCCAAGGCCCGGCCTTGTTCGGCGCTCAGGCCCATGTCGGTCGCTGCCTGTGCCATGGCTTCAATGAAATAAAACACATACGCCGGACCGGAGCCCGACAGCGCCGTCACGGCATCCAGCTGGCTCTCCTGGTCTACCCACAGCCATTGGCCGGTCGGGGACACCATGTCTTGCACCTGCTGGCGTTCAGCGGGGGTGACTTCAGGGCGGGCAAACAGTCCGGTCATGCCCTGGCCGACCAGCGCCGGGGTGTTGGGCATGGCGCGAACGATGCGGGCGGTGCCCAGCCAACGCGCCATGTCATCGGTGCGCAAGCCGGCCATCACGCTGTAGTGCAGGGCTTGAATGGTGTGGGCGGCGCAGACCGCAGCCGCGCCTTTGAACTGCTGCGGCTTGACGGCCCACACCACGACGCGGGCGCTGCACAAGGCCGCATTGGCCTCGGCTTGGGTTGACACCCCCAGCGTCTCGCTCAGGCGGTGACGTTGTTCGTCACTGGGGTCAATGACCAACAGGGTGTGGGCGGCGCGGCCTTGCCGTAGCAAGCCGCCGATGATGGCGGTGGCCATGTTGCCGCCGCCGATGAATGCAATGTCAAACGAGGTAGTCATGGTGCGAGATCATGCCGTATCCAGGACACGGATCAGTTCGTTGGGGTTAAGAGGCTTGCGCAACAGGGTCACGCCCACTTGGGCGGTACGCGATCCCAGGTCGGCCGTGGCATCGGCCGTGAGCAAGAAAGCGGGCAGGGTTTCGCCAAACTCATAGCGCAGTTGCGCGATGGCGTCCAACCCTGTGATCGACAGGCCCAGGCGGTAGTCGCTGATCACGGCCAGGGGCAGGTCGCCTTGAGGCATGTCGCCCTGGGTTTGCAGTGTGGCCACCGCGTGGATCGCCTCTTCAGGGGTGACGCCTGTGGCGGCTTGCCAGCCGTTTTGGCGCAGCACCAGGGCCATGCTGTCGAGCACCTGCGGTTCGTCGTCAATGACCACCACCACGCCTCGGCTGCGCGTCGGGTGGCCCGGTTTACTGCGGTCCGATGGGCGTGACTGGCACGGTGCGGCTGGTGCGACCAGGGCCTCACGCATCGGCAGGCGCAGCGAGAAACAAGATCCCTGCCCAAGCCGGGACCGCACCGTGACTTGCACCCGTCCCAGCAACGCCAGTCGGCGCACCACGGCCAGACCCAGCCCCAGGCCTTCACCACTGCGGCGCGCACTGCTGTGGGCTTGAAAATAGTCGTCAAAGATGCGCGTGCGGTGCTCGCGGGCCACGCCCACGCCGCTGTCCCACACCTGACACACGATCCAGCGGCCACGCACCCGGGCACGCAGTCGCACGCTGCCTTGCGAGGTGTAGCGCACGGCGTTGTTGAGCAGGTTGCGCATGATGCGCTCGGTGATGTGCGGGTCGGCCTGCACCCAGGCGTCGGTGGCCTGCACCTGCCAGCTCAGGCCCTTGCTGGCACACAGCACCGCGAACTCGTTGTCCAGCCGCCGCCACAGGGCACTCAAGTCCATCGCCTGGGGTTGGTGCTCGACCCGGTCGGCATCGATGCTGGCCACGTCGAACATGCGCTCGAACAGGGTGCTCAGGGATTTGAGCGACAAGGTGATTTTGGTGAGCAACAACTGGCCCTCGTCCTGAGGCACCCAGGACTTGAGGGCCGAGGTCAGCAGCATCATCACGTGCAGCGGCTGGCGCAGGTCGTGACTGGCGGCGGCGAAGAACTCGCTCTTTTGCCGGTCGGCGGCTTCCGCGGACCCCTTGGCCACCGTGACCTGGCTGATCTCGTGCCGCAACTGCAGCACCAGTGCGGCATTTTCGTGGCGCAGCACCGCACCTTCACGCAGTCGCCGGCTGATCCCGGCGGCCATGAACATGCAGGTCAGCA
This sequence comes from Pseudomonadota bacterium, assembly GCA_040389805.1. Lineage (GTDB taxonomy): Bacteria > Pseudomonadota > Gammaproteobacteria > Burkholderiales > Burkholderiaceae_C > Aquabacterium. The sequence goes on from JAZJZP010000255.1 coordinate 7,522, forward strand.
TCGAGAGCAGCAACACCACAGCGAGGTAATTGGAGCTGGGTGCGCCATCCACCAGCAAACGCGCGCTGGTGAGCAACAGCAAGGGCAGGCTGCCTAGAAATGCCACGCTCCAGTCATGCACCATCACCAGCATGAGGGTGTATCCGTACACCACGATGGCCGCGACAAAGCTCATCTTCCAGCTCGGACTGGCTACGCCCAGCAAGGCCACGCCGATCAATCCCCACAAAATGCTCTGCATCAAGTGCCAGCCCACCAGGCTGGCTCGCCAGCGCGCATAGCCCGAGGCTGCGATGCCAAACCGTTGAAAGCGCTGGCGCATCAGCGCCACCCACGACCACAGCGTCATCAAGGCCAGGGCGGGTATGGCCCATTGCCAGTGGGGCAGCGGCCAGTCCTTGACCATGTAGCACAGCAAGAGCAGCGCGGGGATTTGAGACAGGATTGAACTGGGCGTGGTGCGCCAGCTGTCTTGCAGCAGTTGCAAATCGATGCGGGACTCAATGGGGCCCAGCCCCTTGATGGACCCGCGCAACCAACTCACGGGAGCGATTCCTGGGCGGCGGGCGGGTGTTTGGAGCACAGCAGCACCAACTGTGTCCGGCTGTGCACCTTGTAGGCCCTGAAAATGGCGCTCACGTGTAGTTTCACGGTTTCGGGGCTGATGCCCAGCGCGGTGGCTATTACCGGGTTCGAGCAGCCGCGGGTGATCCAGGTCAGCACGTCTTTTTGACGCGGCGTGAGTTTGATGTCGGGCCAGCCATCGTGGGGCGATTCGGCCGGCAGGGTCGCCGCCGGGTTGGACAGCAGATCGGCGGGGAAGTGCAGTCGCCCCTCGACCAGCGCCTGCAAGGCCGTCATGAAGCCATCGAGTTCGCCCAGCTTGGGGATGAAACACGACGCGCCATGGTGAATGCACTCCAGCGCCAGTTGCACATCCGCGCTGCCGGAGATGATGCCAATGCGTTGCGTCGCGGCCACCTGGCGGACAGAGCGCAAGGTGTCGACGCCACTGCTGTCGGGCAGGCCCAGGTCCAGCAGCACCACGTCAATGGGGTCGGCACCCGATGAGGCCAGGGCCGACATGGCCGTGCGACACGAGTTGGCCTGCGAGAACCGAGCCGCCGGCTGCAGATTGCGGATGGCCTGCCTCATCCCTTCACGGATGAGGCTGTGGTCATCAACTAACAGGTAATGCGGCGATGGTGCGTTCATGGGCCCTTCTTCAAGGCTTGATCTTATCCGTGCCCTCAGCGTTGGCCGAAGATCGCAGAGCCGATTCGTACCATGGAAGACCCTTCCTCGACGGCCGATTCCAGGTCGGCACTCATCCCCATCGACAGAGTGTCTAGTGTTAAACCCGAACTGATGAGGTCGTTGAACGAATCTCGCACGGCTCGCAGGGCCCGGTGTTGTTCCCGTGGATCGTCGCTGGGCGCGGGCAAGGCCATCACGCCGCGCAGGCGCAAGCGTGGTAGTTGCGCCACGGCTTGGGCCAAGGCCAGGGCCTCATGGGGTGCCACGCCACTCTTGCTGGTTTCTCCGCTGGTGTTGATCTGCACGCAGACCTGCAGCGGTGGCAGGTGCTCCGGGCGCTGCTCGCTCAGACGCTGCGCAATCTTGAGTCGATCAATGGTGTGAACCCAGTCGAACGTCTCGGCCACCACGCGGGTTTTGTTGCTTTGCAGCGGGCCAATCAGGTGCCATTCGATCTGTGAGCGCAGATCGGCCAGTGCCTGGATCTTGTCGACGGCTTCCTGAACGTAGTTCTCGCCAAAGCAGCGCTGCCCTGCCTCAAAGGCTTCACGCACCGCCTCGGCCGCAAACGTTTTACTCACCGCCAGCAGCCGCACACTGTCCTGCGCGCGGTGTACTTTGAGACAAGCGTGGTTAATTCGGCTTCTTACGAGTTGTAGCTTGCTTGCGATCGTCGCCATAATGGTCCGTCAAGAAATCCCGGTCCCAATCATCCATGGATATCACCCAACTTCTCGCGTTCTCCGTCAAGAACAAAGCCTCTGACTTGCACTTGTCGGCCGGCTTGCCCCCCATGATCCGGGTCCACGGCGACGTGCGGCGCATCAACGTCGATGCGCTGGACCACAAGCAGGTCCACGACATGGTGTACGACATCATGAACGACGCCCAGCGCAAGATGTACGAGGAAACCCTGGAGTGCGACTTCTCCTTCGAGATTCAGGGCCTGGCGCGTTTTCGGGTCAACGCCTTCAATCAAAACCGTGGCTCTGGCGCGGTATTTCGAACCATTCCGTCCAAAATCCTGTCCCTGGAGCAGCTCAATGCGCCCAAGGTCTTTGGCGAGCTGGCCTTGCGCCCCCGCGGCTTGGTGCTGGTCACGGGCCCCACGGGCTCGGGCAAGTCGACCACCCTGGCGGCCATGGTCAACCACCTCAACGAAACCGAATACGGTCACATCCTGACCGTCGAAGACCCGATCGAATTCGTGCACGAGTCCAAAAAGTGTCTGATCAATCAGCGCGAAGTGGGCCCGCACACCATGAGTTTCTCCAATGCGCTGCGCTCGGCCCTGCGTGAAGATCCCGACTGTATTTTGGTGGGTGAAATGCGCGACCTGGAAACCATCCGGCTGGCGCTGACCGCCGCTGAAACAGGTCACCTGGTCTTTGGCACCTTGCACACCTCCAGCGCGGCCAAGACCATTGACCGGGTCGTCGACGTGTTCCCTGCGGCTGAAAAAGACATGGTGCGCGCCATGTTGTCCGAGTCGCTGGTGGCCGTGATCTCGCAGACCTTGTGCAAACTCAAGGACGGCTCGGGCCGCGTGGCCTCCCACGAAATCATGATTGCCAACGCCGCCATTCGCAACCTGGTGCGCGAGAACAAGATCGCCCAGATGTACTCCGCCATTCAGACCGGCAACAACGCGGGCATGCAGACCCTGGATCAGAACCTGACCGATCTGGTGCGCCGCAACCTCATCTCTCCCGCAGAGGCCCGATCCAGAGCCAAGTTCCCCGAGAACTTCCCGGGCTGATATGAAACGATTGCTGGATAGGTTCCGAAGCGTGGCCGAGAGCCCCGCCACCAACGACGCGGACGACGAAGGTTTTTTTGCCACCCAGTTCATAGAGCGCCCCGATCATTTGAGGGCCGCGTCTGCGTGGGGCTCGCGCGCCATGGCGGTGGGCGCCCATGTGCTGGACTCCACCACCGGCTTGACTTTGCTGCTCAAAGCCTGGTCCGACGACACCTTCATGACCCTGCTGGGCGACCATGAGTGCGACAAACTGCGTGCTCACCTTGAATTTGTCACCGTCCCGGCTGGTCGGGAGTTGATTGTTCAGGACGAACGGGGCGACTATGCCTTGGTCGTGCTGGAAGGTCTGGTGGCCGTTGACCGGGTGCAGCCCACGGGTGAGCGCGCACGGTTGGCCGAAGCGCGCGAAGGCGACGTGCTGGGCGAAATGTCGCTGCTGGACGCCGGATCGCGTTTTGCCTCGTGCGTGACGCTCAGTCGCTGCTCGCTGGCGGTGGTCACACGCACGGCATTGGATGAATTTGCCATCGAAGAGCCCCGTTTGGGCTTGGCGCTGATGGCGTCGATTGCGCGGCGTTTATCGCTGCGCATGCGTCAACTCAGTGCCCGTCTGGGGGCGTTGCTGACGACGGGTTGATCCCTTGTCACAAGGACGCTGGTAGGCTTTA
>JAZJZP010000256.1:0-8209 GCA_040389805.1 Pseudomonadota bacterium
GCCGACATCGACGTGCTCACGCTGACGGCCACCCCCATCCCGCGCACCCTGGGCATGGCCATGGAAGGTCTGCGCGATTTGAGCGTCATCGCCACCGCGCCGCAGCGCCGTCTGGCGATCAAGACCTTTGTGCGCAGCGAGTCCAGCGGCGTCATCCGCGAAGCCGTGCTGCGCGAACTCAAGCGCGGCGGCCAGGTCTACTTCCTGCACAACGAAGTCGACACGATTGAAAACCGCCGCGACAAACTGACCGAACTGATCCCCGAAGCCCGCATCGCCATTGCCCACGGCCAAATGCCCGAGCGCGAGCTGGAACACGTCATGCGCGACTTTGTGGCCCAGCGCTACAACGTGCTGCTGTGCTCGACCATCATCGAGACCGGCATTGACGTGCCCACCGCCAACACCATCATCATGAGCCGCGCCGACAAGTTCGGCCTGGCACAGTTGCACCAGTTGCGTGGCCGCGTAGGCCGCTCCCACCACCAGGCCTATGCCTACCTGCTGGTGCCCGATGTCGAGGGTCTGACCAAGCAGGCCTCGCAACGCCTGGACGCCATCCAGAACATGGAAGAGCTGGGCTCGGGCTTCTACCTTGCCATGCACGACCTGGAGATTCGCGGCGCCGGCGAGGTGCTGGGCGACAACCAGAGCGGCAACATGATGGAAGTCGGCTTTCAGCTCTACAACGAGATGCTGGGCGAGGCCGTGCGTTCACTCAAGGCGGGCAAGGAGCCCGATCTGCTATCACCACTGGGACTGTTCGGCGGCGGCACCGACATCAACCTGCACGCCCCGGCCCTGCTGCCCGACAGCTATTGCGGCGACGTGCATGTGCGCCTGAGCCTGTACAAACGCATTGCCACGGCCGACTCGCTCGACAAGATCGAAACCATGATGGAAGAGATCATCGACCGCTTCGGCAAACTGCCCGCGCAGGCGCAGGCACTGTTCGACACGCACCGCCTGCGGGTGCAGGCGCGCCCCTATGGCGTGCAAAAAATTGATGCGGCGCCGGGGATCATCAACATCACCTTCCGACCCAATCCGCCGATTGACCCCATGCGCATCATCGGCCTGGTGCAAAAAAACAAGCACATCAAGCTGGCGGGCAATGACAAGCTGCGCATCGAAAAAGCGCTGAGTGATCCGAAGGATCGGGCCCAGTATGTGCGGGACTTGTTGAAGTCGCTCGGGCAGCCCCTGGCTGGTTGATCTCTTGGTGCTGTTGCGAATTGCGAAGGCCGCTTGAGCAAGCTCAAGGCGGCTCATCACCAAGTGGGTACAAGCCAAGGTACAAGCTCGTTCAAAGACCGCGTGAAATCAACCCAAGGAGAGACATCATGCTAGAAAGCATCGTCGTTATTTTGGTCGTCCTCTGGCTGTTGGGCCTGGTCACCTCGTACACCATGGGTGGACTGATCCACATCCTGCTGGTGATCGCGATCGTGGTGATTCTGGTTCGCGTGATCCAAGGCCGGCGTCTGTAGTCAACCCAATAAGTTCAACAACATGCGATATCTACTCATTGGCCTTTGGATGCTGTGCTGTTCGGTGCCTTCGGCGATCGCGCAAGTGAGCATCGGCATCGGGTTTCCCGGCGTGAGCATTGGGATCAATCTGCCGGTGTATCCGGAACTCGTTCTGGTGCCGGGCTACCCGGTCTATTACGCGCCACGGCTGAATTCGAACTTCTTCTTCTACGACGGCATGTACTGGGTCTATCAGGACGATGACTGGTATGCCAGCGCTTGGTACAACGGCCCATGGAGCTTGGTGGATCCCCAGTATGTTCCGCTGTTCGTGCTGCGAATTCCGGTCCGCTACTACCGGGTTCAGCCCCCGTATTTCCGCGGGTGGCGAGCAGATGCTCCACCGCGCTGGGGTGAGCACTGGGGCAACGATTGGGAGCAGCATCGACATGGATGGGATCGATGGAACCGCCGCGCCGCGCCTGCGCCCGCCCCCCTGCCTACCTACCAGCGCCAGTATTCTGGAAATCGGTATCCAAACCAAGTCGAGCAGCAACAGGAAATTCACAACCAGCACTACCGTTACCAGCCGCGTGACCCTGTCGTCCGCCAGCACTACCAGGCGCAGCCCGTGCCGAGAGCACCAATGCCTTCTCAGCACAGACCAGTTGGAGCGCCCCACAGAGAAGACAGAGAGTTAGCCAGACCACCCCAACAACGCGAGCAGCCGTATCCGGCGCCCAACCAAAGAATCAGACCGCAGGGCCAGGATGCCTCGCCGCCTGAGCCCATGCGAGAGCCAGCGCGTGGCAAAGGGCATGGGAAGGACCGCAACGACGATGAGGAACGCGGCCAGGGGCGTGGGCAGCACTGACCTACCCCCTCTCAGCGCACAGGTTTCTTGCGCCGACGCAGAGCGCAGTCATACGCCAAGCGAGCCCAAACTGCCATTTGCTGCGGCTCCTCCATCACCTCTGGCGGAGCTTGGTAGTACTTGAGAGAGGCCGTCTTGCCCTTGGACTCGTAGGTAAACGGCCCCAGTCCGCGAGACGTGAACTCGCCAGCCGACTGCTCATCGGCCTTGAAATACAACTGCTCGCGCACGATCAGCGCAAACATCAGACCTTGCCAGTAGATGCCAAAGCCACCAAACATGGCCTTGGCCTGCACCGGTGCGAACTCAGCCATCTGGTCCACCACATGTTGGGAGAACGCCTGCTTTATGGCCGAGGCTTTGGTTCGCATCAGTACACCATCAATCAGTCATCGTTGCCACCAAAAATGCCGAACAAGGCCAACAGCGACTGGAACACGTTGTAGATGCTCAGGTAGACACCCAGCGTGGCAGTGATGTAGTTGGTCTCCAGGCCGTCCTGCACTCGCTTGAGGTCATGCAAGATGAAGGCCGAGAAGATGCCGATGGACAGCACCGACAAGGTGATCATCAGAGCGCTCGACTGGATGAAGATGTTGGCAATGCCTGCCACCAGCAACATGATGACGCCGATGAACAGCCATTTGCCCATGGAGGTCAAGTCGCGCTTGATGACCGACGACATCGCCGCCATGCCCAAGAAGATCGAACCGGTACCCGCGAACGCCATCATCACCAGGCTGGCGCCATTACTCAGGCCCAGCACGGTGCCGACCAAGCGCGACAACATCAGGCCCATGAAGAAGGTGAAGGCCAGCAGCACGGGAACCCCTGCCGACGAATTCTTGGTCTTCTCGATCGCAAACATGAAGCCAAAGGCACCAGCCAGAAACACGATCGCCCCCACGCCAGACGACATGGCGCTGGTGATGCCCGTGGCAATGCCCAGCCAGGCACCGATGACCGTGGGCACCATGGACAGTGCCAGCAGCCAGTAGGTGTTGCGCAGGACGCGGTTGCGCTGTACGGCGGAGGCGCCGTAGCCGGTGTTTGTGGTTTGCAAAGTGCTATTCATAAAGCTCTCCGGTAAAAGTAAACAGGTAAAAAGTAAAGTCAGGTAACGATGCGTTGACGCTTGCTGCGCGCACGAATGTTGAGCGCCTCGACCGCCAGCGAGAACGCCATCGCGGCATAGATGTAGCCCTTGGGCACATGCGTATCAAAGGCCTCGGCGGTCAGCGCCATGCCCACCATTACCAAAAATGCCAGCGCCAGCACCTTCACTGAAGGATGGCGATCGACAAAATCACCGATGGGCTTGGCCGCCACCATCATCACGCCCACCGAGATCAGCACGGCCGCCACCATCACACCGATCTGGTCAACCATGCCGACGGCGGTGATCACCGAGTCGAGCGAGAACACAATGTCGATGATGGCGATCTGCCCAATGATGCCCCACATCAGCTTTTTACCTGCCGCACGAAGGACGGCTGGATCAGCCGCTGGCAGACCGTCTTGCTCGCGAGCCTCGACCTCGACAAAGATTTCGTGCGAAGCCTTGTAGAGCAGGAACAAGCCACCAAACAACAGCACAAGATCCCGACCGCTGATGCCCTGCCCCGCCACGCTGAACAGATCGGCGGTGAGGCCCATGACCCAGCTCAGCGAGAACAGCAACATCAAACGCGTCAGCATCGCAAAGGCCAAGCCCAAACGACGCGCCTGATCACGCTGCTGGGGCGGCAACCGGCCCACCAGGATGGAGATGAAAATGATGTTGTCCACGCCCAAGACGATTTCGAGGGCGGTGAGCATCGCCAGGGCGATCCAGATATTGGGGTCGAGCAGAAATTCCATAGGGATAAGCAATGTTGATTCAAGGTCGAATCTAGGCGATCCAACACTTCGCGTAAAGTCGAATTTTTAGAACAATTACTTCGATAAAATCGAAGCAATGAACTTCAAGCACCTCTACTATTTCTGGGCGACCGCCAAATCGGGCGGCATCATGCGCGCCGGCGAGCAGCTGCACACCACGCCACAAACGCTGTCAGGTCAGATCAAGCTGCTTGAGGAACAACTGGGTTGCGCACTGTTTCGCAAAGTCGGGCGCCGCCTGGAGCTGACTGAGGAGGGTCGTGTGGCCTTGGGCTACGCCGATCAGATCTTCGCCTTGAGCACCGAGCTGGAAGCGGCTATCGGCAAAACCCGCCGCGGCCAGGCCGTGCTCGACTTTCGTGTCGGCATTGCCGATTCAGTGCCCAAAGCCATTGCCTACCGCCTGCTGGAACCTGCGCTTGGCCTGCCGGAGCCTGTGCGCTTGATCTGTCATGAAGGTGAGTTTCAAAACCTCCTGGGACAAATCGCAGTGCATCGCCTGGACCTGGTGATCGCCGATGAACCCATGGGCAAACAGATCAGCGTCAAAGCATTCAACCATGCACTAGGGACGACCGCCATGAGCTTCTTTGCCTCGCCGCAGTTGCAGAGCACGCTCAAGGGCGCTTTTCCGCAATGCCTGGATGGTGCCCCCATGCTGCTGCAAAGCGCCTCCTCCGCCATGCGGCAACGGCTGGATGTGTGGCTGGCGAAACACCAACTGCACCCCCGTGCGATCGGTGAATTCGATGACGCGGCGCTGATGAAGGCGTTTGGTGGGGAAGGACGTGGGGTCTTCATGAGTCCCACTGTTCTGGAGGCCGAGACCTGCGCACAATATGGCGTGCAGGTGCTGGGCCGCACCTCGGAGTTGGTTGAGGAGTTCTACGCCATCTCGGTCGAGCGTCGCATCACCCACCCTTGCATCGTGGCCATCACGCAGGCAGCACGGACCGAGTTGTTCTGTGCTTGATGTATCCAGATATGTGCGCTGAACAACAGACCTCACTGCACCCATCCGTTAAGGTTGCAACCAATAGCCGAGATGAACTGTCTGGAGACGCTGTGTTCAAAGTCATTACATGCATCACGACGCTGGTATTTTGCATGGCCGCTCACGCAGAATCACCCCCCTGCTTACCTGCCGTCTTGGCTCTCTCTGGTACACCCGTGGGTATACCAGTGCCAGCCAATATCTATTTCCCCACGATATCGAGCGCGCCGATTCAGGATGGATTGGCGGTGTTCTGGCATTGCAAAGTAGGCAGCGCGATCAAGCTGCTTGAGGTGCACGGTACGCCGCAAGCCATCGCCAAAGCGGGTGGACTGCAAGCCTTGCAAACACTCTATCTCGCTAACAAAGACGAGGCCTGGGGGACGCTGGCGGCCACCCGACATGGCTGCTTTGATCCAGCACCCAACCCGCAGCTGATCACGAGTCGATCCGATTGCTACAGCGTCCTGGCAACCGATGCCCCTGCGAAGCAGTACGTGTGCCTGAACCCCGCAGTCACCGATCCGCAAGAAGCCAAGCTGTGCAAACACCTGCTCAATGACGCGGTGTCGCAATGGCCTCAATGACATAACGGCGCATGTCGGTCGTGCGGCATCGGGCATTGAAAGGGCGCTGCGGGGAGCCTGCGTCACCGATAATCCCCTCGCCATATCAAAACCGCACCCAACCCAAAACCCATGCGTCCCGCCACAGAAATCTCTCCCGGCCTCGTCATCCAGCACATCACCCCCCCCTTGAGGCTCAGCGATTTCAAGGCGATTGCGTTCGACATGGACTCCACGCTGATCAGCATTGAGTGCATTGACGAGATCGCGGACGCGGTTGGCAAGAAAGCCGAAGTCGCCGCCATCACCGAAGCGGCCATGCGAGGCGAGATCACCGACTTCAAAGACAGCCTGCGCCGCCGCGTGGCCCTGCTCAAGGGGGTTCCGGCCGAAGCCCTACAGGAGGTCTACGACCAACGACTCAAGATCAACCCTGGTGCGCCAGAGCTGATCAACGCGGCCAAATCTGCTGGCCTGCAAACCCTCTTGGTGTCGGGCGGGTTCACCTTTTTTGCCGACCGTGTTCGGGAGCGCCTGGGTATGCACGAGGCCCACTCCAACACGCTTGCAATTGAAGGCGGCTTGCTGACCGGCCACGTGCTGGGCGACATCGTGGATGGCGAGGCCAAAAAACAGCACCTGCTCAATCTGTGCAAGCGCATCGGCTGCGATCCAAAGCAATCCATCGCCGTGGGCGACGGCGCCAACGACCTGCTGATGATGGGCGCCTCCGGCCTGAGCGTGGCCTACCACGCCAAACCCAAGGTGCGCGAACAGGCCATGGTGGCCATCAACGCAGGCGGCCTTGACCGCCTACTGGAATTGATGATCTCCTCGACTTGACCGCCTGATGCACGCCCTGCTCACGCGATTCAGCCGCGCCCTGCCCAACGAACTGCACGCGGCCCTGTGGTCCTTCGTCTATTTCTTTGCCTTGCTGGCGTCGTACTACGTGCTGCGCCCGCTGCGCGACGAAATGGGCATGCAACTGGGCTCCAGCGTCATCCACGAACTGTTCAGCTCAGTGTTCGTGAGCATGCTGGCCTTGGTGCCACTCTTTGGCTGGTTGACCCGACGCTTTGAGCGAAAACGCCTGCTCCCCTGGCTTTATGCCTTCTTTATCACCAACTTGATCGGTTTTTACGAGATTTTGGTGCACAGCGGCAACCAATCACCGCTCGTGGCGCGCGCGTTCTTTGTATGGGTCAGCGTGTTCAACTTGTTTGCCATCTCCGTGTTCTGGAGCTTCATGGCCGACCTGTTCAGCACCGAACAGGCCAAACGCCTGGTGGGGTTCATCTCGGCGGGCGGCACCCTCGGCGCCCTGTGTGGCCCCATAATCACCTGGGCCTTGGTCGGCCCATTGGGCGCCAAAGGGTTGGTACTGGTATCGGCGGCGTTGCTGCTGATCTGCATCGGGGCCATCTGGAAACTGCGGCGCTGGCATGCCAGGCAACCCATTGTGTTGAACATTGATCCTGCGGCCTTGGCGGACGACGAATCGACCTTCAAGGGCAGCCTGTGGAGCGGTATCACGGATGTGCTGCGATCGCCCTACCTGCAAGGCATCTGCGGCTTCATGTTCTGCTACTCGCTGTTGTCCACCTTCTTGTATTTTCAGCAGGCGGAATTGGTCCCCAAAGCCGCCAGTGACAGCTCCTCCAGAACCCAACTGCTGGCCAGCATGGACTTGCTGGTCAACGTGGTGACACTGTTGATTCAGTTACTGGCATTCAATAAATTGATCAGCAAGCTGGGCATCCGGGCCCTGTTGATTGCATTGCCCGTGGCGTCCCTCATCGGCTACACAGCCCTGGCGGCCGCTCCCGTGATCTCGGTTCTGGTGGCGCTGGGCGTGGTCCGCCGAGCCGGCGAATACGCCATCAGCAAGCCTGCCCGTGAAACGCTCTTCAACGTTTTGCCGCCCGAAGAGAAATACCGTGCCAAAAACGTGATCGACACCCTGGTGCACCGCACCGGCGACACCTCATCCGCATGGATCTTCAATGGACTGCGCCATGCTGGCATGAGCATCCACCAGCTCGCCTGGCTGGCCGTGCCGGTCAGTGCGCTGTGGCTCAGCATGGCCTGGTGGCTGGGCAACAAAGCCCAGCAGCAGCAAGCCCGCCCTCCAACTGGACTAGACGCGCTTACACCACCGCATTCGCCGTGATGACGATGCCATCCTCGTCGGCATAGACCCAATCCCCAGGGCGAACCCACACACCCTGTATTTGAACCGCCACGTCGGTTTGACCTTCATTGCGCTTTTCAGTCGGCCAAGGCATCAGTGCCAGGGCGCGGATGCCCACCTCGCACTCCGCCAATTCGGCCGAGTCGCGCGCACAGCCATCGACGATGACGCCGGCCCATCCATTTTTGGCAGCCGCCTTACCCAGATTGCCTCCGACCAACGCACGGC
>JAZJZP010000257.1:0-3180 GCA_040389805.1 Pseudomonadota bacterium
TTGTCGAACTTGTTGCCCGGCACCATGGGGTCGTGGTAGTACAAGACCTTCTTGCCGGTGGTCGGGTCGATGTCGCCAGCCTTGATGCCGTTGGCAATGTGACGGCGGGTGGCGTCTTCGCCTTCGGCGATGCTTTGCGGCAGGGCTTGCGTGGCGTTGGTCTCGGTGGCGGGCTGGGCTGGGTGCTGCGCAGAGGCCGCGCTCATGCCCATGCCGTTTTTAATGCCCAGGGCATACAGGCCGTAAGCGGCTGCGCTCAGCGTGGAGGCGGCGATCAGGGCGATCACCAGTGTTTTGAATTTCATGTGGGTCTCCATCGCGGCGATCAAGGACGGGGCGCGGCCACGTCGTGCTCTGCCGGAATCAGGTAGTTGAGCTGGGCCCAGATGCGGGCGGTTTCCATGTCGAGTCGCAGCCGGTCCATCTGGGCGTCCAGCTCCATGCGGCGAGCCTCCAGCACGGAGGCCAGTGTGCCGCTGCCGCCTCGGTAGGCCGACAAGGTGGCGCGCGTGCGCTCGGCCGCCAACGGAATCAGGGCGCTGTCGTAGCGGCCCAGTCGATCACGGCCGCTTTGCCAGCTTTGCAGCATGGCCGTGACCTGAGCGAGGTGTTCCCGCGTCGCTTCTTCGCGTTGGGCTCGCATCTGCTCTACCGTGGCCAGCTTGGCGGCCAACTCGTGGTCCTGGCGGTTCCTCTGATCCCATTGCAAGGGGACCGAGACGTTGAACGAGGCCATGTTCGAATAGCCCGGACCACGTTGGCTGAGCATCAACTCGACGCTCCAATCGGCTTGTTTGTTGGCCCGCGCCACGTCTGCATCGGCCTGGGCCATTTCTTCCTGCTTGACCATGACGGTGATGTCGGGGTGAGCGGCGAGTTCGGTTTCCAGTTCAGCCTGGTGCAGGTGAATGTGGTCTGTGTCGGGCGCATCGCCCAGTGGCGTGTCTGAGGCTCCACCTGTCCACCGGGCCAGTGCGGTCTTGGCGATGGCCACCTCGCGTGTGGTTTGGACGATGCGGTCATCGATTTGGGCGAGCTCAGCGCGTGCGGAGAACACATCGGCTTGCGATCCTCGTCCACCTCGGTAGGCGGCCTCGGCAGCCTCGATCTGAAGTCGAACTTCATCGCGCTGCGCCTTGACCAAGGCCAGCATGCGCTCCTGGAAATACCGGTCCAGCCAGGCCAAGGCGGTGTCGCGTTGAAGTTGGGACAGGGCCAAGGCACGGCTGGCCTCGCTGGCCTGGGCTTCCCGCTCAAAACGCCTGGACCGTGCCAGACGTTTGTCCTCGCGGGTGAACTCCTGCATGACGCCCACCGACCGCATGGTCATGAAATCGCGCGTCACGCTGAAGCGGTCGGGCCCATCGATGGGCAGGTTGTTGATGCCCAGCGTCAAGGTGGGATCGGGCCGCTGGCCTGCTGCAACGGCCATGTCCCGGGCCGCGGCAACCGCATGGTCCTGTGCGACCAACTGGCGGGACCGAGCTTGCGACAGGGCAAGCGCCTGGCCGAAGTCCAAAGGAGGCTCGGCGTGGGCGTTGAAGGCCCAGGCGCTGCCTGCCAGCAGAAGGATCGCGCCCCGCAGGGCTAGGGGCAAAAAATCGGTGAACATGAGGTCTCCAAATCGAAGCGCAAAGGCGCGCCTGCTGACGGGCGTGCGAACAGGGTTCAGGCACGCGGCAGCGCGACCGTGGCGTCCGAGTGACCGGTGAGGTCCTCAACGCCGTGTCGTTTGGAAGATCAAATTCGGAAGCAGCAGTGGAGTATCGACAGGGGCGGAGGCGCCGGGTCGGGGCGCAGGCCCGTCGTCAGCGCCCGCCATGAGGGCTCTGAAGCGCCAGCTGTCTGGTCGACCTGGTACAGGCTGACCAGCAGCACGGCGGGCAAGCTGGGCAACTGCGTGTGGTCGCTCTGCTGACCCTGGTGGCAATGCTCGGCACAGAGGTTGGCGAAGGTCTTGTCAGGGTAGCCTGACATCTGTTCGCAGTTGACCATGCCTTGCATGGCGCTGGCCTGCGCGGCGCCCTGGGCCGAGGCACCGGGGCAGGCGTAGGCCGCGATGCTCATTTGCGCGAACAGCATGATCCCGACCATCAGTCGGCAGATCATTTGTTTGAAGTCGCGGGTCATGGGCGTGTGGTCGAGTGGGGCATTGAGGGGCAGACAGCTGCGAGCCATCATACCGTTTGTAACTTTAGTGGTGGGCGTGCCTCCTTGTCAACGAAAGCGGGTGCGGAACACGCCAGAAGCGGAACTTCGCTGCGAACGGCATGTCATACGGAGCCAGAACTCGGCGGCGGGATCAGCCATTCACACAAGGCAGGAACACATGAAACAACTCGGCATCATCTCAATGGGCGTGGCGCTGTGGACGGCGGCCATGGGGGCCGCTGTCGCGCAGATCCCCACACGGCAAGAGGTCGTCGCCGAGCGCGGCGCCGACGTGATGCCCTTCAGCTTGAAGGCCACGACCCATGTTTTCACCAAAACGGAGACGGGCGGCGTGCAAAAAGTGATCGCCAAGAATCCCGACGACACAGTGCAGGTGAGGTTGACGCGGGAACACCTCAAGGACATCGCGGACCAGTTCGCCAAAGGCGACTTCTCCGGGCCGTCTCACATTCATGGGGCGGACATGCCCGGACTGGCCGACCTTCAAAAGGCTGGTCGGTCCGACATCGCGATCCAGTACGCCGATGTGCCTGCGGGCGCGCAGGTCACTTACGCGACCAAGGATGCGAAACTGGTGGTGGCCCTGCACAGGTGGTTCGATGCACAGTTGTCGGACCATGGCAGTGATGCGATGCCCGGACATGATCATTCCAAGCACCACACCCATTGAACATTTGAAGCCCGGTTCGCGTCACTCCACCTTTGCGCCCGGCTCGACCCGTGGTTGTCCATTGAGCCGATGGCGCAGGGTAGAGATGGTTTGGTAGACATTCTTGCGAACGCGCGAGATGCCTCCCAGCGGCCGGTGCGCCTCGACGGCATGCCATGGGCTGAAGGAACGCACCTCGCAGGCTTCACCTTGTTCTGCCGTTTGCGGCGTGATGTCGATCCGGGCGACCTTGGTGAAGGGTGCCGACTTCTCATCCCATTCGACCGTGGGGTCCTCGATGGGCATCTCGCCCGGGCGGTCCCGGGTTTGAACCATGAAATCGAAGCAGGCCGCCTTGG
>JAZJZP010000258.1:0-8822 GCA_040389805.1 Pseudomonadota bacterium
GACGGCGACCCAGATCATCGTCGGGCGCCTGCTCTGGGCGTTTGGCTACAACGTGGTGGGTATTGGGCTGGCCGCGTTTGGCGAGCTCAACCCGATGATCGCGGGGGCCGCGATGGCCTTCAGCTCCGTCAGCGTGGTCACCAACGCCTTGTTGTTGTCGCGTTGGCGTCCTGTCGAGGCGCAAAGCCATTAAACTGTCGCTTGGCTGCCAGTAGCTCAACTGGATAGAGCACCAACCTTCTAAGTTGGGGGTCGGGGGTTCGAGTCCCTCCTGGCAGGCCATTCACGTTTGACCTAGGCCATGGCTGTTGGCAATAAGCCAAGTCCTGGGCTTGCAATGGCTCTCGGCCTGTGGGATGGTTGCTCTCTTTGGCGTCAACGGCGTCACCCATCAAGAGGCCCCTTATGAAACTCACCACGTTGCCACTCACGGTTTTGATCACGGCGTGCTGCGCCATGGCCGCACATGCACAGATGAGTACCCCGCGTCCTGCCGGGCCGCCTTCAACCCAAGCGGTGAAGAAGGAGCCTGCCACAACGGCACCGATCACACCGCCTGCAAAAACGCCTGCGGCCTTAGGCGAGCCCCAAATCGCGCTGCCACTGGTCAGGCATGCCAAACCTGTAGAAGCGGTGCCAGAGAAGCGCAACGCCGCTGGACTGACGCGGGCCGAGGCCCTGAGTCAATGCCGGTCCAAGCCGCAACGGCAAGAGCGCAGAGAGTGCCGCAAGAGTGTGGCCCTTGAATTCAAGGCCGACCCCATCAAACCCTGAATCCGGCCTCAGCCGTCGGGTTCAAGGCGCAATAAAAAGGCCCCGCAAACTGGGGGCCTTTTTCGCTTTTCAAAACAGAATCAAGCCTTCTTGGCTTTCTTGGCGGGAGCCGCCTTCTTTGCGGGTGCAGCCTTCTTGGCAGCAGCCGTCTTCTTGGGGGCAGCCTTGACCGGAGCGGCCGCGGCCTTGGCGGCCTTGCGTGCAGCGGCCTTCGGATCAACCGAAGCCTTGAACGTGGCACCCGGGGTGAACTTGGGCAGCTTGGCTGCCGCGATCTTGATCTTCGCGCCAGTGCTGGGGTTCACGCCGTTGCGTGCGGCACGTGCGTGTTGCTTGAAAGAGCCAAATCCTGGGATGGTGAGCGTGTCACCCTTCTTGACGGTGGACACGACCACATCGAGCAAGGTCTCCAGGATGCGGCCAGCTTCGGCCTTGGTCAGTTCGTGCTTGGTAGCCAGGTGCTGGATCAGATCGGTTTTGTTCATTCGATGATTCTCTTGGTTGCACCCGTAAAAGACGGGCAGTGAGATTGTGCCGGAGCGCACGGCCTCGCGCGAGTGGCTTGGGCCAAAGATTCGGGTAGATACTGAACAATTTTGGGCTTGACGCCAGTATCTATAGGGGCTGTCGGCGAGTGCATCCAGCAGTTACTGGGCGCAGTAGGGCAGCAGCGCCTTCGCCGCTTCGATGCGCAGCTCAAGCGCGACGGCGTCATTGTTCATAACCTCAAGCAAAAAGCGTTTCGGATCCAGAGGCGTGTCCGTACTTTTTGGCGCGATCACTGCCGGCTTCAATCGTGCCAGCGCCCTCACAAAGTCAGCGTGCTTGATGCTTTCAAGGCGGGACAGTAAATCTGCCTGTCCATCGGGGCTTGGTGGAAAGTCCAGCCAGGGCGTCTCGTCGAAAACCGCCGCGAGGTCCGGCGCCACGAACGCTGACCAATGGTCGGTTGTACCTTGCTGGGCCGGCACCATCCGGGCATCCACCGAAGGCACCACGCGGATGCGTTCTGGCGCGATGTCGCTCAGATAGCGCGCACACAACGATTCGAAAAAGGCCATGGCCTGAGTGACGGGTAAGGGCTCCGAGAGTGAGAACCAGAGCTGATAGCCGTCCATGCCGGAGACGGCGATGCCGGGGGCGGGCAGTTCCAGATCGACCTGAACCCCTCGCCATACTTTCGCCAGCGCCTCCCAGTCGGCTGGACGGGCCAGCTCCAGAACCATCGCCCGCACCAGTCCATTGGCATCGGTGTCCTGGCCGTCGGGTGAGTGCGGGAGGTAGAGGCGGCGCAACTCGGATTGCAGTCTGGTCATGGCAGGATCAAGGCGGGGCTGTTGAGCTGATGCGACTCTACCCGACGCCGTTGGTGCCTTCGCTCTGCGAATTGGCGGACTTTACCCTTCCATGTGAAGGGCTTCGCGTGCCGCTGATCGCTCGGTCGTGCTCGCTTCAGCGGGGGCCGTGAACAGCCGCACGAAGTCATTCACCGGCATAGGTCGGGCGATGAAGTAGCCTTGCGCCAAGTCGCAACCGGACTCACGCAGCATGTCCAACTCCCCCTGCGTTTCAACGCCCTCGGCCGTGACGATCAGGCCCAAACCATGGCCCAGACGCACGATGGAGTTGAGCAGTTCTCGCCGCGAAGGGTTGCCGTCTGAATCGGCCACGAAGCTGCGGTCGATTTTCAACTCGTGTGCAGGCAGTCGCTGCAGGTAGGCCAGGGATGACTGCCCCGTGCCGAAGTCATCGATGGCGATCTTCACTCCCAGCGCGCGCACCGCGTTCAGGCATGCGATGGGGGCCTCGTCACTGTCGAGCAAGCCGCTTTCGGTGATCTCGATCTGGAGGCGCTCAGGTGACACGTCGTATTTGGCCAAGATGGCTTGCAGGCGCTTGGGGAAGGTGGTGTCGCGCAGGTCATAGGTCGACACGTTGACCGCCACGGTGATGCTTGGCACGCGTTCGCGCATGAGCGCAATGCATTGTTCCAACATGTAGGTGGTGATCGCGGCAATGCGCCCGGTGCTCTCTGCAAACGGGATGAATTCAATCGGAGGGATCATGCCGCGTTCGGGATGGCGCCAGCGCACCAAGGCCTCGGCACCCACAATGCGACCCGTGGCCAGGCATTGCTTGGCTTGCAAGAAGGGCAGCAGATGGCCTTGCTCGATGGCGTGTTGAAGCTCAGACACCATGCTCAAGTGCGACAGGCGTGCCGCCTCAATGGACGGGCTGTAAACTGAGAGCGAGCGTTTCTGGCGTTTGGCTTCGAACAGTGCCTGTTCGGCTCGGCGCAGCAACTCGTGCAGGCAGTCACCGTGCTCCGGGCAGACGGCCATGCCGACGGTTGCCGCGATGTCCAGCGCATGCTCGCGCCAGGAAATGCGGTGCTCCATCCCGCGCTGGAACGCGGTGCCGATCGCCAATGGCGCCTCATCGACTTTCAGCTCAACGACCGCTGCGAAGGTGCCGCCACCCAGGCGAGCCAGATTGAAAGCACCGCCTGCCAAGGTGCTGGCGCGCCGCGCCGTCTGGACGATGACCTCGTCACCCGCATCGAAACCGAGCAAAGCGTTGATGGACTTCAAGCGCTCGATATCAAAGCACAGCAAAACGAGGCGCGGGCCACCTTGGCTCGCCGCGGATGCGCGCGCTGCATGGTCGGCCAGAAAGCGGTTGCGCTGAGCCAATTCGGTCAGTGGGTCGATGTCGATCAGGTTGCGCAGCGTCTGCTCGCGCTTTTGAACCTCGTCAGCAAGCTGGTTGAAGACGTCAGAGATTTCGCCCACTTCGCCACCGCGTCGAGCCGGTAAGCGCTTGGAGTAATCGCCGACGGCCAGACGGCGGGCCGCATTGACCGCAGAGCGCAAGGGTGTAGCAATGCCCCGAATAATCCACTGGGCAAGCGCGATGGAGATCAGCAGGCCGATGGCACTGAGGCCCACCAGCAAATGCCGATAGCGCTCCAGCTGCTGAATCATGGCCGCGACACGCTGGCCCTGACGTTCTTGTTCCGCATGCTGCAAACTTTGAATGGAGCCGATCAGGCTGGAGAGATCGAACTCCGTCTTCTCGGCGATCAATCGTTGTGCTCCAGCCATGTCGCCCGCCTCAATGCGTTGGGCTGTCTCCGCAGAAGACTGGCGATAGCGGCGTAGACCATTGACGATGGCCACATAGCCGAGGTTGCCATGGCCGCCTTGAATATGGCGGGGCAGCAGCTTCATCGAACTGTCGAGCTGGCGGATCGCGGCATCGATCTCGGTATAGGCGTACACGCGGACTGCACGCGGTGACGTCAGCAACACGATGAGTTTGCGCGTACTGTCGTTGGCGTTGTCATTGATGTCCGAGAACAGCTCTGTGCGCTCTTGATCATCAGCCGCCTGTTGTTCAATCATGGTGGCAATTTGCTGCTCATGAACCAGGGCCGATCCTGCGGTGATCAGGAGCAAGGCCAGCAAAGCGGCAATGGCCAGGACAAGACGTCGGGAGGTGACTGCGGGCAAAAAAATGGTCATATGCAAGCTGGAGAGCCCCACTGCGAGCCGTGCGATGTCAGGGAGTATCACCACCCAGCGATGTCATCAACATGTGAAAAGTGCTGTCATATAGGCACTTGAGCGCAGACGAAATTTCACCAAATTGTCACAAATACAGGTTGAGGTGTTCGCCCATGTCATGGGGATACCGCAGGGTCATTCAGCCTGGCGCCAGACACCAGGCGCCAGGCCATCCAGTGTGTAGGGTCCGATGGCCGCGCGGATCAGTCGCAGGGTTGGACAGCCCACCGCGGCGGTCATGCGCCGCACCTGACGGTTACGCCCCTCTCGGATCACCAGTTCGATCCACGCCGTAGGAATGGCTTGACGTACGCGAATGGGTGGGTCCCGGTCCCAGATGGGTGGGGGAGAATCCAACAGGCGCACACGCGCTGGGAGCGTGACGCCGTCGTTCAAGGGCACACCCTGGCGCAAGCCAGCCAGGGCGGCTTCATCGAGGACGCCCTCGACCTGCACCCAATAGGTTTTTTCCATCTTGAAGCGAGGGTCCGCAATGCGGGCTTGCAGCTTGCCATCGTTGGTGAGCAGCAGCAGCCCCTCGCTGTCCGCGTCCAGGCGCCCCGCCACATACACGCCGGGCAAATCAATGAAGTCCTTCAGCCCCTGCCAGCGCCCTTCGGCGGTGAACTGGCTGAGCACCCCATAAGGCTTGTTAAAACGGATCAAACGCGAAGTGCTGGCAAGGTTCATGCGCTGAAAGCATAGCAAGAGATGCCCTTCAATTGGCACGCCGGCGTCAAGAAGAACACCCATGATGCCAACATGTGTGGCGCCTGATGGCTCGCAGGTGTACGCTCTGGTTTCAATGTAGGACCGCTCCCACCGCGCAAACGCGCATGATCAGGAGGTCACCATGTCAAACCATGTCTACAAGCTCATCGAACTCGTCGGGACATCGACTGCCAGCACCGACGACGCGATCCGCAATGCCATCGAAACCTCAGCCAAGACGCTGCGCCATATCGACTGGTTCGAAGTGCTCGAGACGCGCGGCCACGTCATCGACGGAAAAGTAGCCCACTTTCAAGTCACGTTGAAGGTGGGATTCCGATTCGAAGAGTGATTTAGCTGAGGCGCGATTGGGTGATCACTCCTGGCTGTGCAAGGCGACATTGAGTTGGTCCACGACTTCGGTCCAATCGGCATCTTCGAGGATCTATTCCCTCAAAAACGCCGATTGAGCTGGCGTCCAGAAGGCCGCGTCGGCCAGTGAGACCTGAGGCGGCAGCCGCGCATGCGTTTTTAGGAACTCTTTGATCCCTGCTTCGTCACTCGGCAGGCCCAGCTGGGCAAAGAGTTCTGAAAAACGGTGAAACGATGGCTCCATGGCACCCTCTTTTTCAGTGGTTCAGCCCACTGCATGGGTCCGATCCTGCACCCTTTCGACGATGTGATCAAGTCCACGCCGGCCGATGCCATGGCCGAGTTGTGGCTGATATGAGCGGACAATGAAATCATGAACTCGACCCCACGACCCATCTCAAACCCGGACCTGGCCGACATCCATACCTTGTCGGAGTTGTTTGCATGGCGCGTGGCCACCACGCCGCAAGGGGAGGCCTATCGATTCTTCGATCCCGCGACCTCTCAGTGGTGCAGTTGGTCATGGGCCGAGGCGGGTTCTCAGGTGGCGCGCTGGCGCCGGGCCTTGAGTGCGCACAGGCTGGAAGCCGGGGCTCGCGTCGGCATCCTGGTTCCCAATGGACCAGACCATGTCTGCATGGACCTCGCAGCGTTGTCGCTCGGCTTGGTGCCTGTGCCGATGCATGCCGTGGACAACCCCGACAGCATCGCCTACATCTTGAACGACAGCGACGCGGCGCTGCTGCTGGTTGACAGCGCCCAGCGCTGGCAGTCGATTGCGGCGGTCGCGATGGATCTGTCGCATGTTCAACAAGTGATCGTGCTCGAATCGGATGCGAGTCATCCGGCGCTTGACCGGGTGGTTCCACTGGCAAGCTGGCTCAATACGCAAGGGGCCGATGACCATGTGGCGGCCCAAGTCCTGCCGCAGTCCTTGGCCGCCATCGTCTACACCTCAGGCACGACGGGGCGGCCAAAAGGCGTCATGCTCACGCACGACAACGTGGTCTCGAACATCAAGTCGGTGCTGCAACGATTCGAGGTCGCGGGGGACGACGTGTTGTTGTCCTTCCTGCCGCTGTCGCACACCTTCGAGCGCACGGTCGGCTACTACCTGCCCATCACCGCCGGAGCCTGTGTGGCCTATGCCCGTTCGGTGGCATTGCTGCAGGACGACTTGCAGATCGTGCGCCCCACGGTGCTGGTCTCGGTGCCCCGCATCTACGAGCGCATCTATGCCAAGGTCCAGGAGACCATGCATGAGCAGGGCCCGCTGGGGCGCACGCTCCTGTCCTGGGCCGAGCGCATAGGTTGGCAGCATTTTCTGGCCTCGCAAGGCCACGCGGAGTTGAGCGCCGCCGAGCGCCTGGCCTGGCAAGGTCTCAGGCCCCTGGTCGCACAGCGTGTGCTGGACGCCTTTGGCGGACGCCTGCGCATGGCCATTGCTGGCGGCGCGCCGCTGAGTGCCAACGTCGCCCACTTCTTCTTAGGGTTGGGGCTGCACCTGTTGCAGGGTTATGGCATGACCGAGACGTCTCCCGTTGTCAGTTGCAACACCCCCGACGACAACGACCCGGCATCGGTGGGGCGGCCACTGCCCGACGTGCAGGTGCGCATCGGCGAGAACGATGAGTTGATGATTGCCGGGCCCGCCGTGATGCGTGGCTACTGGAAACGACCTCAAGACACCGAGCGGGTGCTGCAGGCCGATGGCTGGCTGCACTCCGGCGACCAGGCCAAACTGGTCGATGGGCGGCTCTACATCGTGGGCCGCATCAAGGACATCATCGTCACGTCAACCGGCGAGAAGATTGCACCGGCCGACATTGAACTGGCCATCCAGGCCGACCCCTTGTTTGCCCAAGTGCTGGTGGTGGGGGAGCAGCGCCCCTTCCTGTCGGTGCTGGCCGTTGTCGACCCAAGCACCTGGGAGCGCGAAGCACGCGCCATGGGGCTCGACCTGGATCAGCCCGATGTTCTGCACACCGCAGCCGCCAAGCAAATGGCCCTGGCGCGGATCACCGAGCAACTCAAAGCCTTCCCCTCTTACGCCACACCCAAGCAGGTTCACTTGTTGATGGAGCCTTGGACCATCGACACGGGTCTGATGACGCCAACGCTCAAGCTCAAGCGCCTGGCACTGGAGCGGCGCTTCGCAGCCGACATCGGCGCCCTGTACGAACGCCATTGACTCAAACGTGGGAGGCGTTGTTTTGCTGCGGCTTGTACAGCATCAAGCGCTGAACCCAAAGCGCTGACTCCGTGGGCGGCTCGACGCAACGCACGGGCTGGTAGAGCAGCCCGATCGCGACCCGACCAGTCCACCACACGACCCGGCCGGTGCCTGGAATCACGAATTCCCCAACATGGTCAGGGGGGATCGTCACTGGCGGCGCCAACGAACTGTGGTCGATGCCATGGTGGTGGGCCGTGGTGGTGTCATGAGGTTCGCTGGACATGCTCGACTCCTGATGTTCAAGGGGTTTCGTGCCGCCGCTACCGTTTGCTGATCTCGACGCGACGGGCTTCGGCGTCGCTGCCCGTTGCGGCGCCAGTTTCAACGAACATCGGGGGCTTCATTTCGATGCTGGTCTCATCCACGCCTGCGGCCTTCAGTGCATCTCTGACCGTTTCCGCGCGGCGCTTGGCCAGGGCCTCGTTCGTGGCCATGTCGCCGGTTTTGTCGGTGTAGCCTGTGACGACGACCTGGAGCTTGTCCTTCTTGACCACGTCGGCGACGGACGAGATCTGCGTATGGGCGCCGGCGCTGAGGGTGGCTTCTCCGACGTTGAAGTAGACCTTGGTCAGCAAAGATGTGGCAACGGCTTCTGGCGTCGCGGTGGTTGCCGGTGCAGACGCCGTTGGCATGGGCTCTAAGGCGGGTGTCGACTTGCCGCTCCACAACGCCCACAGGATCAGCAGCACGCCCGCGCCAACCAGCCAAGGGAGCCAACGCATCAGTCCCGACCCGGTCACTGCCGTTGCCGCCGCGGTGCCTCCTGCAAGGGCCGCGCCAGCGCGTTTGGCTGTCTCGGCCGCCTGACCACTCAGTCCGCTCAGGAATGCCCCTGGGCTCGAAAAGCCGAGCGCGCCGGTCATCCGGCTGTCGAGTAAGCCCTGCAGGTTTGATCCCTGGCTGGCGAGCAGAGGCGCCAGCGAATTCGCGCTGAGGCCCTTGTCACCGATGAACTTCTTCAGGACGGTCAGGGCCAAAGGTACGCTCATCGCGAGCAAACTGGCCGCCGATGAATTCTTGATGCCGCTTGTGGCCGAGAGTGCATTGACCACCGCGCCGCTCTTGTCCCCCAACAATGCCGGCACCAAGCTGTTCGTGCTGGACTTGAGCATGGCGTTCATGCCCGCGCCTCCGCTTGAGAATAGCCCGGCGATGTTGCCCAG
>JAZJZP010000259.1:0-9529 GCA_040389805.1 Pseudomonadota bacterium
TCGAAGGATCTGGAGGGCACCCAATTTGACATGGTGGTGGTCGAGGGTCATACGGACCGGTTGGGCTCGCAGGCCTACAACCAGACGCTCTCTTTGGAGCGTGCTGAAGCGGTCAAGAACTACTTGATCACCACGGGCCATGTGGATGCCGCCAAGATCTCGGCGGTCGGGAAAGGCGAGTCAGCCCCTGTGACCAAGCCTGAAGACTGCCAGCGCGTCAAGCCCCGTGCAAAGCTCATTGCCTGTTTGCAAGCGGATCGTCGTGTTGAAGTCGAAGTGACCGGCACACGTTGAAAGCAGTGCAGCGCCGGTTAAGGCGCTGCACTTGACTCACTGGCTGAGAGTCAAACGATCAGTTTTGATGCACCACGGTCAGCTGGTTGTCAACGCCCAACACCCCTTTGGCCGTGATGGCCAGCTGCGTTGCACGGAATCGCGAAGACGCATCAGGCGTCGTGCCGTGCAAGATGACATGCCCTGCGGTCGTCTCCACGGTGATGTCCGCGCCAGCCAGTTCCTTGTCGGTCGCCAGTCGAGTTTTGAGGCCCGCGGTGACGACCGCGTCAGACGCGGCTTCTTTGGCGCTGTTCAACGCATGGTTGGCTGACTGTTGGGCCTGCTCGCCATCGTGTTGGAGCTGGGTTTTGGCTGACGCTGCTTTTGCGTCCACCTTGGCAATGGCCACATCAACGTTCTGTCCCGTGGTGCGTGTGTCGTCGGCATGGTTGCAACCACCCACGCCCAAGGTCACCAACAGTGCGGTGATGACGGCCGTGCGATGGGGCTTCATGGGGATCATCATGAAGCGTTACCAGTGGCGTGGTCGCGTCGAGTAGAGCGCAGACGCATGAGGCCAATGGCGGCCAGTCCCACGGCAAACAGGCCCATGGAGGCGGGCTCCGGAACGTTGGGTGTTTCGCCGCCAGGAAGCGTGCTGGGCAGGGCGACCGTTGCAAACGAGTAGTGACCGCCAGACACTCCGGTGGTGGTGCCGGACACTTGGAAGTAGTAATTGCTGGCGGGCAGTACCACGTCATCAATGCGGAAGGTGTGGTCTGTCACGCCCGCCGTGGCGAGCAGGCCATTGGCTGAGTTGAAGAGCTTGAGGCTGAAGTCAGAGATCCCCAGGAAGGTGATGCCAGTCAGCATCAGCGACAGATCCGTTGCCCCCGCAGAAACCTTGGCGTCATTGGCCAGGGAAAAGAGGTATTGCGTCGAAAAGGTGACGTCCGGGGCCGAGATGGTGAGGTCTTGGATTTTGGGTTGAGCGGTGAGCGGGCCCAAATCGGTGGCCGAGCCAGCCAGGCTGAATCCAGACAGCGCGATGGCTGTGATGAGGCATTTGATGTTCATGGTGTTCCTTCTTTGATTAAAGACAAGTGATGCGTGTGATGGCGGTCGGACTATTTCTTCTTGGGATCAATCTGGTTGCCAATCACGCCGCCCACGACGGCTCCGCCAACGGTGCCGGCCGCACCGCCACCCAAGACGGAACCTGCGACCCCGCCGATGGCCGCCCCCGCTGCGGTGTTCTTGTCTCGTGTGGACATGTTGCCGCACGCGCCCAGGGACAGGGCCAGAAGGACCAGACACCATGAGGTGAGTTGACGTGTTTTCATGAAAGGCTCCTTGATGGATAAAACAAAACCCT
This sequence comes from Pseudomonadota bacterium, assembly GCA_040389805.1. Taxonomy (GTDB): domain Bacteria; phylum Pseudomonadota; class Gammaproteobacteria; order Burkholderiales; family Burkholderiaceae_C; genus Aquabacterium. Next base: position 1,652 of record JAZJZP010000259.1, read on the forward strand.
TTGTAAACAATGGCGCGTGGGTTGTCTGTGCGACAACGTACCAACGTCACCAGAGGCATCGCCATGTGCGTTGCCGAACAGTCGCGCCGTGAGGGCTGGCTCAGACTGGGCCAACCGAGTTCACTCTGGAGAGTTCATGCACAACGCCCATCCCCGCAGGTCTGAACTGTCGGTGCCCATGTCCGTCGTCAGGTATTGGCCGATCACCATGAGCCTGGCTGATCAGGTCAGGCAGGAGCGGTATGTGGACGGCCAGTTCATTGAAATGCTCAAGGCCTTTCGATGCAGTGGCGGCCTGGCCCGTGCCGATGAAGTGGTCGCCCTGTGTAAGCGTCGTGGCGGCCCCAGTGTCGAGATACTGGCGAGTTGGATCATTGCCAGAGAGGTGATTGCCATTGAGTGGCGGGGGCAAACCTGGTTGCCATTCTTTCAGTTCAAGCAAGTCGACATGAGCCCGCCGTTGGGGCTGATGCAGGTGTTGACCGAGCTCAACCCTGTCTACGATCCGTGGGCGGTGGCGACTTGGTTCGGGCGCCCCAACGAATGGCTGGACGAGCGCACGCCCATCGACATGATGAGCGTTGACGTTGATGCGGTGCTCGGGGCCGCGCGCGCAGACCGGGCGTTGGCCCATGGATAGCCCCACCCGAACCGAGTCGGACAGCTTCGGTCCCATTGAAGTGCCCATCGATGCCTTGTGGGGCGCGCAGACCGCACGCAGTCTGCGCTTCTTCGCCATTGGCGAGCAGCGCATGCCGCTGGAAGTGATCCACGCTTTGGCCTGGGTCAAGTGGGCCGCAGCCAGCGTGAACAGCGATCTGGGCTTGCTGGATGCCGTTGCGGCTCAGGCCATCGCAGAGGCGGCGCAGCGCGTGGCGGCGGGTGAGTTTGATGGCGAGTTTCCGCTGTCCGTCTGGCAGACGGGCTCGGGCACGCAAAGTCACATGAACGTCAATGAGGTCGTGGCCCATGTGGCCTCGCGTTCGCTGGAGGAGTCGGGGGCGACAGGCCTTCAGGTGGATGCGCATGACGAGGTCAATTTGGGGCAGTCGTCCAACGATGTGTTCCCCACGGCCATGCACATCGCCGTGGCCCTGCAAGCGCAGCGCAGTTTGTTGCCTGCGGTTCACGAGTTGCGATCGGTGTTGGCTGTCAAGGCCCTCGCCTTTCAAGGGATCGTCAAAATTGGACGCACGCACTTGCAGGACGCAACCCCTGTGACGCTGGGACAGGAGTTCGGCGGCTACGAAGCGCAGATCGGGCTGTGCGAGGTGGCCATGTTGCAGGCGCTGGATGGCGTTCATGCCCTGGCCCTGGGCGGCACTGCGGTGGGTACCGGCCTGAACACGCACCCGGAATTTGCAGCACGGGTGGTGACCACACTGGCCGGGCGACTGGATCTGCCGCTCGTGTCGGCACGCAATTTGTTTGCGGCCATGGCTGGCCATGAGGCCTTGGTGGCATGGCACGCTTCCTTGCGGATGCTGGCCATTGCATTGACCAAAATGGCCAATGACATTCGGCTGATGGGGAGTGGTCCGCGCGCGGGTCTGGGTGAGCTGAACTTGCCGCAAAACGAGCCGGGTAGTTCGATCATGCCGGGCAAAGTGAACCCGACCCAGATTGAGGCACTGACCATGGTGTGCGTGCAAGTGATGGGCCACGATACGGCCATCGGCATGGCGGCCAGCCAAGGTCAGTTCGAGTTGAATGTCTACAAGCCCCTGATCGTGTTGAATACCCTGGACAGCATGGGACTGCTGGCCGATGGCATGCGCAGCTTTTCCAAGCATTGTCTGGTGGGCATCATGGTCAACGAAGCCCGTGTTGATGCCCTGTTGAACAGCTCGTTGATGCTGATCACGGCACTGGCGCCACACATTGGCTATGACCGTGCCGCACAGGTCGCCAAGCATGCCCATGACCACGGCACCACGCTGCGTGAAGCCGCGCTGTCACTGGGTGTCGTGACGGCTGAGCAGTTTGACAGCTCGGTGGATGTCCGTCAGATGCTCGGCCCACGCAAGGCTTGAAACTGGCGGGTGTGTTCGATGACGAACAGACACATGACTGGTGAGCACGTAGGCTGTGCGGATTCATTCACATCCTTAAGGAGATCCTCATGAGCTTGGCCACCATTTTGTTGATTGTTCTGATCTTGATGCTGCTCGGTGCCATACCGGCGTGGCCACACAGCCGAGGTTGGGGCTATGGACCCAGCGGCGGCTTGGGCCTGGTGGTGATCATTCTCATCGTGCTGCTGCTGATGGGCCGACTCTGAGCCCCATATGAAACAAGGCGCCCACGGGCGCCTTGTTTCATTGGTAGACCGTTGAGGAAACCTTAACGGCGATGGCGCCAGCTGCTGGCCAGGTTGACCAATGCCATCAGTGCAGCGCCAGTGGCGGCGGCCAACAGAACCGATTTGACCGGTTCTTGCTGGATGTAGGTCACCGTGTTGTCGCCAGCACGGCGCGCATCGTCACGCAACTGTTGCGACGTGTGACGAACGCTTTCCATGCCGCGGTGCATCAGGCTGCTGGCGTGCTCGACATGACCGTTGAGTTGCTCAAGGGGTTTGGTGATGGTGGTGTCCATAGGATTCCTTTTTTGACGTTGAGGTGGGGGGCTTAGCTCTTTCTAGAGCGACCGAACAAGAAGCTGGCCGCGGCCAGGATCGCAAACACCAGGAAAAGAATCTTGGCAATCCCCACCGCTTCGGCGGCAATGCCGCCAAAGCCAAAAATGGCGGCAATCAATGCAATGACGAAAAACACAACAGCGTAGTGCAGCATGGCGAAGCTCCTGGTTGGATGACCGGGGTAATGCCCGGTCGATGAAGCGAGTGTGGGCTTGGTCGCCAGGCCCTGCGATAGGTTAGCTGGCCGATCCTGCGTAGGACATGGCCGACAGGCGGCTAGCTGTCACTGGTGATCACCTCGGGCAGCGTCACTTTGATCAGCGTGCCTTTGCCGGGAGAGGACACCACCGCCAAGGTCCCGCCTTCGGCCTCGACGCGAAAGCGCATGCCGACCAGACCGTAGGCAGAGCTTGGTTTTTTGCTGGAATCAAAGCCAAGCCCATCGTCTCGAACCGACACTTCGATCTGGCCATGCCGGGTGTCCAAAGTCAGCCAGACATGGCGCGCCTGGGCGTACTTGGTGAGGTTGGTGATCGCTTCTTGCACCAGTCGGTAGACGACCAGCTCGGCGGTGGGCGTCAGGTTGACAGGCTCCAGCGTACGGTGCACTTCAATGCCGGAGGTTTGCGCAAACTCACGCGCTTGAATTTCAAGGGTGGCGGCCAGCCCCAGGTGGCTCAAGGTGGAGGGCCGCAGGTCTTCAATGATGCGCCGCCCCAGCGCAATGCAGCTGTTGAGTGTGCCGATCAGGTGGTTGAGTCTCTCCAGGGCCTCCGGCGCGGTGTCGATCAAGCGCGACTTGATGCGCGCCGCATCGAGCTTGGCCGAGGTCAACAGCGACCCCAGGTCGTCGTGCAAGTTGCGTGCGAGGCGATTGCGCTCGTCTTCGCGTGCGGTCTGGATGTGGTGGGTCAGTTCGGTCAGCTCCAGCGTTCGCTCTCCCACTTCGATCTCCAGCCGGTCGTGCGCTGACTGAATCAGGTGTTGCCGGGCTTGCTGATACACCTTGAGCCCAAAGGCTTGCCTCAGATACAGGTAGATCGCCAGCAGGCTGATGGCGCTCAAACTGGCCATGCCCACGCGACCGATCAGCAGTGTCAGGTGGAGGCTGGTGCGGCCTGCGGTGATATTCTGTGTCTCTTGGCTCAGCAGTTCAGCGCTGAGTGTGCGGATGGTGTCGATCTTCTTCTTGCTGAGGTCGCTCAAGACGAACTCGGTGGACGCTGCGTTCTGGCCCTCTTCGTGCAGGCGAATGGCCGCGGTCAGTTCAGACAGTTTGGTCTCCGTCAAGACGTGCAATTTTTGGAGCACCGCCATGTACCTGGGCGCGTCCTTGTAATAGTGGTCCAGGAATTGGAACGCCTTGTCAATGTCTTTCAGCGCATGGCCATATGCTTGGCTCAGCTCTTGACGATCCGTCAATAGGTAGCCGCGTTGCTTGGTCTCGGCGTTCAGGATGCTGCGTTCCAGGTCCAGCACATTCGTGCGTGCCTCAGCCATCGTGCCCAGGTTGTTGAGGGTACGCTCAGACTGCCAGTAAGAGGCTTCGCTGATGACGACCATCGCGATGGCTGCGATACAGGCGATGGGAAAGACGATGGGACTGCGTTTGACAACGCTCAAGGCATCCATGTTCAGAACTCCTTGTAAAACGTGGGATCATGGGCTGCGCAGCTTGGCGCTGCTACAAAGACACCATGATTCGAATTGCCATTGTTGACGACCATGCCATGGTCCGTGCCGGACTGAGGCAGTTCTTTGCCGATCAGCTCGATTTTGTGGTGGTCGCTGAAGCAGCCAATGGCCGTGAGGCGCTGGAGATCGTTCGCCAAGGCGAGGTCGATGTGATTGTGATGGACATCTCCATGCCGGATCAAAGCGGCGTGGATGCGCTGGCGGCCATCAAGGCCCGCGTGCCCGACTTGCCCGTGCTGATCCTGAGTGGCTTCCCGGAAGAGCATTACGCGACCACCTTGTTGCGCCAGGGGGCCAGCGGTTACTTGAACAAGGACTGCGAGCCGGAAGAGATCGTCAAGGCGATTCGCACGGTGTATCGCGGACGCAAGTACATCACTGCGGGGGTGGCAGAGCGCTTGGCGGAGGGCTTGACGGGCGGTTCGGACAAGGCGTGTCATGAGTTGCTGTCAGAGCGTGAGTTGCAGGTTTTTCTGCGCTTGGCCCGGGGCGAGACCGTGGGCCACATCGCCGAGAGCATGTCGCTCAGCGTCAAAACAGTCAGCACCTACCGCACGCGTGTGATGGAGAAGATGAGCCTGGGGTCGAACAGCGACCTGACCTACTACGCACTCAAGACCGGCCTGCTCCAGTAAGCGCGCTCAGTTCAGCTCGCCCATGCCACTGTCGCTTGCATCGCCAGCCGCCAAGCGGCAACAGTACTTGATCAGGGCGTCAATGTCATTGGATTTGTCAAACACCCGATCGGCGCCCAGTTGCAGGCATTTTTGGCGGATGTCAGGGGTGGCATAGTTGCTCAGCACCACCATCACCACCAACCGTTGCCCGTGTTGCGGGGTCTGGGCGGCTTTGAGCACGCCCAGGCCGGAGCCCTTTTTCAGGAAAATGTCGACGATGACCAAGTCACAGTGATGGTCGGCTTGCGCCAGCCACTGCACGGCGCTCAACTCGTCTTCGGCGTTGCCCACCACTTTGACGGGGGCGAGCTCTTCTAGGGTCGCGATCAGGCTGTCGCGAATGATCGGGCTGTCTTCAACCAGGAAGACGTTGATGGGTTTCATCGGAGGCAATACTTCATTGGAATACAACCCCTCTGGCTGATGCTCAGGGCGGTTGGGATTCTCGTTGCCAAGTCGGATTGACTTTGATGGAATGTAAGTCATAGATTACTCATCTCGCATGATGTCCGGGAAACCACCCGTGCGCCATCGGTCACAGTCGCCGCTCTTTGTAGGACGCCGCCTACACGCGCCACCGCGTAGGACATCTACTACGCCGATTGACGATCCAGTCCGATGGTCGTCTTGTCTTGCGATTTCGATACTGGGTCCATCAGATTGATCTCCGATGTCTGACCACCAAAACAAGGAATCCCATGAACACACTTTTCAACCTCAAGAATTCGCTCATCGTGACGGCCATGCTGGTGTTGCCCATGGCACACGCCTCTGCAATGACCAAGGCCGACTATCAATCCAGCAAGGCGCGCATCAGTGCGGAGTACAAGACGGACAAGGCAGCCTGTGCCGCCCTGGCTGACAATGCCAAGGATGTCTGTCACGAAGAAGCCAAGGCCAAGGAAAAGGTCGCCCTGGCGGAATTGGAATTTGCCCATACCAACAAGATGAGCGACCAGAATCGACTGCTGGTCGTCAAGGCTGAGACCGCCTATGCGGTGGCCAAGGAAAAGTGCGACGACAAGGCCGGCAACGCCAAGGATGTCTGCGTCCAGGAAGCCAAGGCCATCGAAACCAAGGCTTTGGCCGATGCCAAGATGGGCAAAAAGATCATTGACGCGGGCAACGATGCAGCCAAAGACAAGCACGAAGCCGACTACAAGTTGGCCGCTGAGAAGTGCGACGTGTTGGCTGGTGATGCCAAGACCAGTTGCATTGCCGCCGCCAAGGCTAAGTTCGGTCAGAAGTGAACTGTCCAGCGGTTTGAAAGGGGCCAGCGAGAGCTGGCCTTTTTCATGAGCCCGGCACTAGGGCACCCTTCGGTTTTTGACGCACCAGCCGATATCCATGGGTATCGAGTGGAGGTGCAGTTATGTTGAGCAGTGTGGTGTCGTGTCCGGTTCCAGATAATGAAAAACAACGTCTGGAGGCGGTGCGGTCTTATGAGATTTTGGACACACCGCCAGAGCTGGATTTTGATGCCCTGACCCGGGTCGCGGCCCATGGTTTTGGCACGCCCGTGGCCTTGGTGGCCATGATGGACGCCGACCGGCTGTGGTTTAAATCCAGGTTGGGTTTGGATGTGCCGCAGCTGGATCGGGACATTGCTTTTTGTGCCCACGCCATCATGCGTCCGACCGAGCCCTTGATCGTGGAGGATTTGCGCCAAGACAGCCGCTTTGCCGAGAACCCGCTGGTGGTCAACGCACCCCACTTGAGGTTCTATGCCGGCGCGCCGCTGGTGGATGCCGCGGGACATGCCTTGGGGACCTTGGCGATCGTGGACCAGCAGCCGCGGGCCTTTTCAAGCGCGCAGCGGGCCGCTTTGCAAGACATGGCGACCCTGGTGATGATGGCCCTGGAGGGGCGGCGCCGGGCCTTGCAGCTCGGGCGCATGGCCACCACGGACCACCTCACGGGCCTGTGCAACCGCATTCAACTGGATCAGGCCCTGGAGGTGGAGTTGAGCCACTCAATGCGTTCTGGTGAGCCGTTCACGGTGCTGTGCATGGACCTGGATGGCTTCAAGGCGGTCAACGATGGTTTTGGCCATGCGGCGGGCGACGAGGTGTTGCGCGAGGTGTCGCGGCGTTTGACGCAGCAGGTGCGGCTGGGCGATGTGCTGGCCCGCCTGGGTGGCGACGAGTTTGGCGTGGTCATGCGCCATGGTGCCAAGGACTCGGCGCAGATCCTGGCCAAACGCATCGTCAAGTCGGTGTCGCAGCCCATTACCTTGTCCACGGGGGACACGGTGGGCGTGGGCATCTCGGTGGGCATTGCGGCCTACGATGACACCGTCCTGTCGGTGCCCATGCTGCTCAGGCATGCCGACCAGGCGCTTTACCAGGCCAAGAAGCAGAACGAGCGCCGCTGGAAGATGTTCGTGGGCATGCGCTGATCAGGGCCTACAGCCCCAATTGCTTGGCGATGATCTCGTTCATGATCTCGTGCGTGCCGCCACCGATCGACAGGATGCGGTTGTCGCGGTAGAGGCGCTCGACCAGGGACTCGCGCATGTAGCCCATGCCGCCGAAGATCTGCACAGCTTCGTGTGTGACGTAGTCGGCCACGTCGGTGGCAAAGTTCTTGGCCATCGATACCTCGGTGATGACACTCTTGCCGGCGGCCATCTGGGCGGCGCAGCGGTAGGCGTATTCACGGGCGATGTCGACGCGGGTGGCCATTTCGGCCAGCTTGTGGCGGATCACCTGGTGTTTGGACAGGGGCTTGCCAAAGGTGACGCGGGTCTTGACGTAGGCCAGGCATTCTTCGAGCGCCATTTGGGCCGTCATGTAGGCCATCACGGCCAGGCTCAGGCGCTCGGACTGGAAGTTGGCCATGATGGTCATGAAGCCCGAGTTCTCG
>JAZJZP010000259.1:9539-17343 GCA_040389805.1 Pseudomonadota bacterium
CGCCAGCGGGACCTGGGACGGTGCCACCAGAAGCGAACCCCAGCAGGTTGCCCACGGGCACGCGGCAGTCCTGGAAGAACAGCTCGGCCGTGTCCGAGGCCCACCAGCCCATTTTCTTGAGCGGCTGGCCCACCGAGAAGCCCGGGGTGTCGCGCTCGATCAGCAGCAGCGAGACGCCGCCAAAGCCGACGTCGCCGGTGCGCACGGCCACGGTGTAATAGTCGGCGCGGGTGCCCGAGGTGATGAAGGTCTTGGCGCCGTTGACGACGTAGTGGTCGCCATCGCGCACGGCGCGGGTGGTCAGGTTGGCCACGTCGGAGCCGCCGCTGGGCTCGGTGATGGCCAGGGCAATGATCTTCTCGCCGCTCAGCACTTGAGGCACGACGCGCTGCTTGAGGGCCTCGGAGCCGACGCGCCACACGGGGGGCAGGCCGATGTCGAGCGAGCCCAGGCTGGCCACCAGGCCGCCCGAGCCGCTGCGCATCAGCTCTTCGCTGGCCGCGACCTTGAGGAACACGTCCTCTTCACCGGCGCCGCCCAGGGCGGTGGGGTGGCCGATGCCCAGCATGCCCAGGTCGGCCATCTGCTTGTAGAGCTGGCGCGGAAAGGTGCCGGCCTCTTCCCACGCGTTGATGTGGGGCTTGATCTCCTGGTCCACGAAACGGCGCATGGCGTCGCGGACCTGGCGGTGCGTGTCGTTGAAGTAGTTCACATACGGGGAGTCGGTCATGGTGTGATGATCCAGGGCAGTCGGCCTTGCTGGCCATCCGCTGTTGCAAACAAAGGGTGGGTCTGGGCTTCGGTCAGGCTCAGCACGGGCGTGACGCAGGCATCGATGTGCTCAAAGCATGCGGCCCAGTGCGCCAGGGGTTCACTGGCAATGAGTTGGGCAACCTGGTCGCGCACCGCATTCGATTCGATGGAGTTGGGCATGAGCCCGCGCTGCCAGTGCAGGTTGATCCAGTCCGGGCGTTGCAGCACCTCGCAGGTGGTCTTCCAGAACTTGTACTCCAGCGCGCCCACGGCCAGGGAGCGGCCGTCTTGCGTGGTGTAGAGGTTGTAGCAGGGCAGGGCGCCGTTGAGCAGGTCCTCACGGGCGCCGGGCAGGTGGCCCAGCATGGGTTTGAGCATGGCGCCGGTGGCCAGGGGCATGACCTGGTGGGCCCACAGGCCATGGGTCATGCTGACATCGACATGGCGGCCGGTGCCGCGTTTGTTCACCTCGAACACCGCCGCCAGGATGGCGATGCAGGCCATGGCGCTGCCCCCGGCCAGGTCACCCCATTGGATGTTGGACAAGGTGGCCTCGCCTTGCGCGCTGCGCATCTGGTCGAGTGCGCCGGACATGGCCATGTAGTTGAGGTCATGGCCTGCCCGGTCGGCCCAGGGGCCGGTCTGGCCGTAGCCGGTGATGGAGCACATCACCAGCTGGGGGTTGAGGGCCTTGAGCCGTTCAAAGTCCAGGCCCATGCTGGCCATCACACCGGGGCGAAAGCCTTCGATCAGCACATCGGCGCCGCGGATCAACTCGCGCAGCTGGTCACGGTCGGTGTCCCGCTTGAAGTCGAGCTGGCGGCAGTCCTTGCCGTCGTTGAGCGCGGTGAACAGCTGGCCCAACTGGCGCGCCGGGTCGCCCTCCGGGGGTTCGATCTTGATGACCTCGGCCCCCAGGTCGGCCAGCATGCGGGTGGCAAACGGGCCGGGCAGGTTGCGCGTGATGTCGATCACGCGCAGGCCGGCCAGCAAGGACACGCCCATGCTCATGCGGCGTCTTCGAAACGACCGCCTTCGGCCGCCTGCTTGACCACGATGGCGGCGGGCTCGAAGCGGGCGCCAAAGCGCTGGGCCAGCTCGCGTGAACGCTCGACAAAGCGGGCGGCGCCCATGGCATTGATGAACTGCAAGGCCCCGCCCTGGAAGGGCGCAAAGCCCCAGCCAAAAATGGAGCCGATGTTGCCGTCGGCCACTGAGCGCACCACGCCTTCTTCAAAGCAGCGGGCCGCTTCGTTGGCTTGGGCAAACAGCATGCGGTCGATCAGCTCTTGCTGCGCGGGCTGCTGGGCGGCCGTTGGGTAGACCTCGGTCAGGCCGGGCCACAGGGCCTTGTCCTTGCCGCTGTAGTCGTAAAAGCCTTGGCCGGCTTTCTTGCCGGCGCGGCCCAACTCGCCACCGATCTTGCGCAGCACGGCTTCGCCCGGGTGGTTGCGCGGCGCTTTGCCTTCGGCGATCAAGTCCTTGCGGGTCTGGTCGCCAATGTGGATGCCCAGGCTCAAGGCGACTTCGTCTTGCAGCGCCAGGGGCGGCATGGGCATGCCGGCTTTCATGGCCGCCACTTCAATGCTGCGTGGGTGCACGCCTTCGCTGAGCAGGGCCATGCCTTCCATGATGTAGGTGGCGAACACGCGCGAGGTGTAGAAGCCCCGGCTGTCGTTGACCACGATGGGGGTCTTGCCGATTTGCAGCACGTAGTCAAAGCCACGGGCCAGCGTTTCGTCCGACGTGTGCGCGCCCACGATGATCTCGACCAGCGGCATCTTGTCGACGGGCGAGAAGAAGTGCAGGCCAATGAAGTTGGCCGGGCGGGCGCTGGCCTTGGCCAGGCCGGTGATGGGCAGCGTGGAGGTGTTGGACGCATACACCGCATTCGCTGCGATGACCGCTTCAGACTTTTGCGTGCAGACGGCCTTGACCTCGCGGTCTTCGAACACGGCCTCGATCACCAGATCGCAGCCGGCCAGGTCCTCATAGCGGGTGGTGGGTGTGATGCGGGCCAGCAGTTGGTCGCGCTTCTCGGCGGTGCTGCGGCCGCGGGCCATGGCTTTGTCCAGGATGCCGCTGGAATAGGCTTTGCCGCGTTCGGCGTTCTCGATCGTGGTGTCGAGCAGCACCACCTCAATGCCCACCTTGGCCGACACATAGGCAATGCCTGCACCCATCATGCCGGCGCCGAGCACGCCCACTTTCTGGACCTTGCTGGCGGGCACATTCTTGGGCCGCGACTGGCCCTTCTTGATGGCGTTGAGCTGGTACCACAGCGTGCCGATCATGTTCTTGGACTGCTGTGAGGCCACGCAGGCCGCGAAGTAGCGCGACTCGATTTGCAGGCCGGCATCGATGTCCAGCAGGCAGCCTTCAAACAGGCAGGACATGATGTGCGTGATGGCCGGGTAGTTGCCGTGCGCCTTGGCATTGGCCATGGACGGGGCGATGGCAAACACCTGCACCACGGCCGGGCTCTTGCTGTCGCCACCGGGGATGCGAAAGCCTTTCACGTCCCAGGGCTGCTGCGCCTTGGGGTTGGCCAGGGCCCAGGCGCGGGCCTTGGCGATCAGCTCGTCGCGCGTGTCGGCCAGGTCGGTGACCAGTCCCATCTCTTTGGCCTTGGCGGCGGTGATCTCTTTGCCCTGGCTGATCAGCTCCAGGCTTTTCTGGATGCCGATCATGCGGGGCAGGCGCTGGGTGCCGCCGCCGCCGGGCAGCAGGCCCAGCTTGACTTCAGGCAGGCCCAGCTTGAGCTTGGGGTCGTTCAGGGCGAAGCGGGCGTGGGCGGCCAGGGCCAGCTCCAGGCCGCCGCCAAGGGCGGTGCCGTTGATGGCGGCCACGACGGGCTTGCCGCACTTTTCCATGCGGCGCATCATCTTCTTGAGGTCTTCACACATGGTGAAGGCCTCTTCGGCCAGGTCGATCTTGGCGAGCTGGTCGATGTCGGCGCCCACGATGAAGGTGGACTTGCCCGAGGTGATGACCAGGCCCTTGAGCGTGTCGTCGGTTTCAAGGCGGGCCACGATGGCGGCGAAGGGCTCGACCAGGGTGGGGTTGAGCACGTTCATGGCGCGACCGGGCTGGTCGATGGTGACCAGGCCGATGCCTTGCGCATCAATGTCAAGCGTGACGGTGTTTTGCTGGGTCATGGTGGGCCCCTTCCTTAGACGCGTTCGATGATGGTGGCGATGCCCATGCCGGCACCAATGCACAAAGTGGCCAGCGCGGTGGACTTGCCGGTGCGCTCCAGCTCGTCCAGGGCCGTGCCGATGATGATGGCGCCGGTGGCACCCAGCGGGTGGCCCAGGGCGATGGCGCCGCCATTGACGTTGACGCGGTCGAGCGAGACGCCCAGGTCACGGGCGGTCTTCATGGGGACGGTGGCAAACGCTTCGTTGATTTCCCACAGGTCGATGTCGCCAGGGGTCATGCCCAAGCGGCTGAGCGCCTTGCGGCAGGCGGGCGTGGGGCCGGTCAGCATGATGGTGGGCTCGGAGCCGATCACCGAGCACATGCGCACGCGGGCACGGGGCTTGAGACCCGCCTTGAGGCCGGCTTCCTTGCTGCCCAGCAGCACCAGGGCGGCGCCATCGACGATGCCCGACGAGTTGCCGGCGTGGTGCGCGTGCAGGATCTTCTCGATGGTGGTGTACTTCTCCAGGGCGGTGGCGTCAAAGCCCATGGTGCCCATCATCTCGAACGAGGGCATGAGCTTGGCGAGCGACTCGACCGAGGTGCCTTTGCGGATGGTCTCGTCCAGGGCCAGCATGGTCAGGCCATTGAGGTCTTTGACGGGCACGACGGACTTGTCGAAACGGCCCTCGGCCTGGGCGATCGCGGCGCGGCGGTGCGACTCGGCGGCAAAGGCGTCCAGGTCTTGACGCGAGAAGCCTTCCAGGGTGGCGATCAGGTCGGCGCTGATGCCTTGCGGCACAAAGGCCAGGCCGGTGTTGATGCGCGGGTCCATGACCCAGGCGCCTCCGTCACTGCCCATGGCGCAGCGGCTCATGGACTCCACGCCGCCGGCCACGACCATGTCTTCCATGCCGGAGGCGATTTTGGCGGTGGCCATGTTGATGGCTTCGAGGCCCGAGGCGCAAAAACGCGACAGGGTGACGCCGGCCACGGACTCGGCCCAGCCGGCATCGAGCACCGCGGTGCGTGCGATGTCGGCGCCTTGCTCGCCCACCGGGGTCACGCAACCCAGGATCAGGTCATCGACCAGCGAGGTGTCCAGGGCATTGCGTTGTTGCAGGGCGCGCAGCAGGGTGCTGATCAGCCAGACGGGCGTGGCCTGGTGCAGGCTGCCGTCTTTCTTGCCCTTGCCGCGCGGGGTGCGCACGGTGTCGAAAATGTAGGCTTCAGTCATGGAAACTCCTTGATTAGATAAAGCGCGAGGCCAGCTCTTTCATGATCTCGTTGGTGCCGCCATAAATGCGTTGCACGCGAGCATCGGCCCACAGGCGCGCGATCGGGTATTCCTTCATGTAGCCGTAACCGCCGAACAGTTGCAGGCACTCGTCGACCAGCTTGCATTGGTTGTCGGTGATCCAGAACTTGATCAGGGCGGCGCGGTCCACGCCCAGCTTGCCTTCCAGGTGCGCCACCATGGCGGCGTCGACCAGGGCGCGCGAGGCCAGCAGCAGGGCCTGGCATTCGGCCAGCTTGAAGCGTGTGTTCTGGAACGAGAAGATGGGCTTGCCAAAGGCCTTGCGCTCTTTGGTGTACGCGATGGTCTCTTTCATGGCGAGCTCCATGGAGGCGATACCCCCCAGGGCCACGATCAGGCGCTCTTGCGGCAACTGCTCCATCAACTGGAAGAAGCCCATGCCCTCTTGGCCACCGATCAGATTGGAGGCGGGCACGACCACGTCGTCAAAGAACAGCTCGGAGGTGTCTTGCGCGTCCATGCCGATCTTGTCGAGGTTGCGGCCACGGCGAAAGCCCGGGGCCTCGTCGGTCTCGACCACGAACAGCGACATGCCTTGCGCACCTTGGTCCTTGTCGGTCTTGCAGACCACGATGACCAGGTTGGCCAGCTGGCCATTGGTGATGAAGGTCTTGCTGCCGTTGATCTTGTAGGTGTCGCCCTCTTTCAAGGCCAGGGTGCGCACGCCTTGCAGGTCGGAGCCGGTGCCGGGTTCGGTCATGGCGATGGCGCCAATCAGCTCGCCGGTGGCCAGGCGGGGCAGCCAGCGCTTTTTTTGCTCTTCGGTGCCGTAATGAAAGAGGTAGGGGGCGACGATGCCCGAGTGCAGTGAGCCGCCAAAGCCGCCAATGGCCGCCTCGCCCTGGGCCAGGATCAGCACGGCCTCATGGCCGAAGTCACCGCCTGCGCCGCCGTAGGCCTCCGGGGTCGAGGCGCACAGGAAACCGTTGGCGCCGGCATCCAGCCAGGCTTGGCGATCCATCATGCCGGCATGGCGCCAGGCTTCGTCCTTGGGACCCCATTGCTCTTTGAAGAAACGGGCGGCGGACTCCTGCAGCATCTTGTGCTCGTCGGTCATCCAGGTGGAGGGGAAGTTTTGGATTGCCATGGGGTGGTCTCGTCGGTGCCGGTTGAGGTTAGGTAATTTGAATTACCGTTTCACTGGGTGCGCGTGAATGGGGGCTGGGTTGTGGCCCAGGGCGCCCCGGAGTCTTGCCATGTTGGCGATCGGATCGCTTCTGTGCAAGTGGCAATGACGCGAATCGGTCAATAGGACGTCATTTGGTAATATGGATTTCCATTTTCGGAAAGCCCGCGTCCCGTGAACACCAAACCGCCCAGTCCCCCGGCGTCCCGCAAGGCGGCGCCTGACCTGTCCACCATTGATGAGCGGCGTGCGGCGCTGGATTCCATGCGGCCCGAGACCCAGCAGCGCCTTGAAAAAGCGGTGCTGGAGCTGTTCTCGCATCAGGATTTTCACGACGTCAGTTTGCTGGACGTGGCCAAGGCGGCCAACGTGTCTTTGCAGACCATCTACAAGTACTTTGGCAGCAAAGAGGCGCTGGTGTACGCCATGCTGGACGTGATGTTGGGTCGGCTGGCCGAGCGCATGATCGACCACCTGCAGGGCATCGACGATGTCCGCGAGCGCTTGCGCAAGACCCTGTGGGTCACGCTGGACTACATGGACAAGCACCCGGCGGTGATGCTGTTGCTGTTCACGGCCGTGCCGGTCTTGCGGCACCGAAACATCCGCATCTACGAGAGCCCGGAGCTGATGGGTGCGTTTGTGAACGTGTTCAAGGATGGGCAGGCGCGAGGCGTGCTCAATGACCGCGTCTCCAGCAAAGTCCTGCTGGATATCTTCATGGGGGTGGTCGGGCGGGTGGTGCTGATGCACATCGTGCGCCGTGAAAAGCACTCGCTGCTGGATCAGTTTGACGAGTTGTTCAACATCGTGTGGCGGGCGATGTCGCAGTGACGGCCCGGGATGTCAATGACGTGAGCGCAGAGGTCTCAGCGTCTGGGGCAAGCGCAGGGCGCTGCGCGGCCCAGTTGGCGTGGCAGGGGCACCGATCAGTGCCGTGCCACGCCCAAGGCGCCTCAGCTTAGCCGCCTTTTTTGCAGCGCTTGCCGGGGTTCTTCTTGCTGCGGGTAGCGGCGCCACGCTCGAGGCTGCGCTTTTGGCCCTTGCCGGTGGTGAAGCACACGCCAGGGATGGCGGCAGGACGGGGGGTGGCGCGGCGGTCCGCTTCGGTGACGATCTTGTTGCCCATGGATGGCTCCGGTAAAAAAGGTTGAACCTGCGATTAGGCCACACAGTGGGGCTGTTTGGTGTGGGATGGGGTGATTTCGCTGAACTCCTGATGGGTGTCGGTGGGCGCAAGGCTTGCTTGAATGATGAGTCGATTGTGCTCAATTGCCCTGAATTGATGCCCAATCTGCGGCGTGAAAGATCGGGTTTGGTGATAATTTCCGATGTTCTGGGGATCAATGAAAAAGTTCGCCAATACGCCAGAGAAGCAATTCGCTCGAGCCAGAGAACTGACAATCAAGGGCGATAAGCTACCTGGTTAATTCCCTGGCTCTTCTCAGTTGGGCTTCGGGAGTATT
>JAZJZP010000259.1:17353-25350 GCA_040389805.1 Pseudomonadota bacterium
CCATGGCCAATATTGAATTTAGAAAATCCACCCCAGCGGATCGCGGACGCATTCTCGAAATTTTGAGAGTCAATGCGCCCCATGTTCCGCAAGAACTGCGCGTCAAATTGTTTGACTGGCAGTTTGGTCATGCCAACCCGCACAGCGATGGTCGCGCTACTTTTTGGTTGGCCGTGGTGGATGGGGAGGTCAGTGGCGTGAATGGGCTGGTGCCGGTCAAGCTTCGGTACAAGGGTCAAAACCTGCTTGGGGCGTGGAGCTGCGATACCTTGGTACCCGAAACACACCGGGGCATGGGGCTTGGCAAGGGTTTGTTGGCCAAGATGTCTCAAGAGGCTGCCGTGGTCATGGCCTATGGCATCAGCGACATGAGCGACACGATTCTGGTCAAACTGGGCTGGGAGATCAACCCCGATTGCCGTGGCCTGTTTTATTACGTGGCTGAAAAAGGGCTCAAGGGTCTCATCAAAAATACGCGTTCCGCCTTGCCCCGCTGGGTTAATCGGCCACCTCAGCAGCCCGGCTTGGAGATCAAAACCAATGAATCACAAAGATTTGGCGATGAAATTGACGCACTCTGGTGTGCCAGTGAAGCCGGGTATCACAGCACAGTGGTCAGAGATGCTGCTTATTTGAACTGGCGCTACCGCGACCATCCCTGTTTGCACTATGTCGCCTATGAAGCCAGGCGGGCCGGAGTTTTGGTGGCGGTCATGATTGCGCGACATGATGCGGTCGAGTCCGTCATCGTGGACTACTGCGGCCCAACCGAACACGAGGCCGAGAAAGGTGCGCTGCTGGAGGCCGCTGTCACCGATCTGTCTGGCCGAGGGACACAGCGCATTCGGTGTGAAACCACGGATGCGGTGCTGCTCAAGCTATTGGGACGCTCGGGGTTTCGTCAAACCAATGCAGATTTCCGGTTTCGCGCGTGGTCCAACCAGCTGGGGGACTCGAACCTGGGCGTGAACTGGTTCCTCACGGCGGGTGACAGCGACAACGATTCTTCGATGGTGGCCAAGCTCGCTGAGCTTCGTGCTGGACCTCGCTCATGAGCAAGCGAGAGCTGCTGGCCTTGGCCATGCGTCGTTCTGGCATGGGCTGGATGATGCGTCGGCTGGGCGGCTGGAATGGCCTGTTGGTATTGAACTATCACCGTGTGGGTGATTGGCAAAGCTCGCCGTGGGACAAAGACTTGTTCAGTGCCTCGGAGGAAGATTTCGACGCGCAGATGCGTTTCTTCAAGTCGGAGTTTGACGTCGTTGGTGTCTCGGACTTGGCAGGCATCGAGCATCGGCGTGGTCGGTTTGTGCAGGTCACCTTTGACGATGGTTATCGCGACAACCATGACCTGGCCTTCCCCATTTTGAAGGCCCATGGCTTGAGCGCGACCTTCTTCATTTGCACTGGTTTTCTGGATCAAGGGTCGGTGCCTTGGTGGGATGAGCTGGCATGGATGATTCGCGGGTCGTCGCTGGATCGCTTGCCTGGCTTCATGGGGGTGCCTGAGTTGTCCTTACAAGGCGACGCTCGGTTGCGGGCCGTGCGGGTGATCAACGATGTTTATGACGAGATGTCAGATCAAGCTCGGGTCGGTTTCTTGGATGCCCTGGGGGTGGTGGCTCAAACCGGTCGTTGCCCCGCCGATCAGGCGGCTCAGTTGTGGATGACTTGGGACATGGCGCGGGCGATGCATCAGGGGGGAATGTCCATTGGGGGGCACACACTGTCACATGGCGAGTTGTCGCGCTTTTCCAAGGATGAGCAGTTGGCTGAGATCGCAGGCTCCTGCGCTCGGATCGAGGCTGAGCTGGGTACCCCCGTAACCACGTTTTCCTACCCCTATGGAGGCAAGCATTCGTTCAACGCGAACACCCGCCTTGCATTGGATGAGGCAGGTATTGAGCACGCCTATTCATACAACGGCGGCTACCAGCGCACAGGCGCTTGGGACAAGCACAACCTCAAGCGCATTGCGGTCGAGGTGTCCGTGAGTGAAGACTTGCTGATGGGCATGGCAACGATGCCTCGGATGCTGGCCTAGGTTTTTTGTGCGGCAGGCGTGGCTCAATATTCCTCACTTGCTGTGCCGTTTGGCTTCCAGCGTCTGGCGGCTGCGCTCATTGATCATGCGCAGCTCGGCCAGCGAGGCGTCGATTTCGGCGCGTTTGGCCTCCAGTTCGGCAATGCCGGCGCTGGTGCGCTCAATCACATAGGTCAATTGCTGGATGCGGCCTTCGCCCTGTTGGCCGTACATGTCCAGGTAGAGCTTGATCTCGGACAGGTTTGCCGTAGACCCGGGCACCGTTGATGCGCTGGGGCGCGAGCAGCTCTTTGGTTTCGTAAAACCGCAGGGTGCGGGGTGACATGTCAAAGGCGGCGCACACCTCGGAGATGCCCATCAGGTCGTGGGCATCGTCCTCGCCGGGGATGTCGTCCAGGGTCCAGGCAGGCGGCATCGCCAGGGCGCCCTTGGTGGAGGCCTCGGTCTGCGAGGGGGTGGGGGAGGACTTGTCGGCACGCGGCATGGAGCTTCACTTCAAGGATTCAAGGCCCGGCGCTGCACGTCAGCACTTGGCACCAGTTGGAGATTATCGGCGAGCGTTGTCTCGGACTATAAGGGATTAACCTTAGGTGCGATTGGTTGACGTTAACGTCAACCGCCTCTACATTGGCAGGGCTGAATCCTGATTCATTGAAGGTTGACCTATGCCATCCACAAGTCCTGCTGTCCCTGCTTCTGGCTACGCCAGCGTCTTCAAACCCGAGGTGTTCAAGGGGCAGGTGCACGTCGTCACCGGGGGTGGCAGCGGCATTGGCCGTTGCGTGGCCCACGAGTTGGCCACCCTGGGCGCCACGGTGATCCTCACGGGCCGCACGGCCGAGAAGCTGGCCAAGGTGGCCGCCGAGATTCTTGAAGACGGTGGTCTGGTCGATACCTTCGCCTTTGACATCCGCGATGAAGATGCCGTGAAGGCCGCGGTGGCCGCCATGGTGGCCAAGCATGGCCCGATCCACGGCCTGGTCAACAACGCGGGCGGGCAGTTCCCCTCGCCGATGGAGGCGATCTCCAAGCGCGGCTTCGAGGCGGTGGTGGCCAACAACCTGACCGGCGGATTTTTGATGATGCGCGAGGTGTTTCTGAAGTCGATGCAAAAGCACGGCGGTGCGATCGTCAACATGACGGCCGACATGTGGAACGGCATGCCCGGCATGGCGCACTCGGGGGCGGCGCGGGCCGGCATGGCCAACCTGACCAAGACGGCGGCCTTTGAATGGGCAGGATCGAGCGTGCGTGTCAACGCCGTGGCCCCGGGCTGGATCGCGTCGAGCGGCATGGATGCCTACGGGCCGGCCATGGCCGGCGTCATCCAGGGCTTGAAGGACAAGCTGCCCATGCGCCGTCTGGGGCTGGAAGCCGAGGTCAGCGCGGCCATTTGCTTCCTGCTCAGCCCGGGTGCCACCTTCATCACCGGGATCACCCTGCAGATCGATGGCGGAGCGCCCTTGCACAGCGCCTCTTGGCCGATGATGGGTGGCAAGCCGGCGCCCGCGTACGACGGTTTTCACCGCTCCAGCGTGCCGCAGGTGCTGCAAGCGACTCAAGATCAATCAGCCGGGAAGGCCTGACCATGCCAGCGTTGCGTTCGACCCTGAACCCCAAGTCCGCCGCGTTTCAAACCAACGTCCAGCGCATGAGCGAGCGTCTGGCCGAGGTGCAAAACCTGGAGCAGCAGGTGCGCCGTGAATCGGCCTCCAAGCGCGACAAGTTTGAAAAGCGCGGCCAGTTGCTGCCGCGTGAACGCGTGGCCCGCTTGCTTGACCGTGACTCGCCATTTTTAGAGCTGAGCACCCTGGCCGGCCTGGGCATGCACGACGACGACGGCAAGAAAACCGTGCTGGGCGGCGGCACCATCATCGGCATTGGCGTGGTGGGCGGCAAGCGCTGCCTGGTCACCGCCAGCGACAGTGCGCTCAAGGGCGGCACCATCTCGCCCATGGGGCTGAAGAAGGCCCTGCGCGCCCAAGACGTGGCCCGAGAAAACAAGCTGCCCATCATCTGTCTGGTGGAAAGCGGCGGCGCCAACCTGATGTACCAAAGCGAGATCTTTGTGGAAGGCGGGCGCAGCTTTGCCAACCAGGCACGCCTGTCGGCCATGGGCATCCCGCAGGTCGCGGTGGTGCATGGCTCGTCCACCGCGGGTGGCGCCTATTTGCCGGGTCTGTCGGACTACGTGGTGCTGGTGCGCGATCGCTCCAGCATCTACCTGGCCGGCCCGCCGCTGGTGAAGGCCGCCATTGGCGAAGACACCACCGATGAGGCCTTGGGGGGTGCGCAAATGCACGCCGAGGTGACCGGCCTGGGCGAGTACCTGTGCGATGACGATGCCCACGCCCTGGCCTTGACCCGCGAGCTGATCGACAAGCTGCAATGGGACAGCGTGCCCGCTCGTGCCCCCGTGGCCGCGCCCTTGTTCGATGAGCAAGAGTTGCTGGGCTGCATCCCTGCCGATGAGCGCGAGCCCTTCGACACCCGCGAGGTGATTGCCCGCATCGTCGATGGCTCTGACTTTCTGGAGTTCAAGGCCAACTACGCGCCCGAAACGCTGTGCGGCCACGCCCGCATCCACGGGCATCTGGTGGGCATCCTGGGCAACAACGGCCCGATCCACCCCAATGGCTCGACCAAGGCGGCGCAGTTCATCCAGTTGTGCGACCAGAGCGGCACGCCGCTGCTGTTCTTGCAGAACACGACCGGCTACATGGTGGGGTCGGCGGCCGAACGCGCCGGTGCCATCAAGCATGGCGCCAAGATGATCCAGGCCGTGGCCAATGCCCGCGTCGCCAAGCTCACCATCGTGCTGGGCGGCTCGTTTGGCGCGGGCAACTACGGCATGTGCGGTCGCGGCTTTGACCCGCGCTTCATCTTCTCGTGGCCCTCGGCGCGCACGGCGGTGATGGGCGGCGCGCAAGCGGCCAAGGTGATGGACATCATCACGCGCGGCAAGATGGAGCGCGCCGGCATGCCCGTCAACGACGCCATGCTGGAAGGCATGTCTGGCGAGATCCGCAAGCGCCTGGATGCCGAATCGAACGTGCTGTTCGGCACCGCCCGCCTGTGGGACGACGGCGTCATTGACCCGCGCGACACGCGACGCGTGCTCTCGCTGTGCCTGGACCTGGTGCAAGAAGCCGACCAGCGCACCCTGCGCTCCAACACCTTTGGCGTGGCGCGGCTGTAAGCCTGCTTGCAACGCCTGCCCCCTGATCCCGACGGAGACCCTCATGAAATTCACCCCTGAACACACCGCCCTGGCCGACACGGTCAAACGCTTTTGCGAGCAAGAGATCAACCCCCACGTGGCCGAATGGGAAGCCGCTGAAATCTTCCCCGCCCACGCCTTGTTCAAAAAGATGGGCAACCTGGGCCTGCTGGGCGTGAAGTACGACCCGGCCTACGGCGGCATGGGCCTGGACTTCTCGTACTCGATGGTGGTGGCCGAGACGCTGGGTGCGATCCCTTGCGGCGGCGTGCCCATGGCCATTGGGGTGCAGACCGACATGTGCACCCCGGCCCTGGCCCGTTTTGGCTCGGACGAACTCAAGCGCGAATTCCTGGCGCCCTCCATTGCCGGCGACATGGTCGGCTGCATTGGCGTGAGCGAAGTGGGTGGCGGCTCGGACGTGGCCGCGCTCAAGACCACGGCCAAATCCGAGGGCGGTGACTACGTCATCAACGGATCGAAGATGTGGATCACCAACGCCATGCAGGCCGACTGGTGCTGCCTGTTGGCCAACACCTCCGAGGGCAAGGTCCACGAGAACAAGTCGCTGATCATGGTGCCGATGGATGCCCTGGGCATCACCAAGCAAAAGATCAAGAAGATGGGCATGAACTCGTCGGACACGGCGCAGATCTTCTTTGACAACGTGCGGGTGCCCAAGCGCAACCTGATCGGCATCGAGGGCACGGGTTTCATGATGCAGATGCTGCAGTTTCAGGAAGAGCGGCTGTATGGCGCGGCCAACTCGCTCAAGATGATGGACAACCTGATCGACAAGACCATCGCGTACTGCAAGGAGCGCCACACCTTTGGCGTGCCCCTCATCAACAACCAGGTCATCCACTTCCGTCTGGCCGAGTTGCGCACCGAAGTCGAGCTGCTGCGCTCGCTGGTCTACCGCGCGGTGGAAGGGTATGTGGATGGGCAGGACGTGACCCGTCTGGCCTCGATGGCCAAGCTCAAGTGCGGCCGCCTGGTCCGTGAAGTGGCCGACAGCTGCCTGCAGTATTGGGGCGGCATGGGCTTCACCTGGGACAACCCGCTGTCGCAGGCCTTCCGCGATGGCCGCCTGGTGTCGATTGGCGGCGGTGCCGACGAAATCATGCTCGGCATCATTGCCAAGCTCGAAGGCACCTTGCCCAAGAAGGCGCGGTGATCGACATGGCACTGCCCTCCATGAACACCCTATTGCTGGAGCCATCGGCCGGTGTGCTGCGCATCACGCTCAACCGCCCCGAGGTGCGCAACGCCATGTCGCTCGCCATGGTGGGTGAACTGCAAGCGGCTTTGTCTTTGGCAGAGGCCGACCCGAGCGTGCGCGTCATCGTCCTCCAAGGCGCGGGTGGGCACTTCTGCTCCGGTGGCGATTTGCAGGACATGGTGAAGGCCCGCATGAGTCCGGCACAAGCCGGTGTCGATGCGATTGCCGACGTCAATGCGCAATTTGGTCGACTGTGCCTGGCCTATGCCCGCACGCGCTTGCCGGTCATCACCGTGCTGGAAGGCTCGGTCATGGGTGGCGGCTTCGGGCTGGCCTGCGTGTCCGACGTGACGCTGGCGATGGACAGTGCGCTGTTTCGTTTGCCCGAGACCTCGCTGGGCGTGATCCCCGCTCAGATCGCGCCGTTCCTGGTCGAGCGCATCGGCTATGCCGAAGCCAAGCGCTTGGCGGTGACGGGCGGCAAGATCGACGCCGCCGAGGCCTTGCAGCTGCGCCTGGTGCATGAGGTGCACGCCGATGCGGCCAGCCTGGACGCGGCCCTGCACAGCGTGGTGACGCGCATCCTGGCCTGCGCCCCGGGGGCCATTGGCGCGACCAAATCCCTGCTGGCGCGCGCGCGCTTTGAAGCCCCTGGCACCCTGATCGACGAAGCCGCCGCGATGTTCTCGCGCGCCATTCAAGGCGACGAGGGCCAGGAGGGCACGGCGGCGTTCATGCAAAAGCGCAAGCCCAGTTGGTTTCCCCAACAACACTGAGTGGCGGAGCACCTGATGATCAAGAAAATACTGATTGCCAACCGAGGCGAGATTGCCTGCCGCGTGATTCGCACGGCGCGCAAGTTGGGTTACCGCACCGTGGCTGTTTACAGCGATGCCGACGCCAATGCCCCCCACGTGAACCTGGCCGACGAGGCCGTGCACATCGGCCCTTCACCCGCCGCCGAGTCCTACCTGCGCGGCGACGTGTTGCTGGAGGCCGCCCGCAAGACCGGCGCCAACGCCATCCATCCGGGTTATGGCTTCTTGTCAGAGAACGCCGCCTTTGCGCAAGCCTGCGCCGATGCGAGCGTGATCTTCATTGGCCCGCCGCCCTCCGCCATCCACGCGATGGGCGACAAGGCGCGCGCCAAGCAGCTGATGATCAACGCCAAGGTGCCCACCGCCCCCGGCTACCTGGGCGCCGAGCAGGATGACCAGCACCTGATCCTTGAAGCTGAAAAGCTGGGCTACCCCTTGTTGGTGAAAGCCGTCAGCGGTGGCGGTGGACGCGGCATGCGCCTGGTGCACGCCACCAGCGAACTGGCGCAAGCCATCGTCAGCGCCCGCCGCGAAGCGCAAAGCGCCTTTGGCGATGGCACGCTGATGCTGGAGCGCCTGAACATTCTGTCCGCCGGCCGACCCAGGACGGCGGAGGCGTGGCTGGCCCGCATGGCGCGGCCGGACGTCGGCGTGCGCGAGCAGGCGGCGCTGCTGGCATGGCTGGAGGCCGAC
>JAZJZP010000260.1:0-1795 GCA_040389805.1 Pseudomonadota bacterium
CATGTCGGAATCAAAATCCGATGCCTTAACCAACTTGGCGACTCCCCTACACAGGATTCAATGTGTTTCTCAAGGTCTGACCCTCAAGACGTTCATTGAAACCAGGTAACTGGCTCAAAAATTCTCTCAACAGAGAAGCCTCAAATTATAGCCGGTTTTTTGCGACTGCTGCAAGTAGTGGTTCGCTTTTTTGCTGTTTTTTTGACATGCCCTGAATGATTCATTCAAGCACATCAAACAGCGGGTGGCGAGCCAAAATGCGGCAGAGGCGACCGGCCCATGAGGGATCATTCAAGCCCAAATCGGTTGGGGCAAATGACGGTGGCGGTGCGGTGCGGTCAATGGTTACCCATGAAAAAACCGCGCTACCTGAGCCTGTCATTCGACTGTTGCCGAACTGGCCTTGCATGATTTCAAGTGCTTGGCTGATTTGACTGCTGTAAAGCTCTGCGGGAGCTTGCAAGTCATTGCGGCCAAAGCACTTAGGCGCTGCAAGAAAGAGCGATACTGTAGCAGGTTCTGTGGAGCGACTCAGCGCCTTGCTTGAAAAAATTGCTTGTGTTGGGACCGCCACAGGTGGTTTGAGCACGGCAATCGGGGTGTTGATCACCTCAGCGGGCAATGTGATCGGCGTGATCTGCTCGCCAATGCCTTCCACCCAGGCGTTGTGGCCTTGAACAAAAAAGGGCACGTCGGCGCCCAGGCGCAAGGCCAGGGTGGCCAGTCGGTCTCGGGGCCAGTGCAGGTTCCACAGCTGATTGAGCGCGAGCAATACCGTGGCGGCGTCAGAGCTGCCGCCGCCCATGCCCGCGCCCCAGGGCAGTTGTTTGTCGATGCTGATGTCGGCCCCGAGTGGTGAGCCACTTTCGCGTTGCAGCAGCCGGGCTGCGCGCAGGCACAGGTCGTCAATGGGGAGTGCGGGGCCCAGGTCGTGCCTGCTGAGTTGTCCGTCGCTGCGGGTTTCGATGTGCAACTGGTCGGCCCAGTCGATCAGAGCAAAGGCCGACTGGAGCAGGTGGTAGCCGTCGGCGCGTTGGCCGATGACGTGCAAGAAAAGGTTGAGTTTGGCGGGGGCCGGTAGGTGGGTCAGGCTGGCCATGTCTCAATCCAGTCGCACACGCATGGTGATGCCTCGTTGTGCTGATGTGGCAGCACGTTGGGCCATGATGCGGCCGATGGCCACGTTTTTGGTGTCAATGCGCCAGCCGCTTTGTTCAAACAATGTGGGAGCGATGTCGATCGGCGCTGGCAGATCGGGGGCGGGGCGGCCTTTGGCCCAGTGCATCAAGGCCGACAGCGGCAGGGGTTCGCCCAAGACCTGTTCGCTCAGGTCCGGTAGAGAGTCAAAGTAGCGTTCGCCTTGGTCGGTTTGCAGCCAGGCGCCCTCGCGCGTCCAGCGCACTTGCGCGACTTGGCTGCCCATCGGGGTCATCAGATCGAGTTGTCCGCCTTCGGTGTTGCCGCTGAAGAAAAACCCCAGGTTGACGCCCTTGGCCTCTTGTCCCTGGAAGGGCTCGAGTTTGATGCTGAGCTGCCCTTGCAGTGCCAACTGTTCTGCTGGCGCCGCCGTGCCTGCGACGGGTTCGGCTGGCGGTACCGTCGGCGGCCTGCTGGCGCAGGCGCTGAGCAGCAGGGCTAGCAGTAGGGCTAGCAGTAGGGCAGCGCTCCTGTGCTGAGCGGGGTTCACAGTTGGACGTTCAGTCGTTTAAGGGCTTCGAGTAAGGCCGCATTTTTGGCATCGCGGCTTTGGGCTTTGCGCCAGACACGGATGGCTTCGTCGCGCTCGCCCTGGGTC
>JAZJZP010000260.1:1805-8395 GCA_040389805.1 Pseudomonadota bacterium
CTTGGCGCAACAGGCTTAAGGCTTCGGTCATGCGGCCACTGCGGAACTCCAGCCAGCCCAGGCTGTCGGTGATGAATGGGTCGCCAGGACGCAAAGCCAGGGCTTTGTCGATCAGCTTGCGGGCTTCATCCAGGCGAACGTTGCGATCAGCCAGGCTGTAGCCCAGGGCGTTGTAGGGGTTGGCGTTGTCCGGTTTGAGTTGGATGGCTTTGCGCAAGAGCGTTTCCATCGCTTCAAATTTGTGCAGGTGTTCTGCCACCATGGCCTGGTCATAGATCAGGTCGGCATCATCAGGGAAGCGTTGGTTGGCCTCACCCAGCACCTGGAACGCTTCTTCCCAGTGGTCTATTTCTCTCAGCAGTTGGGCTTCTGTCTGGTATTTGCCCAGGGCGTCGCGAGGCTCGCTTTCGGGGACGCCACGAATGGCGGCGCGGCCTTCGTCCAGCTTGCCTTGTTTGGCCAACAGGCGGGCGCGGTGACTTTGCACCAACAAGTTGTCGGTCTTATCCAGCCGCTGCAGCCAGCCCAGGGCTTTGTTCCATTGGCCACGCTGCTCTTCCATTTGTGAAAGGAGCAGGTAGGCTTGGTCGAGCGAGGCGTCTGGCTCGGGTTCTGTGGTGGATGGCGGCTTGCTCGGTGTTGTGCTTGCTTTCAATGCCATGAACTTGTTCAAGGCGATTTCGGCCTGATCGGGGCGTTGTTGTTCTAGTTGTACGGCGGCCAAGGTGAGCCACGCACCAGCATCATCGGGCTGGGCCGTTAAGGCGATTTCGAGTTGATGTGCCGCATCGCTCATGCGTTGCAGGCCAGCCAATTTGCGGGCAAATGCCAATCGTAACAAGGGAGAGGCATCGGGGCGGCTGAGTTGTCGTCGGAGCAACTCTTCGGCCTGAGGTTGGGTGTCGATCAAATTCAAGGCCAGTAACCCAGCGCTGAGGCTTTGGGGTTGAAGGCTGTGTGCTTTACGGGTCGCCTCCAGGGCGCGGACGTCGTCTTTGGCGGCCAGCCAGGCTTCGCCGCTGGCTATCCAGGCTTCTGCCAGCGCAGGTTCGCGCAATCGCCAAGGTTGTGTCACCTCGTCAATGACTTGGGCTGCGGCTTTGCGGTCGGGGAGGCGACTGAGTGTGCGGGGCAGCGCTGCGATGAGTTGCGGTTGTTGGGGCGTGGCGGCCAGTTGGATGAAGGCTTTGAGCGGTTCGGCCAGATCGGTGCTGCGACCCATGAGCAGCAGGATCTGGATTTGGTACTCTGCCGCATCGCGCGATTGTGGTTGCGCTTGTCGCCATGCTTTGGCGGCCGTGAGGGCCTGATCGCCCGCTCGGGCTTGCAGTGCAATTTCGATCGTGCGTTTGAAGAGCTCCGGGTTGCGGTGTCGCCGGGCCAGTTCTAAATAGATTTGATAGGCCGAGCCCACTTCGCCGCCACGCGCCTGCAATTCACCCACCAGGAGTTGGTAGAACAGTGCACCGTCCATGCGAGAGTTCTGGAAGCGCTCGGTGGTTGGCGTGTCGGTGGCCGGTTCTTCGGCCTGTGCCTGGGGGCTCAGCAGGGCGAATGCGACCCAGAGGGTGGCGCTGAGGGTGCTTAGCTTGCGTGTGCGACCAGGATGTGGACGGGTGGCGTCAAGGGATGTGGCGATCAAGGCAGGCATGAACTCTCCGTGTTTGTGACCATTCTATTGATCAGGCGAGCAGATAATGTGGCGCATGCCTGAATTGCCTGAGGTCGAAGTCACACGCCAGAGCTTTGCGTCCCGAATTTTGGGGGCCAAGGTGCTGTCTTTGCGCATGGGCAAGCCGTTGCGCTGGCCCCTGGGGTGCGATCCGGGGCGTCTGGATGGTGGTGTGGTGGGCGCCGTTTTGCGTCGCGGGAAATATTTGTGGCTGCCGGTGACCTTGGGCGGCGCCCCTTTGAAGCAAGAGGGCCTGCTGATCCACCTGGGGATGTCGGGTGCTTTGACCTTTGGCAAAGCCTTGTCCCCCGCAGGTCCTCACGACCATTTTGAGTTGGACACCAGTCAGGGTTTGCTCAGGCTGACGGATCCGCGCCGCTTTGGCGCGGTTGTTTGGGGTCCGTCGATGACGCAAGGTGTGCCTGCCAGTTTGTTGTCGGGGCTGGGGATGGAGCCCTTTGATCCGACGCTGACGGGTGCCTATCTGCACGAACGGTTGCAAGGGCGTCGCGTGTCCATCAAGCAAGCCTTGTTGGCGGGAGACATCGTGGTGGGGGCTGGCAATATCTACGCTTGCGAGGCCTTGTTCATGGCGGGCATTGATCCCCGGTTGGCGTCGGGCAAGCTCAGTCGGCCACGTTGTGATCGTTTGTTGGCTGCCGTGCAAGAGGTGCTGCGTCAGGCTTTGGCCCTTGGGGGATCCAGTCTTCGGGACTTCAAGGACGCCTACGGCAGCCAGGGCCATTTCCAGCTCAGCACCCGGGTTTATGGGCGAGAAGGCGAGCCTTGCCGGGTGTGCACTGCGCCGGTGCGCCGCTTGACTCAGGGTCAACGCTCAACTTTCTTTTGTCCGGGTTGTCAAAAAAAGTAATCAAGGCACCAAGTTGCTTGCATTTCGAGACCTTGGAGCGTTCCGCTTACGCTAGGATAGGTTCCCTATGATGCCTACCTTCGCCAGTAATTTGGACGCCCTGGGGCAGTGGCGAGTCGCCACTGATGCCAAGCTTGCTGACCTGGCGCGATTCGCTCGCGAGCAGGATTTGTTGAACGAGGCGTCGGCAGAGTGGTTTGACGCCATGCGGCATCGATTGTCGGGCGAGAAACTCATTGTGGCGTTCGTGGCCGAGTTCTCGCGTGGCAAGTCCGAGCTGATCAACGCGATCTTCTTCTCGGACAAGGGCCGGCGCATGATGCCTGCCTCGGCGGGCCGAACCACCATGTGTCCGGTCGAGTTGGGTTATGACGATCAAGACCCGGTGGGTTTGTCGTTGCTTCCGATTGAAACTCGCCTGGAGGCCGCTTCGCTGGCCGAGTTCCGTCGTCACGCCAAGGCCTGGACTCACATTCCGCTGGATTTGAGCAATCCTGACGGCATGGCCGCTGCGCTGAGCGAGGTCGTTCGCACCCGCATGGTCAGCCAGGATGTCGCTCGGCAACTGGGGTTTTGGGACGACGAGCGTGTTGAAGACAATCCACCGCTGTCCGAAAATGGCCAGATTGAAGTGCCCGTGTGGCGCCATGCCCGCATCAACTTGCCTCATCCGCTGCTCAAGCGCGGGTTGGTGGTGCTGGACACCCCTGGTCTGAATGCCATTGGTACCGAGCCTGAGTTGACCTTGGGCCTGCTGCCGCAAGCGCATGCCACCGTGTTCATCCTTGGTGCGGACACGGGTGTGACAAAATCGGATTTGAGCATTTGGCGCGACCATTTGTGCGGACCGGCGCTGGCCCGTTACGTGGCGTTGAACAAGATTGACTCGTTGGCCGACCCGTTGAGCACGCCCGAGCAGGTGCAGGATGTGATCGTGCGCCAGTGCGAGAGCGTGGCCAAGACCCTTGAGATCGCGCCTGAACACGTGTTCCCCATTTCGGCCCGGCAGGCCTTGGCGGCCCGTTTGACCGGTGATGCTGCGGGCTTGAGTGCCAGCCGACTGGAACAGTTTGAGTTGGCCTTGTCGGAGGGCTTGCTGCCCAAGCGTCGTCAGATGCTGGCCGATTCTGCGGTCGATGGTGCTCGCCAGTTCCAACAACAGTTGACCCGTCGCTTTGGCGAGATGCGCCGTCAGCATGCTGAGCAGTTGCTTGAGCTGCGCGGTCTGCGCGGCAAGAGCACCGGCAAAGTGCAGTTGATGCTGCAACGTGTGCAAGCCGAAGCCAACGAATTCGAGCAATGCACCGCCCGCTTGACGGCGATGCGCAGCGTGCATGCACGCATGCTCAAGAATGCACAGAATGATTTGTCCGCAGACCGGCTGCGACAGGAGGTCGATATCCTGGGGCAGGTGCTGGGTGGTTCATGGTTGCCCTTGGGCGCCAAGAAAGCATTTGTTGATTTGTGCGGCCGCTTGCGTTTGTTGATTGAACAGGCTCAGCAGCGCAACGATGAAATCCATTCCATGTTGGTGGGCTCGTTTGCCAAACTCAATGCCGAGTTTGGCTTCAGTTTGCTGGCCGAAGCTCAGTTGGATGTGCGCAAGTACACCGACGACCTGACGCTGATCGAGCGAAATTACGTGCAGTATCTGGGCTTGAGCCAAGCCTTCCGTTTGGCCCAGCCTGGGTTTCAGGAGCAGTTCAGGCGCATGCTGATTTCACGTCTGCGCGTGGTGTTTGAAACCGTCAGCAACGACATCGAGTTGTGGAACAAGACGGCATCGGCTCAGGTGGACACCCAGTTGCGTGAGCGTCGCCGCAACTTCAAACGCCGTTACGAATCGTTGGACCGCATCCAGTCGGCCTCGAACGAGCTCGACACCCGTTTGCAGGAAGTGCAGGCCCAGGACGAACGGGTCATGCAATTGCAGACACGCTTGTCCACCCTGGTGGACAACCTGGTGGGTCAAGCGCAATCCGATGGAGCGTTGGGTTCGCTGCCTGGAGAGGTGACGAGCATGTTGCCGATTGAGGTCGACAAAATCTCCTTGAACCTGTCGGGGGCCGAAGAGGCCACGCAGGGCGCATGACGCGCAAGGCGTCGAAGGTTTCGTCTCCCGATCCTTCCCTTGAGTTAGCCGAGCGGGCACGCGGGCTGCATCCGGTTCTGTCTGATCGACTGGTGGCCTGGGAGCGCCGGCAAGGGCGTCATCATTTGCCTTGGCAAGGGGTGCGCGATCCCTACCGTGTCTGGCTGTCCGAAATCATGTTGCAGCAGACCCAGGTCAGCACGGTGCTGGGCTACTTTGCCCGATTTTTGCAACGCTTTCCGGATGTGGCGGCGTTGGCGCAGGCACCTCTCGACGATGTGCTGACGCTGTGGAGCGGGTTGGGCTATTACAGCCGGGCGCGTAATTTGCACAAATGCGCGCAGGCCGTGATGGCCGATCATGCGGGCCAGTTCCCCTCGTCGGCGCAGGTGTTGGAGACCTTGCCGGGCATTGGGCGTTCGACCGCGGCAGCCGTGGCGTCATTCTGTTTTGATGAGCGCGTCACCATTCTGGATGGCAATGTCAAACGCGTTCTGACGCGGGTGATGGGCTGGGGTGAAGATCTGGCGGTGGCCAGCAACGAGCGTGCGTTGTGGCAGGCTGCTTCGCTGCTGGTGCCGGATGTTGCGGCCGACATGCCTGCCTATACCCAAGGTCTGATGGACCTGGGGGCGACCGTCTGTAGTTTGCGCAAGCCCACCTGTCTGGTGTGCCCGTGGTTGGAGTTGTGCGAGGCGCGCCGCGAAGGCACGCCGGAGGCCTATCCGGTCAGGACCCGCAAGCTCAAACGCAGCCGCCGGGAGAGCTGGTGGCTGTGGCTGGAGCACCAAGACGCGGTGTGGTTGGTGCAGCGTCCCTCCAAGGGCGTGTGGGCCGGTTTGTGGACCATGCCCTTGTTTGATGATGAAGCGGCCTTGTTGGCGGCGGTGCAGGCCATGGCGCTGCCTGCGCCAGAGCCACAACCCCCGATTGACCATGTGTTGACCCACCTGGATTGGCGCCTGAATCCTCGCCGCCTGGTGTGCGCCGAGGCGCCTTGCGCCCAGTCTTTGGCGCTGACCTGCAGCGATGGGAGCGACGGCGTGGGGCGCTGGGTGGCCTTGTCGGACTTGGCGTCGGTAGGCTTGCCCGCGCCTTTGCGGCGCTTGTTGGGTTAAAGCGGCTGGGTCCGCAATTGCAGCCACGTCAGTGCCGCACCACTGACGAGCGGGCGCAGGCGATGCAGCACGGTGGCGTGGTACTCGTTGAGCCAGGCCACTTCATCTTCGCGCAGCAGGGTCAGGTCGATGCAACGGGTATCGATGGGACACAGGCTGAGTGTTTCGAACGCCAGATAGTCCCCGTATTCCGGGCTGCCCGGGGCGGCATGGGGCACCGCGGGGGGCGTCAATACATTGAGCACCAGGTTTTCAATGCGGATGCCCCATTGCTGTGGGCGGTACAGGCCGGGTTCGATGGAGGTGATCATGCCGGGCTGCATGGCCATGTTGGCATCGGGCACGGCTTTGGAGATGGACTGGGGGCCTTCGTGCACATTCAGAAAGTAGCCCACGCCATGCCCGGTGCCATGGCCAAAGTCGATGCCTTCGGCCCACAACGGGCCACGCGCGATGGCGTCCAGCATGGGAGAGAGTGTGCCGCGCGGAAAGCGCGCGCGCGACAAGGCCAGCGTGCCTTTGAGTACCAAGGTGAAGTCACGCTTTTGAGCCGCTGATGGGGTGCCAATCGCCCAGACGCGGGTGATGTCGGTGGTGCCGCCCAGGTACTGCGCGCCGGAGTCGATCAGCAGCAGGCCCTGAGCGGTCAAGCCGCTGCTAGTGCTCAGGACGGCAAAGCTTTCAGGTGTGGCGCGGTAATGCGGTAAGGCGCCATTGGTGTTGAAGCCTGCAATGGTCGGAAAACTCAGTGAGACAAAACCAGGCTGTTTGACGCGCTCGGCGGTCAAGCGCTCATCGACGGTCAGTTCGCTGACATGTTCGTGGCCCAGCGCCGAT
>JAZJZP010000260.1:8405-8796 GCA_040389805.1 Pseudomonadota bacterium
GACTCGATGACCTTGACCGCGCTGGGCACCGCCTCGCGCAGTCCCCAGGTGATGCGCTTGGGGTCAATCAAGAGTCGGGCATCAGAGGGCAGGGCCTGGAGGGCCGAGAGAGCCTCGTCGTAAGGGCGGCATTGCACGCCGTCCAGCTTCAGCCGGGCTTCGATCTCTGCGGGCACTTTGCCCACGGCGACAAACAAGGTGGCGGCCTCCAGCGACACCAGGGCATGGCCGACGAACACCGGGTTGTAGTCGACATCGGCGCCCCGCAGGTTCAACAGCCAGGCCAGATCGTCCAGCGTGGCGATCCAGTGGTGGGTGGCATTTTTGTCTCGCAAGGCTTGGCGCAGGGCGGCCAGCTTGTCTGCACGCGAGGTGGCCGCATAGGGCAGGG
>JAZJZP010000261.1:0-2568 GCA_040389805.1 Pseudomonadota bacterium
CAGCGGGGTTGTCCCACTCGGGGTCCAGCGCGGGGTTGTTGATGGCAGACACGGTGAAGCGGGCGTTGGGGTGCGCGGCCTTGGCGCCGGTTTCCTTGGCGATCTGGGGCGTCCAGTCCTTGCCTTGCCAGTCGATCAGGTGCGCTGGAGGCGTGTCGGTCATGCTTTCCCACCACACGTCGCCGTCGTCGGTCAGGGCCACGTTCGTGAAGATCACGTCGCGGTTGAGCGAGTTCATGCAGTTCAGGTTAGTCAGCGTGTTGGTGCCAGGGGCCACACCAAAGTAACCGGCTTCAGGGTTGATGGCGTACAGCTTGCCGTCGGCGGCAGGCTTGATCCAGGCGATGTCGTCACCAATGGTGGTGACCTTCCAGCCGTTGTAGCCCTCGGGCGGGATCAGCATCGAGAAGTTGGTCTTGCCGCAGGCGCTGGGGAAGGCCGCCGCGATGTGGAACTTCTGGCCTTGCGGATTGGTCACGCCCAACAGCAGCATGTGCTCGGCCAGCCAGCCTTGGTCGCGACCCATGGTCGAAGCAATGCGCAGCGCGAAGCACTTCTTGCCCAGCAGCGCATTGCCGCCGTAGCCCGAACCATACGACCAGATTTCGCGGGTCGTGGGGTAGTGAACGATGTACTTGACGGTGGGGTTGCAAGGCCAGATGCCATCCTTCTGACCGGCTTCCAGCGGCGCACCGACGGTGTGCATGCAAGGCACGAATTCGCCATCGGTACCCAGCACGTCGATCACACCCTTGCCCATGCGGGTCATGAGCTTCATGTTGACGGCCACGTAGGCGCTGTCAGACAACTCGATGCCGATGTGGGCGATGGGTGAGCCCAGAGGGCCCATGCTAAAAGGGATCACGAACATGGTCCGGCCCTTCATGCAGCCCTTGAACAGGGCGCCTTCGCCGTTTTGCAGCTTGGCACGCATTTCAGCGGGCTCGCACCAGTTGTTGGTCGGGCCGGCGTCTTCCTTGCGGTCCGAGCAAATGTAGGTACGGTCTTCAACGCGGGCCACGTCCGACGGATCGGTGATGGCCAGGAAGCTGTTGGGGCGCAGCTCGGGGTTGAGCTTCTTGAAGCTGCCGGCCGCCACGAGCTGGGCGCACAGGCGGTCGTATTCTTCTTGGGAGCCATCGCACCACACCACGTCCTTGGGCTGGGTCAGCGCGGCCATCTCGGCCACCCAGGCGATCAGCTTGGCATTCTTGACGTAAGCGGGGGCATTGATGGCCACCCCCTGCACTGCGGTTTGGTTCATGAGAAAGCTCCAAAAAGTAAAAAACAGGGTCTCGACAACGCCCGGCAACTCAAAAACAGCCCGCTGCGCTCTCGACACCCCGCCGAGTTGTGCTCATACACTGCGTGTAGCAGCGAAACCTCGTAGTTTAGTCCACCCCTTCGCGTTTGAGTTCCCCCCTCTATTGAGGGGTTTCCTCGGGGCGGGGAGGAAGCGCCAAATCCAGCACACTTGGGGCTGACCTCGCTCGGCAAAAGGTCACCAAATTCCACCAGACGACAATGGGCGGGATTGGGCAGACCCGCTTCTTTCGGTTGGAAGGTATTTCTAGATGGATCGACGTACATGGATGAACTGGATGGCGGGCGCCGCATGCATGCCGATGTCCAGTTGGGCGCAAGGCCCCGCACGGCTGCAACTGGGCGTCGATGGACTGATCGAGGACACCGGCTTGGCTGGCCGCTGGAAAGCCTCCATGGCCCGCGACACCGGACTGGCCGCGCAATGGGTGCGAGCACCGACCCCCCAGATCCTGCAGCAACTGGAAGCGGGTACCTTGCAAGCCGGCCTGTTTCTCAGCCATCCGCTGGCCGACCAATTCGAGCACCAAGGCCTGATTCACGACCGCCACTCACTGGCCCGCACCCAAGTGCTGCTGGTCGGCCCCACGGCTGATCCGGCTGGCCTGCGGGGCGAGCGCGATGTCGTTCATGCGCTGCACCAGATCCTGGCAGGCCAAGCCGCCGGGGTCTGCCAGTGGCAGCCTGCCGCCAAAGGCACCGCGCTGGCCGGGCTCAGCGACGCCCTGATGGCCAGCCTGGTCACACAGCACCTGCCCGCCAAAACACCCGCCACCACCGCCCTGCCCGCGTACCAACTCATGACCCGGTCCGATTGGCAAGCCTTGCCCCGCCCAACGCGGGCACCGATCAAGGTCTGGATCGACGACGATGTTCGACTGTGGCTGACCTGCCAGGTCGCCCGCTCGTTCCGCACCCCGCACCCCGCCGGCAAGCTGCTGGTGCAATGGCTTCAAGGCCCCCTGGGCCGCCGGGCCGTGATCGCCGCGGGCTCGACGTGGCAACCGGTCAACTCATGAGCAACTGGGAACTCGACGCGCTCTGGTTGAGCCTGCAAGTGGCCCTAATCACCCTGTCCATCACCATGCCGCTGGCGGTGACCCTGGGCTCCTTGATGGCGCGCGCGCGCTGGCGCGGCCATTGGTTACTCGACGCCGTGGTGTTGCTGCCCATGGCCTTGTCACCTGCCCTGGTCGGCTTTGGCTTGCTCATGGGCTTGAGCGAAGAAGGCGCGCTCGGCCAATG
>JAZJZP010000261.1:2578-5282 GCA_040389805.1 Pseudomonadota bacterium
CTTCTACCCCTCTGGCGCGGTATTGGCCTCCAGCCTGCTCACCCTGCCCTTGATGATTCGCGTGCTGCGCCCGGCCTTCGAAGCCGTCGATCCGATGCTCACGCCGGTGGCCCAGACCCTGGGCGCCTCGGGCTGGAACAGTTGGTGGAGCATCACCCTGCCGCTGGCAGCCCCCGCCGTGCTGTCGGCCGCGGCCTTGGGGCTGGCGGCCGCCTGGGGAGAGTCCGGCGCCACCTTGGTGCTGGCCGCCGCCCTTCGCTCGGGCCCCGACCCCACCGTGACCGTGCCGCTGGCACTGATGCAGGCGCTGCGCAACCCCGCCCATGCGGACGCGGCCACTCGACTGGCCTTGATCTCGCTGACCGTGTCCGTGGTGGCCGTCTTGTTGAGCGAAGCGGGCCGACGTCATTGGCAGAGCCGATGGCCCATCCACGCGGCGCGCCACCATGGAGGTCGCACATGAGCAAGCCCCATCAGCAGGGCGCACCCTTGAGTGTGGAGTTGCGACTTCAACAGCCGGGCCTGGACATCCGCGCCCAACTGCGCGTACTGCCGGGGCGGGTCTGCGCGGTGGTGGGCCGCAGCGGCGCCGGCAAGAGCGCGCTCTTGCAAGCCACCGCAGGCCTGCACCCGGCCCTGGGCGGTCGGATCACCGTCGGGCAGGACATCCTGTACGACTCCACCGCCAAGATCAACCGACCGCCGCAGCAGCGACGGCTGGCCTGGCTGGACGCTCACGGGCACCTGTTTCCTCACTTAAGTGTGCGCGGCAACCTCGAATACGGCCTGAGCCGCACCAGCAAACCCTACAAAGGCCTCGGGCTGGACTCCGTGACCGAATGGCTGGACCTGCGCTCGCTGCTCAAAGCCCGCATCGACCGCCTCACCCCGGCGCAACGCGTCAAGGTGGCCTTGGGCCGCGCCGTGTTGTCCTGCCCGCACGCGCTGTTGCTGGACGACCCGCTGGGGGGCGTCCCCGAACACGATCAAGCGCAACTGCTGGATGCGCTCGCGCAAGTGCCGGCTCGAACCCAGGTGCCCGTGGTGTTCGTCAGCCCGCGCATGAATGAAGTCATCCGCCTGGCCGATGAAGTGCTGGTGCTGCACGAAGGCCGCATGGCCAGCTCAGGGGTGGCCACGCAAATCTTGTCGGACGTCTCCTTGTCGACCTTCCTGGAAGGCACACAAGCGGGCAGCGTGGTCGAAGGCGAGGTCAAGCGACACGACCTGGAGTGGCTGCTCAGTGAGGTGGACATTGGCGGCCAGCGCGTCACGGTGCCCGCCGTGATGCACCCCGTCGGCCGCAAGGTGCGCCTGAAGATTCGCGCGCGTGATGTGAGCCTGCACCGCCACATGATCGAGGACGCCAGCATCAGCAACCAGCTGCGCGGCCGCATCACCCAAATCATGCTGGCGGGTGAAAACGGCTCTTACGGCGCGGTCGGCATTGAACTGGACCGCCTGCGCGATGCGGAGGAGTTCTCGGCACAATCGGGCGTGCAGTTGTGGGCCTTGCTCACCCGCCGATCCATCCAGCAAATGGACTGGGCGCCGGGCCAGCCTTGCATTGTCAGTTTCAAGGCCATGTCGGTGGCCGTCTCCAGCTGGCGCTGAAGGCTTGTTATCCTGCACAGGCCCTGTCACTTTGCCCCTGGAGCCCCCCATGCCTGATGATCGCCGAGTGTTGTCGGTCAACACCGCACTTGCGAGCCCCGTCACCATTGACGGCCGACGCATCATGACCGCGATCGGCAAGCGCGCCGTGAGCTCCTTGCAGTCACCCGAGCGCATCACGGTCAAGCCTTTGGGTTTGACCAACGACGAGCAAGCCGACCCCACCGTGCATGGCGGCCTGTCCAAAGCGGTCTACGCCTACCCGCACGAGCACTACGCTTTTTGGCAAACCGTGCGCGCCCAAGCCCAAGCGCAAGCCTGGGATGAGCCCCTGCCCCACGGCATGTTGGGCGAGAACCTCACCCTCACCGGCCTACTGGAAGGCGACGCCTACATCGGGGATGTGTTGAAGTTCCCGGACTGCACCCTGGCGATCAGCGAGCCGCGCCAGCCCTGCTTCAAATTTGCAGCCATCATGGGCTTCAGCCAGGCGGTCAAGATGATGGCCCAGTCGGGCTACTGCGGCTTCTACCTGGCGGTTCGCGAGCCCGGCACCATTGCCGCAGGGGAGTCCTATGAGCTGATCCCAGGGCCGCGTGAGGTCGGCATCGCCGAACTCTTCAAGGTCAAGATGCGGCGACGTTGACCACGCCGGCCGCCACATGGCCGGAGGGCACATGCGATGCGGCATTCTCCACATGCCCGGTTTGATCGTCAAAGAAGAAATCGGGTTCGAACTCCCGCAAGAACTCGCCCTTGGGCAAGCCGCCCAAGAACATCGCCTCGTCGACCTCGATGTCCCAGTCCATCAATGTGCGAATGGCGCGTTCATGCGCAGGCGCGCTGCGTGCAGTGACCAAGGCGGTGCGGATGCGCATTGGTGCCTCGCTGCCCGCCTGACCGCGCTGCTGCAAGTCATGCAAGGCGTGCAGCAAGGGCTTGAACGGCCCGGCCGGCAAAGGCTTGGCGGCCCGCTCTTGTTCATGGCGCTGAAAGGCATCGAGCCCCCCGCTTTGAAAGACCTGCTCGGCCTCGTCCGAAAACAGCACCGCATCGCCGTCAAAGGCAATGCGCACTTCGTGGGGATGGG
>JAZJZP010000262.1:0-1808 GCA_040389805.1 Pseudomonadota bacterium
ACTTGGACATGATCATGTTGCGGGTGGTTTCCTTCTGGGGCGGGAAGAAATCCTTGATGACCTTGAACACAAAAGGATAGGAGGGCAGGTCAAAGACGAGCATGACCATGCCCTTGATGCCCGGCGCAATGCGGAACTTGTCGGTGGAATGGTGCAGGTGGAATAAAAAGTCCCTGTAAAACAGGTTCTTGCCGTGCTTTTGCAGACCCAAGGCGCTGTAAATTTCGGCCCGCGGCTTGCGCGGCATCAGGGTGCGCAAAAACTGCACATAGGCCGAGGGCACCTCCATGTCCACCATGAAGTAGGCGCGGGCAAAACTGAACAAGGCCAGCAAATCGTCTTCGCCAAACAGCGCGGCGTCGATGTAGAGCCTGTTTTTGGAATTGTGCAGGATCGGAATGGCAAAGGGCAGACTTCGGAAGCCATTCACCACCTTGCCCACGATGTAAGCCCCCTTGTTGCGAAAGAACAAGGACGACAAGACCTGAATCTGGAAGTTGGTGCGCAGCCGCACGCTGCCCACCTGCTCGATCAGGGTCTCAAAAATGAAGCCGACATCACGGTTCAGGTTCTCGAAGGGCTCGTCCAGCTCATAACTCAAGATCACCGTCTTGAGCATGCTGCGCAGGTTCTCACGGGTGGGGTAATACGCGCGAAAGGTCGGCTTGGCCTTGGGGTTTTCGTCCTCGATGTATTCCGTGGACACCGCAGGGCGAACAAAGATGAAGTCGTTGCGGAAATAACGACGGTGTACCAAGCGGATGGTGACCGAGTTGAAAAACGTTTCGGCCAACTCGGGTTGACGGTGGTTGGTCAGCAAGCCGATGTAGAACAGCTTGATCTGCTGCCATATCTCCATGGGCAAATGGCTGGCCTGGTAGTCGTTTTCCAGGCGCGCCACGGCCTCATCCACCCGCATGTCATAAAACTCGATCCGCAGGCGCTGCGCGAGTTGCTGGCCGTGCCAATCGGCCGTCTCGAAGCGCTTCTTGGCATCGGCGCTGGTTTCACGAAAGATCTTGTAATGGCGGTCAAACCCGTCAAGCAAGGCCCTGGCAATTTCAAAGACCCGGGAGTCCGTCAGTTGTGTAGGAAACATCGATTCGCCTGAAAAGGAGCGCCGCGGATCATTGACCCAGGTCGGCAGCAGGTTGAGAGTTGTAGCGCTTCTTCAATTCGGACAAAGCATCGGCATACGCCTGGGCCAGCGCCTCAGGACGGGCCACGCTCATGTGCATGTCCTTGATGTGACCATTGCGCAAGCCATAGACCCACCCGTGAACCACCACCTCCTGGCCGCGCTCCCAAGCGTCTTGCACCATCGTGGTTTGGCACACGTTCAAGCTTTGCTCCAGCACATTGAGCTCACACAGGGCATCAACCTGGGTCGCCCC
This sequence comes from Pseudomonadota bacterium, assembly GCA_040389805.1. GTDB lineage: Bacteria > Pseudomonadota > Gammaproteobacteria > Burkholderiales > Burkholderiaceae_C > Aquabacterium. Next base: position 1,395 of record JAZJZP010000262.1, read on the forward strand.
TTCTGGCAATTGGTAGAGCCATTCACGGTGTTGATTGCGCACGTCCTGCACATGGCGCAGCCAGTTGTCGGCAATGCCGCTACGCCGATTGGTCATGGCCGCGTGAACGCCACTGCAACCATAGTGCCCCACCACAATGATGTGCTTAACCTTGAGCAAATCAATCGCAAACTCCATCACCGACAGGCAATTCAGATCGGAATGGACCACCACGTTTGCCACATTTCGGTGCACGAACAACTCGCCTGGCAGCAAACCGACGATTTCATTGGCCGGCACCCGGCTGTCACTGCAACCAATCCACAGGTATTGCGGCGACTGCTGCTGCTGAAGTCGGGTGAAAAACCCAGGAATGCGAGTTTCGATCTCGCGGGCCCAGACACGGTTGTTTTCGAACAGAGATTCAAGCTTCAT
>JAZJZP010000263.1:0-874 GCA_040389805.1 Pseudomonadota bacterium
TTGCAGTTGCTCTCCAACGAGATAGGCCTTACCAGCCATCAGCAGTTCTCGGGATGAAAACCTCAACTGCCCCCAGTCGGGCTGCACCTTCAGGGTCACCACACCCACGATGAACGAACTGCCATAGGCAAGCATCACCGCGATCAATGCGTTGCCGAGCGACAAATGGTCAACCATGTGCAGCAACACTACCAACACAACTTGGCCGCCATAACCCAGCAAGTCCATTACAAACACCGGGCCTGGTTTTTCGATAGCAAAGCAATAGCGACGTAGCCACTCTTGCAATTGGAAAACCAGTGCGACACCTGCAACTGCTATTGCAATTGAGGCACTTAGCCACTGTGGACGTGCCCAAGATGCCAAAATCCCACCCAGCCCCACGAACAGCGCAATCGCAAAGGCCAACACCCATTGAAAGGCAAATGATCCAGCTAAAAATCGCTGCCTGTCGACCTCATCCTCCCATTTGGGAGTCAAGGTCAGCATCGGGATCCATACCAAACCACCTGCCATGGTATTAGCGAAAATGACCACGCCAAATACCAAGATCCACTGACCGAAATCTGCAACGCCCAAATACCGCGCCATCAACGCACTGACAAGGAAGTTACAGCCACTCACCATTGCCTGGTCCGCAAAAACCAGAAGCGTATTCCGACGTCGCAGCATCACTCGTGATGATCGAACGCCTGGAATCCAGCGGACTTCACCAAGCTGTCCCGCGTCGCTGCATCAAAGTCGCTTCTCACCATCTCTGCCACCAGCTCCTGCAAGGTGGTTGTTGGAGTCCACCCCAGCTTTTCTTTAGCCTTGCTCGGATCACCCAACAAAGTCTCCACCTCGGTCGGCCTGTAATAGCGAGAGTCAACTT
>JAZJZP010000263.1:884-1902 GCA_040389805.1 Pseudomonadota bacterium
TTTCACAATCACATCGCCAACAGCACATTTAGCCAACATTTCACCATTGACAGGCTCAATCTTGGCCACCCTGCCAATCTCATGCTCACCTTCACCTTCAAAAGTCAGCGTCATGCCTAATTCCTTGGCCGAGAACTCCACGAACTGACGCACGCTGTACTGCACCCCTGTGGCGATCACAAAATCTTCTGCTTGCTGTTGCTGAAGCATCAACCATTGCATCTCGACGTAGTCGCGGGCATGCCCCCAGTCACGCAACGCACTCAGGTTCCCCAAATGCAGACAATTTTGAAGTCCCAAGACGATCCGCGAAATTGCCCGAGTGATCTTTCGAGTCACAAAGGTTTCACCACGCACCGGGCTTTCATGGTTGAACAGCACCCCATTGCAAGCGTACATGCCATAGGCCTCACGGTAGTTCACCGTGATCCAGTAGGCATAAAGCTTGGCCACCGCATAAGGGCTGCGTGGGTAGAACGGTGTAGTTTCCTTCTGTGGAGTCTCTTGCACCAAGCCATACAACTCACTTGTCGAGGCTTGGTAGAACCTGGTTTTTTTCTCCAACCCCAAAATGCGGATGGCCTCTAGCAAACGCAAGGCGCCAATGCCATCACAGTTGGCGGTGTACTCAGGCTCTTCAAAACTGACCGCCACATGACTCTGCGCCGCCAAGTTATAAACCTCATCAGGCTGCACGGCCTGCATGATCCGAACGAGGCTCGTACTATCGGTCAAGTCGCCATAGTGCAGAATGAAATTGCGATTATTGACATGCGGGTCTTGATACAGATGATCAATGCGATCCGTATTAAAAAGACTGGACCGGCGCTTGATGCCGTGAACCTCATAGCCTTTCTTTAACAAAAACTCGGCCAAATAAGAACCATCTTGACCGGTCACACCAGTGATTAACGCTACTTTTTTTGTCATAACAGTCATTATCAAAAACCAAAAAAACGAGGCTGGAATCCAGCAGGCAAGGCCTTATTCAAGTCAACCATGAACTGGTCATGCAAAC
>JAZJZP010000263.1:1912-3736 GCA_040389805.1 Pseudomonadota bacterium
CAGGGATACCCCCCGTTGGCGCGGCTGCTTCAGCGATCGACGAAATCCGCACCAGCATGCCGTCAACAATGAAGCCTTGCAATCCATAACGCAGTTGCCGCAACTTACGGTCAAGCCCAGGCGTTGATGCCTCATCGTTGAGTGTGACCCAATAAGTGATTGGCTCAATTCGACGCCCCGCCTGTGCTTCCAGATGCACCACTTCGAGTGCGTGGTTCGGCAAGCGCACCTTGTCTTTGCCAAAACTTCGGATCGAAAAACCTTGCGCCACATAACAAAACTCGGGCCGATGGGCCGCGGTTGATTCTGAGTTCTGATTGCGTCCGTACGCTATAGACAGCATGATCCTTTGACCGCTCTGGTTGATGTATGTCCGGTTGAGCGTTTCCGAATACAGCCCATCAAGCTGGCTCTGTACCGTGGGATCGGGCAGCACGGGGATCACACTGGGGTCGATTTTCCAGTCAGCAAAGGCCTCTGGCACGATGCTGTGCAAGACGATGGCCGGCTTTTGGTCGGCCATCATTTTGGTGGGCTTGAGCCATACCGCAGCCGCAGCCCCAGCCAGCATCAAACTGGCTGCCACCAAGATTGCCAAAGGTACACGACGGCGAGACACCGGCGAACTCATCACATTAGCGGCTACCACGCTCGCCCCCTTGGTCGTCAAAACGCGCTGCCAACAAACGATCCAGTCCGTAGGTCAGCACCAACGCCACAGAGAACAACACCAAGCCCGCGAACTCGTGGGCAAAACCTTGGCCCATTTCGTCCCCCAGGTGATACGTGATCAACACCAAAATCATCACTCGGGTCACATTGGCAATGAAAGAGATCGGCACGATACCTACCGCCAAGATCACATTCCGCGCCTTGGACTTGTAATTCATGATGTTCATGTACAGCAAGCCCAAAGACTCCAGGGTGAACAACGAGTTCAAGCCTGAGCAGGCATCAGCCACCAGCAACTGGTAAGGGCCGATCGTCAAGGTGACCCCTGTGCGCCCGATGGGATAACCCACCCAGTACAAAACATTCGAAGCCACGACAGAGACGGCACTCTTGAGAGGCAACGTCAGCGCCTGCACGAAAGCACCCGGCAGGGGCACCATGAACAGCAAAAAGAAAAATGGAAACCATGCCCTGCGCAAAGCCGAACCGCCCAGCAGCAACAAGAAACAGGCCATCAACACCACGATGAATGAACCCGCCTCAAACTCAATGACCTGTTGGGAGCGGCCCACCACGTACATCACCAAGCCCAGCATCAACAAGAGGAACCCAGGCACCACGGCCGGCGAGGACGGCCGGTCCAGCAAGTCCCGACGCATCCCCCAGAGCAGCCAGGCAGTCGCACCCAAAATCAGCGGACCATGCCCCTGCTCGTCCGTAGACCAAACGGTTTGAGCCAGCGTGACAAACGTGGGGACGTACATCACCGCCAGCGCCAACAAAAACACAGCCAGCGACCAAACCTTAAGCTGAGCAGGAGACTGCGAAGTGGGCAAAACCCCGGAAGATGGTGCTAATGGCGGCATGAACTGCATACAAAAAAGGAACCCCAGCCTCTAATGAGAGGTGGTCGGTGATTGTGGCCGACGTAGGGCAAAAAGTTCCGTCGGATTACCCTGATTGATCCATCGCAGATCGATAGATCTCGATCAATTCGGCACAATTACGCTCCGGCGTATACCTGTTTTCGTATTCTGCACGCGCGGCCTGCCCCATGCGCAGCATTTCTTGAGGATGAGCATTCGCCCAACAGACCTTGGCTGCCAGATCGGCTGCATTCCCCGGCTCAAACAGCAGCCCGGTTTGCCCGTC
>JAZJZP010000263.1:3746-5621 GCA_040389805.1 Pseudomonadota bacterium
AATCAACTCCGCCATAGAGCCCAGTCGACTCGCAATCACGGGCACACCGTTAGCAAACGCCTCGACCAAGGTACGCGGAAAGCCCTCGTAGCAAATGCTGGGCAACACCAGAAAAGCGGATCGAGACAAGCGCGCCATGATCTGATCCAGCGGCAAGAACCCCGCGTAGGCACCACCAGCCACATCGCGCACTTCTGATTCAAACGGGCCACTACCGACCACGACGACCCTGTGATCAGGCAGCTGACGGATGGCCTCCAAAAGCACCTGGATGCCTTTTTCTATCGAGAGACGCCCCACATACAAACCGCCAGCACGCTGATCCCATTGAGGGGTTGGCACCCAACTCACAAAATTGGGCTTCACGACGATTCGGTCGGCCGGCAGACCTCCCGCCACAAATTTGGCTTTACAAAATTCATTGAGCGCAATGTAGCGGGACACCTTGTTTTCAAAAGTGCCCATCCCACGGTGCATGGACAACATCACCGCCACTGCGCCGGTCTGAACTGCCGATTCCCGATAGCAACGGTGTATGACAGCGCGCCAGGGCACCTTGCCCAAGCAGTCCTCGCAGACCTTCCCATGCCGAAGAAACGTCGCCTGGGGACACATCAACCGAAAATTATGCAGCGTCTGCACGACTGGAATACCCGCCGCGTGCGCCGCCCAATACACCGAAGGCGACACCAAAGGCAGCGTGTTGTGAACATGGATCACCTCAGGACGAAACTGCGCCACCAATGCCTGGATTTGCTGGACCGTTGCCGAAGACCACAAAGCCTGCAACGCCACCTTCAAACGAGGGGCGTGATCCACCTCGTCGTTGTGCCTGAGGTAGAGCTCGACGTCGTGACCATGGTCGCGCAAAAGCGCCACCTCCGCCTCCACCACACTGTCTTCACCACCCCTTTGCTGGTAGGCGTTGTGAACCACCAAGACTCTCATTCGCGGGTTCCTGCACTGAACTGATGCTCCATTGTGGCCCAGCCGCTCACCCCGCAAATACCCTTGGAATGGAACCTCCGGTGATAAGAACACTCTAGAGGCCATGCATAGGTGAATTGTCGTGAATGCTTGCCATACTTTTCACAAGACTGCGCGCTTACCCTAAACCGTACCCCAGGGGGTGGGACCTAAAATTGCAGCCAAGTGCTCTTCAGAAGTTCGAGCGCAACCACTTCGACCCCTGAGGGGGGTGACATGAGACATCCAGACCCAAATTTTGGCTACCCATCACTCTCGCTCCTTGAGAACGAACAGCTTTTGGCTCGCCTGAATCGAAAGGCCAGCAAGAATTCCATGCGGCGCGGTACCTATGTCCTCGACTCCTACATCGACTCCCTTACTTGGGACGAAGCCGTCAATCGCATTGCTGACTGGGGTGCGGAGCATCAATCACGCTATGTGACCCTGTGCAATGTTCACTCGGTCGTCACCGCCAGCCAGGATCCCAAGTTCGCAACGGTGATCAATCAAGCTGACATGGCCGCCCCCGATGGCGCGCCCATTGCCTGGATGCTACGCAAAGAAGGCTTCCCTGAACAACAGCGGGTCAACGGCCCCGACTTGATGTGGCATTACCTGGGCGAAGCCGAACGTCGAGGTCAGTCCGTATTTTTCTATGGCAGCGGCGAAGCCACCTTGAGCAAGCTCCAAGCGCGCCTCATCAAACACTTTCCTGCCCTCAAAATTGTAGGCATGGTGTCGCCGCCGTTCCGCGCACTCACGGCTGAAGAAGACGCCGCTTACGTGGATCAGATCAACCAGTCTGGCGCCGCCGTGGTGTTTGTAGGCCTGGGCTGTCCCAAGCAAGAATTCTGGATGGCGGCCCACCGCGGCTCCGTCAAGGCCGTCATGCTGGGAGTAGGCGCA
>JAZJZP010000264.1:0-4239 GCA_040389805.1 Pseudomonadota bacterium
CCTGCGTAGTTGATGACCAGTGACCAGCGGGTGGCTGAGCGTGACAACTCCTCCTTGGCCTGGGTCATCCTTTGTGCAATGGGGTACACCAGCAGGCGTACCAAGGCGATCCCCGTGACCGATAGCGCGCTCAATATTTTGGCGATCAAGGCCCAACTGGTGCCCAGCCAATCCAGTAGCTCCTCCGGGCTGGTTTGGGTAATGAGCACCATGGAACCACCCGCCATTGAGCTGTCAGCCATAAAGGCGCGTTTGTCAGATGACTCCGCAGTAAATCTGAGTCGGCTCGGGTCTGTTGGCAGTCGTTCGTTCAATGCTTCGCGGGTGGGGGTGTCTGCACTCCATGTTTCTCCAGGCGTGCTGGGGGCGCAGTTGACGGGGCCCGCCGTTGGGACGCAGACCAAGGCGCGCTGCGCCAGGTGCGCGCCATGGACTTCACCGATCTTGGTGCGGGCCATCCAGTCGCCGTGGTGGTGTTCGACCTGCCAGCCATTCGCCCAAATGGCGTGGCTCTTGCCATCGCTCAGCACCACGTCGAGTTGAGCGGGTGTCGGCTGCTTGGCTGCTTTGCCCCACACGCTCGTTTGCTGGCTGATGCCCGCCGCTTTCAATTGTGTCACGAGGTCTTGTCCAGGCTGGAGTTGCTCTGCGACGTAGACTGCAAACTTGGCTTGGCGATTGGCCCTGTTCAGTTCATGTTCAAACCACAAGGCGTGGTTTGCATGGCGCACAGTGATGGCCTGCGTGAAGGTATCGAGGTCCCGGTTGGTCCGAATGCTCACCGTGATGGTCCACATTGCCACCAACACCGCCAGCAGGGCCATGATGGTGTTGACCATGACCCATTGCTCTGGTCGGGCACTGAAGTAGCGGCTGGAGCCCTCTGCGGTGATCACATGGGCGTACAGCGCCGCATTGGCCAGAATCAAGACCGCGGCGGCGGCCCCATCCAGGGGTTGGCTCAGCCGGCCCAGAAACAAAGGGGGCAGGTTGCTCATGTAAAAGGCCAATCCTGTGCAGGCCAGGGTCAAGCTGATACTGACCAGTGCCGTGATGGGCAAGATGCATCGTCCGTTATGTACTCGGCCTGACAGCGCCCATCCTACGGAGGTGATGAAAAAGCCGGCCGTGATGAGGTAACTGATCTGGCCCTGAAGGAGCGCCCAGATACAAAAACCACTGACCATGGTGACCAGCGCAGCACCGGCAATTCGCATCATTTTTTTACTACCAACAACATCATGCAAATGCAGCCCAATCCGGGGACGGATTTCTTATCGATTCATGTCGACAATGGGGCTGTGGTCTGAATTCTCAATGGCGACGTTGTTTTGAGTTTGCTAAACGCACGCGTCTTTGATCGCTGTCAAGCAACGCGTCATTGACCACGTGGAATATTTCAGCGTGCAAGAAAACGAACCTGTGATGGTGCCGGATTTTCGTCCCGTGCCGATTCAGCGGATTCCCCTTTGTTTTGTAGGGAAATACTGAGTCCTGGGCGCTCTCGAAACCTGCGTTCCTTAAGCCACTTGGACCATGGGCGGTATCAAGTCGGGGGTTTCCATGTGGCCGGTCTCGGTGTGAGAGGTCCAAGGCGTGAACACCGCAGCTGCTTCACTCAGGTGTTCGGCGGCGTCTGCCAGGCCCATGGTGGCGGCCGTGTTGGTCTCAGCCAATTCGGTGTTTTGCAGCGTCATTTGTTCTAATTCCAACAGAGCACCGTTCACTTGTTCGAGGCCGCAGGCCTGCTCTTCGCTTGCGACCGAGATCTCCTGAATCAATGTGGTCAGGTTGGTGACGATGTCTGAAATCCCGTCCATGGCGGTGCCGGCGCGTTTGACCACTTGGGCACCCGTATCGGTCTGCTGTTTCGACGAGTCGATCAAGCGTTTGATTTCTTTGGCAGCCTCGCTGCTTTTTTGTGACAGCGCACGCACTTCACTGGCGACCACAGCAAAACCGCGGCCATGCACGCCCGCCCTGGCTGCTTCTACCGCGGCGTTGAGCGCCAAGATGTTGGTTTGAAAGGCAATGTGGTCGATCAAGGATGTGATGTCGGTGACCTGCTGGCTGGATTTGGTGACCCCTTCCATGGTGCTGATGGCCTGTGCCACCATGACCTTGCCCTGCTGGGTGGCCTCGCTGGTTTTGACGGCCAACTGCGCCAGGCTGTGGGCGGCTTCTTTGTTGGACTTGATGGTGCAGGCGAGCTCCTCCATTGCAGAGGAGGTGTGTTTGAGCTTGTCGGCCGCGAGCCCGGTGCGGCTGTACAAGTCGAGGTTGCCGTCCTGCAGATTCTCAACGGCGTGCTTCACTCCGCCGACTTTGTCCTGGATGTCGCCCACCAAGGCGGTCAGGTTGAGGCCGGCTTGCTCAATGCCTTGCATCAAGGCGCCGATGTCGTCCGCTTTGCACCGGAACATGTGCTGGGCCGGTTGTCCACTGGCCACCTGGCGGGCCTGGGTCACGAGGTCTCGCAGCGGCAATGACACGGTGCGGTGCAGCCACAGGCTGACCAGCGTGGCGACACTGGCCATGCTCAACGACGACCACAGACCATCCGCCCCCGTTGGAGACAAGGACGTGACGCAAGCCATGGCCACGGCCGTGATGGCACCAACGGCCATCGACAGGCGCGTGCTGATGGACATGGGCTGACCACAACCGAGACGGCTGGCCCAGTGGGTTCGTTGCACCATCCCTTTATGAATGCGCCATGGCGAGCCTTTACCGGCGCCAAGTTGCTGGTAGATGGGAGCGGCGAGGGCAATCTCTTCTGGACTGGCCGCGGTCCGCACCGACATGTAGCCCACCACGCTGTGACCGTCTCGTACCGGAGTGACGTTGGCCCTGACCCAGTAGTAATCGCCATCGCTGCGTCTGTTCTTGACCAGTGCAGACCACGTTTCACCCGCTTGAAGGGTCGCCCACAAGTCCTCGAAGGCCTCTGCGGGCATGTCGGGATGGCGCACCAGATTGTGGGGTTGGCCGTAGAGTTCAGCTTTGGAGAAGCCGGACACGCGGATGAATGCCTCGTTTGCGTAGGTGATCCGCCCCTTGATGTCCGTGGTGGACAATAAGGTTTCGCCGGCTTTGATTAAATATTCCCGTTGAGTGACAGGCAAATTCTGGCGCATCGATTTCCCTTGATTTATGGTGCATCCTAGTGAGGTGTCTCAAGCCTTGTCTATCAGCGCTGGGTGTATTCATCTTCAGGATTACCTGAATTTCAATGAGGGGTTTGCTGCCCAATCCAGTGCTGAGTCGCGCTGGCTTCCTTCTTGTCAATCGAGAGTGCCTTGCCTCTATGTCGGACGACCGTTCCTCACCCTCTGCCTTGAGCGACAACCCTGTGGTGACACTGGAGTATTTGCTGCGCCGCATGCGCTACAAGAGCGACTTTCCGACCTTGTCGGCCTCGGTGACACGCATCCAGACGATGTCCGAATCCGAGAGCGAAAGCCTGAGCAGCTTGTGCGACGAGATCCTCAAGGACGTGGCGCTGACCCAAAAGCTGCTGCGCATGATCAACACGGCGCATTACCGCCGTGCGGGCACCGACGCCATCAGCACCGTCTCGCGGGCGGTGTCGCTGGTCGGGGTGGCCGGGGTGCGCAACCTGGCGCTGTCCTTGATGCTGGTCGAGCACATGGACGACAAGCAGCATGCCCAGCAGCTCAAAGTCGAGTTTTTACGCACCGTCATGGCGGGCACCCTGGCCAGTGAGCTGTGCTCCAACCCCAAAGAGGCCGAAGAGGCCTTCATTGGGGCCTTGTTTCGCAACCTGGGGCGCTTGCTGGCCGAGTTCTACTTGCCTGAAGACGCCCAGGAAATCCGCCGCATGCTCCAGGAGGGCGTTGAAAGCGGGGTGCCACTGGCCGAGTCCGAGGCATCCCACAAGGTGCTGGGCATGGGCTACTCGCAACTGGGCATCGAGGTTGGCAAGACCTGGTCCTTACCGGACAACCTGCTCTCGTCCATGAAGCCGCCCAGTGGTGTCTTGTCGTCGCGTTCCATGGCGGCTCGGCCGGAGCGTCTGCCCTGGCTGGCGACCTTGGCAAACGAGGTAGCCGACGCCATGCTGAACTGTGATCCTGCCGCGTTGGGTGCGCGCCTGGTGGTGCTGAATGCGCTCGACGCGAGCGAACGGGGCGCCAACATCCTCACCCGAACCAAGTGCATGGCCGTGCACCCGGAAGGACAGGGCTGGCATGCCACGCTGTCCAGCGAACAGCATGG
>JAZJZP010000264.1:4249-7194 GCA_040389805.1 Pseudomonadota bacterium
GTGCAAGAGGCGGCCGCGCGTGCCCGCAAGCGCCTGACCGAATTGACCCAAGCTCTGGAATTGAACCTGCCCAAGCACTCGCCCGCCGAGCGCTTGCTGGAGCACTTTTACGTGGATGCGCCCAATGCCGGCCAAACCGACGGGCCGGGGCCGCAGTCCCTGGGACTGGCGGAGGTGGACGATGAAGGCGCACTGACGCTGGGGCAAGTTGCTGCCCCGCAGGACGCCGCAGGGGTGCTCACCAGTGGCATCCAGGACATCACCAACACCATGGTGGACACCTTCAAGCTCAACGACGTGTTGCGCATGATCCTGGAGACGGTCTACCGCGCCCTGGATTGTCAGCGGGTGGTTTTTTGCCTGCGCGATGCAAAATCATTGCAACTAGTGGGTCGCATTGGCCTGGGTGATGGTGCCGAGGCGATGAAGGGCTCGTTTCAGATCCCCTTGAAGATGGCGGCGGGTGGGCAAGCCGACTTGTTCACGGCGGTCAGCCTCAAAGGAGTGGACACCTTGATTGCCGATGCCAGTGCCATCCAGGCTCGGCTCCCTGTCTGGTTTGTCGAGCGCGTCAAAGCGCCGACCTTTTTGTTGCTGCCGCTGTCGATCAAGCGCAACGGCACCGAGATGGTGTTGGGGCTGATCTACGCAGACAAGTCAGAAGTGGGCAGTTTGCAAATCAGCGAGAAAGAACTGTCGCTACTGCGCACCTTGCGCAACCAGGCGGTGATGGCGTTCAAGCAGTCGGCGCCAGGGTAGGGTGAGCATCCCCCCTAAGATGGGGGCTCTGCAACTGAGCGTATATCCGTAAAATGGTTCACGAGCTTTACGCTTGTTTCGAATTTTTTACGTTATGCAATTGGGGATTATGACAATGAGCAAGAAACTGATTTCGGCATTGGCCGTGGCACTGTGCGCGGTGGCCGGTGCATCTCACGCAGCCACTGGCTTGAGCTTTGCAAATTTGACCGGTGCTGAGTACGACACCGCGGGTGTGTTCGTCACGGGCGATATTTTGTTCACGGGTTCTGTCGATGATGGCGCTGGCTTCGACCAAGTGACCTTTGACCTGTGGGATGACGGTAACGTCAAGTTCAACCAGACTTATCAACTGGCCGTGGGCACTTCGGGCTCCTTCCATTTCGATGTCTATTACCCCGGCCTGGTCGGGACGAGCGCTCAGGGCGTCGGCCTCTATCTGACGGACTCGGTTGATAACGTGACCATCGATCCATACGATGTGCCTCACTATGCAGATCCAAGTGAATGCCACGTTAGTTGCGGCCCGGTGGGTGGCGTGCCTGAGCCAACAACCTACGCCTTGGCCTTGGTGGGCTTGGGCATTGTTGGTGCCGTGACACGTCGCAAGGCCAAGGCTGCTTAAGTCAGTCCTTGCGTGATGGAAAAGCCGGCCTGAGGGTCGGCTTTTTTTTGCATAATCGCGCCCATGTTTCGCATTGTTCTGGTTGAGCCTGAAATTCCCCCCAACACCGGCAACGTGATCCGCCTGGCGGCCAACACCGGCTGCGAGTTGCATTTGATCGAGCCTCTGGGCTTTTCAATGGACGACAAGTTGCTGCGCCGTGCGGGGCTCGATTACCACGAGTGCACCACCGTGCGGCGTCATGCCGATTGGGCCGCCTTTTTAGCGGCGATGCAGCCCGATCCTGCGCGCTTGTTTGCCTTCACCACCCGAGGCAGCCATCTGTTGGGCGAGCAAACCTGGTTGCCCGGTGACTGGCTGGTGTTTGGTTGCGAAACCCGCGGCATGGACCCGGCTTTGCGTGAGCAGTTTCCGACCGCGCAGCGCGTGCGCCTGCCCATGCTGCCCGACCAGCGCAGCCTCAACCTCAGCAATGCGGTGGCGGTGGCGGTGTTTGAGGCCTGGCGCCAGCACGGCTACGCAGGCGGCGTCTGACCGTACGGCCTCAGCCTTCGGCCTTGGCTTCGCGGCCCATCAGCTCACCCACGGCTTTGGCGGGGGTGGTGTGGCCGTCCAGTACAGCCACCACGGCTTGCGTGATGGGCATGGCAACGCCCAGGGCCTGAGCGCGTTGCAGCACCGTGGCGGCGCTGTAGACGCCTTCGGCCACATGGCCCAGTTCCGTCAGGATTTGTGACAAGGGCCGACCTTCGGCCAATTTCAGGCCCACCGTGCGGTTGCGCGACAGGTTGCCGGTGGCCGTCAGCACCAGGTCACCCAGCCCCGACAAGCCCATGAAGGTGTCGGCGCGGGCGCCCAGGGCCACGCCCAGGCGGGTCATTTCAGCCAAACCCCGGGTGATCAGGGCGGCGCGGGCGTTCAAGCCCAATTGCAGGCCGTCGGCAATGCCGGTGGCAATGGCCAGCACGTTTTTGACGGCGCCGCCGACCTCGACACCAATCGGGTCGGTCGAGGTGTAGACGCGCAGGCTGTCGCTGTGGAAGGCGGCCACGGCCTGCTCAGCCAGCGACAGGTCAAAACTGGCGGCCACCAGGGCCGTGGGCTGGCCCTGAGCCACTTCGTGCGCAAAACTGGGGCCCGACAGCACGCCGCAGCGGGCCTGGGGGCGCAGCGCCTGGGCGATTTCATGGCCCAGCCGGCCGCTGCCTTTTTCAAAGCCCTTGCACAGCCACAGCGTAGCCACGTCGTCGGGCAAGGCTTGGAGCAGGGTGCCCAAGGCCGCCATCGGCGTGCCGATGATGGTCAAGCCACCCATCGTGCCTTGGGCGCGTGCATGCGCCACGGCTTCATTAAAGTCGTGGGTCACGCGCAGGGCGTCAGGAAACGGGGTGTCGGGCAGGTAGCGCGTGTTGCACCGCTGCGCCTGCATCTCGCGGGCTTGGGCCTCATCGCGGGCCCACAGCAGCACCTGGGGGTTGTGGCGGGCGGCGCTGATGGCCAGCGCCGTGCCCCAAGCCCCGGCGCCGATGAACACCTGAATATTGGTGCCGACCACGTTATG
>JAZJZP010000264.1:7207-10360 GCA_040389805.1 Pseudomonadota bacterium
CCCAAGCCCCCGCACCCAGAACCGTGAGGTTCATGCGGGGGGTCTCGTCTTAGGAGTTCAGGGTCTGAGGCGCTTGAGCCGCTGCTTGTTGCAGTTGGGCTTCGTACATGGCCTGGAAGTTGACTTCGGTCAAGTGCACGGGCGGGAAGCCGGTGCGGTTGATGATGTCGGCCACGGTGGCGCGCAGATAGGGGTACACGATTTGCGGGCAGGCAATGGCGATGATCGGCTGCATTTGCTCTGGTGGCACGTTCTTGATCTCGAACAGACCGGCTTGCTTGGCTTCCACCAGGAACAACACCTTGTCATTGACCTTGGTGGTCACGGTGGCGGTCACCGATACTTCATAGATGCCGTTGTTCAGCTCTTCAGCGTTCAGGTTGAGCTGCACGTCCACCTGGGGCTGGCCTTGTTCCAGCAGGATGGCTGGGGCGTTGGGCTGCTCCAGCGACAAATCCTTGAGGTAAATGCGCTGGATGTTGAAAGAAGGCTGGCCTGCTGCGGCTTGGTCGGTCATGGTGAAAATCCTTGGGATGACAGCGCGACTGGTTCAGCGCGCCAGAGAAAAGAGAACGGGTGAATCGGGCTGGATTATCGCCCAGCCCGATGACCATTGATGACAGGGGAACTGTCAGGGTGTCGGGGGCTTGAGCGTGGCTAGTTGCCGGTCATGCCAGCGGGCGAGCAGCACTTGCGCCAGCACGGCCCCGATCCCGGCGTTGAACATGTCATTTTGCGTGTCCCATGGATCCCCCTGGGTGGCCAAAAACTCATCGGCCCCGGAGCCCAAGGCCACCGCCGCGCCCCATTCGACCAGTTCATACAAGGCGCTGACGCCCAGGCAACTCAAGGTGATCAAGGCGAACAGCCAGGCGCCACGCTTGAGGACGTGTTTGCGCAGCAACAACTCTCTGGCCACTATCGCGGGCACAAAGCCTTGCGCCAGATGGCCAATGCGGTCGTAATGGTTGCGCTGCAAGTCAAACCACTCCTGCATCCAAAAACCCAGCGGGACGCGGGCATAGGTGTAGTGCCCGCCCAGCATCAGGATGCAAGCATGGATGAAGATCAAGGCATAGACCAGTTGGGTGAGTTCAAAGCGCCGATGGCTGGCGATCAATATCGGCAGCACGATGAAGATGGGCGCGACCTCCATGGCCCAGATGCGCAGGTCGAAGGCGTGCCAGGCGGACAAGCCGAGCAGGGCGCAAGTGGTTAACAGCAGGATAAGCAGGCGGTGTGGGATAGGCATGTGCCCAGTATGCCGGTCTGTGGCACCATCGTCAGACGGACCGTGTTGAAACATGAACCATGAGGGGAGCACACCATGCACATCGTTTGCCCACACTGCGGCACCACCAACCGCGTACCCGAGGCTCGGCTGAACGAGCAGCCGGTGTGCGGACAATGTGGCGGTGCCGTGTTGCCGCTGACGCCCATGGCCTTGACCGACGCCACCTTGCCCCACTACCTGGCCAAGACCGAGTTGCCGGTGCTGGTGGATTTCTGGGCCGACTGGTGTGGGCCGTGCAAGACGTTCGCGCCGCAGTTTGCGCAGGCGGCGGCGCAGCGCCCTGACATCCGCTTTATCAAGGTCGACAGCGATCAATCCCCCAAGGCCTCCGGAGCCTACAGCGTGCGCAGCATCCCGACGGTGATCCTGTTTCGCCAGGGTCGAGAACTGGCGCGGGTCTCCGGGGCGATGACGGCAGCCCAGTTGTTGGCGTGGGCCAAGCAGGCTTTGTCGCCCTAGGCTGATCCATCGCAAACCGGGCTTGAGCCAGGCTCCGAAGATCGGGCGAGATCTTGGGGCTCAGGAGGTGTGCGATGGCAAACATTGTGATTTTGGGCGCGGGCCTGGGCGGCCTGCCGATGGCCTTCGAGATGAAAGAGAACGCGCGGGCGGCGGACACCATCACGGTGGTCTCCAACACCCCGACCTTTCACTTTGTGCCGTCCAACCCCTGGGTGGCGGTGGACTGGCGCGATCGCGATGAGATTGAGTTGCTGATCGCGCCGATCCTGGAGAAAAAAGGCGTTGAGTTCATCCCGGTGGGCGCACAGCGCGTGCACCCCGACCAAAACATGGTCGAGCTCACCGATGGGCGGCAGGTTCCCTACGACTATCTGGTCATCGCGACGGGGCCCAAGTTGGCCTTCGATGAGATTGAGGGCCTGGGCCCGGACGGCTACACCCAGTCCATCTGCCATGTGGACCATGCCGAACTGGCCCAGCAAGCCTGGTTGGAGTTCGTCAAGGACCCGGGGCCGATCGTGGTCGGGGCCGTGCAAGGCGCCTCGTGCTTTGGCCCGGCATACGAGTACGCCATGATCATGGAGACCGACCTGCGCCGTCGCAAGCTGCGCGACAAGGTGCCCATGACCTTTGTGACCTCCGAGCCCTACGTGGGCCACATGGGGCTCAATGGGGTGGGGGACTCCAAAAGCCTGATGGAATCGATCTTTCGCGACAAGGCCGTGCGCTGGATCTGCAATGCCAAGGTCACCCAAGTTGAGTCGGGCATCATGCACGTCACCGAGCACGACCACGATGGCCAGGCCATCAAGGAATACGCGCTGCCCTTCAAGTACTCGATGATGCTGCCCGCCTTCAAAGGCGTGGATGCACTGATGGGCATTGAGGGTTTGGTCAACCCCCGAGGCTTTGTGTTGATTGACGATCATCAGCGCAACCTCCGCTACCCCAATGTGTTTGCAGTGGGCGTGTGCGTGGCGATTGCCCCGCCCGAGCCCACGCCGATCCCGACGGGCGTTCCCAAAACGGGCTTCATGATCGAGTCCATGGTCACGGCCACGGCGCACAACATCCGGGCTTTGTTGGACGGCAAGGTGCCCACTGAAAAAGCCACCTGGAACGCCGTCTGCCTGGCCGACTTCGGTGACCGCGGCGCCGCCTTTGTCGCGCTGCCGCAAATCCCGCCGCGCAATGTCAACTGGTTTGGCGAGGGCTACTGGGTGCACCTGGCGAAGATTGCGTTTGAGCGCTACTTCTTGCGCAAGATGAAGAAGGGCACCTCAGAGCCCATCTACGAGAAACTCGTCATGCGGGTGCTGGGCATCTTGCGGATCAAAGACCACTGAACGCCTCCCAGGCCTGCTGGGCACTCATGAAGTGGCGTCCATTGAAGTGGT
>JAZJZP010000265.1:0-2258 GCA_040389805.1 Pseudomonadota bacterium
GGGCAAAACCACGGGTTGGATCCACCGCAGCACGCTGAAGATGAAGCACGTGGCGATGGTCGGCGGCGTCAACTACGAAGGCATTGACGACGAAGGCCTGCTGATCAGCCATGGCCCAAAGCGCAAAGACCCCACCGTGATCCCTTGCGACACCGTGGTGCTGTGCGCGGGCCAAGTGCCCCTGCGTGAACTGGCCGATGCCTTGAGTGCCTCAGGCCACAAGGTGCACGTCATCGGTGGTGCGTTTGAGGCCGGCGAGCTCGATGCCAAGAAGGCGATTGCGCAGGCGGCCCAACTGGCGGCCACGCTGTAGGGCGACTCAACCCCCGCGTGACCCGACACGCATCAGTGCAGGATGCCTGCCGCAGCGCCGCAGCACTTCTTGTACTTCTCGCCGCTGCCGCAGGGGCAGGGGTCGTTGCGGCCCACTTTGGCGTCGTTGCGCGCCGGCACGGAGCTGGCCGGGTGCTGAATCCACAACAAGCGCAGGTCTTGCACCGACAGCATGGCCTGCGCAATCATGTCGTCGCGCGACACCTCGGCATCGCCGTAGTGCTCCAGGCAAAACTCGGCCAACTTGGCCTTGTCGGTCTGGGCCAGCAACAACACCGAACGCACATTGAAGTCGACCACCTCGTACTCGGCGGTGTCGTCTTCAAAGACTTCCCAGTCGTCTTCAAAATCGACCACGGCTTGACCAAAGCCGCGTGCCCATCCGCCGCCCGTGGCCAATGACATGGCTTGCTCAGGCGAGATCAGGCCTTCGGCCACCTTCTCATCGATCTCGTCCTGGGGATACTCCGACATCAAGGGGTTGAGGCGAATCTCGTCCGGTTCGGCCACCAGGCTCGTCGGGTCCAGCTCAGCCGCCAGCGAGTTCCAGCGCCGCATCAGCAAGCCCATGAAGGCCTCGAAGTCTTCCGTCTTGCTCATCACGTGCATGAGCGCCTCACCGAACATGGCCGGCAGGTACTCGCTGGGCATCACGGCGCGGGGGCCGCAGACCAAGGCCGTCAGGTAGCCATCGACCCAATCGGGTGCCACCTGGGGCATGTACTCGTTGAGTCGTTCGCACCAGTCTTCCAGCGCGGTGATGTCTTCATCGGTGAAACTTTGAGCGATGGGCTGCATGGCGATCGGTCCTGCGTGAACAGCCTGAACAACGGCCGCGGTGGTCAATGAGCTCAGTGTATCAAGACACCTTGGCCACCCAGCTCAAGGGTGCGTGGCGCATGTACCAGCCCACCAACGCCCACGGCCACCAAGGCACGCAGGCTTTGGCAGGCTCGCGCTCAATGGCGGCGACCAGGGCTCGGCAGCCGGACAAGGTGTCGACCATCAAGGGTGTTTTGGCGGCCTTGCCACTCAACTCGGTCTCGATGTAACCCGGGAAGATGGTGGTCACCTTGATCGGCGTGCGCAGCAACTCGGCACGGATGCCTTCGGTCAGCGCGGCCAGGCCCGCTTTGGTGGCGGCATAGGTGCTGAGGTTGCGCGGCAGGCCCCGCATGGCGCTCATGGACGAGATGCTGACCAGGTGCCCGGCGTTCTGCGCACGGAAGATTTCGACGGCCGCTTCGCTTTGCGCCAAGGCGGCGATGAAGTTGGTTTGCGCGGTCTGCAAGTTGGCATCAAAGCGCCCTTTGCCGATCGGCTGGCCCTTGCCCAAGCCGGCGTTGATGACGACGCGGTCGAGGGTGCCAAAGTCCTGCTGAAACGCCTTGAAGACCTCAAACACCTGCGCATGGTTATTGACATCCAGCGCACGCACTTCAATGCGGATGCCGGGGTGCTGGGCCAGCAGCTCGGCCTTGAGCTCGTTGAGCCGATCGACACGGCGTGCACACAAGGCCAGGTTGCGCCCCATGGCGGCGAACTGTTGTGCCATGCCCTCGCCCAAGCCAGAGCTGGCCCCGGTGATCAAAATAGTCTTGCGCAATGGTGTAGTCATGCTCGATTCAGTTACTTCAGGCTCAAAAAGGGCTGGATGGCGGCCACGGTGCGGGCCGGGTCTTCTTCATGGGGGACATGGCCGAGGCCATCAAACACCACCAACTGGCTGCCCGCGATGTCGGCGTGAAACTGCCGGGCATAGTCCAGCGGGATCAGGTGATCGCGCTCGCCCCACAGGATCAAGGTCGGTTGCGTGATGCGTTTGATCTGGTCGCTGTGCTCGCCCGCCCGGGCTTGCCGAAAACGCTCACTTAAAGCAGGACGGTTGCCCGCACGCAAGGTCAGGTCGTAATAACGGTCGACCA
>JAZJZP010000266.1:0-5881 GCA_040389805.1 Pseudomonadota bacterium
AGTACTTGGCTACGAACCAAGGGGTCGTGGGTTCGAATCCTGCCAGCCGCACCAAAGAAATGACGAGGGTCAGCAAGTAATCACTTGCTGACCCTTTAGTCATTTCAGGGTCCGCTTTTTCAAGCGCCCCGTTTCAAAGCAGCGTCAGTGCAGTCACCTGCCGCTCGTCGCCCCCGGCAAACCGTCCATCGAACTGGGCCATTTCTCTGCCAATTATTGCCGGGCAGCCCTGAGGCGCCAGTCCTAGACTCGGTTTCGTAATGGTTTCATCCATTGGCGAAAAAGGGTCTCACATGTCAGCTTTCTACTCCCACCAAGGTCACCCGATGGCCCGGGGCTTCACCTTGATCGAACTGATGATCGTCGTGGCCATCATCGGCATCCTGGCATCGGTAGCCTTGCCTGCCTATACCGACTACGTCCGGCGCGGCCGTTTGCCCGACGCCTTCACGGAGTTGTCTAACCAGCGCGTCAAGCTGGAGCAAAGCTACCAGGACAACCGGACCTATATCGGCGCTGATTGCACCGCAGCAGGCATCGACTACAAAACGACCGGCACCTACTTCGACTTCAATTGCACCGCCGCGGCCAACGGACAGAGCTATGTACTGACCGCCACCGCCAAGAGCCCCATGACGGCGCATGTCTACACGATCAATCAAGACGGCACCAAGTCCACCACCGCCTTCAAAGGCACCACGTACACCGGCAACACCTGCTGGTTCACGAAATCAGCCGCCTGCGACTGAGCACCATCATCATGAATACCCCCACTCAACGCGGTTTTTCGATGATTGAAATAGCGGTCACGCTGGCCGTGCTGGGCATCTTGATGGCCTCGGCCATGCCCAGCCTCGGCTCATGGATGAGCAACGCCCGCATTCGCAACACGGCCGAATCCATCCAGGAAGGCATACAAAAAGCCCGCACTGAAGCAGTGCGGCGCAACCAAAGCGTCACGTTCTGGATGGTGACCACCACCGACCCCAAGACCATGAGCGACAGCTGCACATTGAGTGCCACAGGCGGCTCCTGGGTGGTCAGCCTGACCGACCCCACCAGCAAGTGCGCCACCAGCCCATCCACCACGACCGCCCCCCAGATCGTTGTGACACGGGCGGTGGGCGATGGCGGCAGCGGCGTGAGCGTCTCAGCCAAAGGCCGCGACGGCACTACCGATGCCACCAGCATCACCTTCAATGCCTTTGGTCAGGTGACCGGCACCACCCCGATCGGATCCATCTCAGTGGCCAGCGCCACCACGGGCTCGGACACTCGCCATTTCAAGATCATGGTGTCCTCGGGTGGTCGCTCAGTGATGTGCGATGAAGCCGTGACCGACACCACCGATCCCCGCATCTGCCCAGCGAGTTAAGCCATGCACCATCGTCACCCCAAATCAAGCCGCGGCTTCATGCTCATTGAAGTGCTGGTGAGCGTCTTGCTGTTCAGCGTCGGCGTCCTGGCCCTGGTCGGACTGCAAGCCAACATGAATCAAGCCCAAGGCTCCGCCAAGGTGCGCACCGATGCGGCCTACCTCGCCAGCGAGTTAACCGGACTGATGTGGTCGGACCTGGCCCATCTAGCGGACTATGAGGACAGCAAATGCGACGCTTATGCGCGTTGCCTCACGTGGAAAGCCAAGCTGGCCCAAGCCTTACCCAACGGCACCGCCACGGTGACCATGCCGACCGTCGGCGAGGTGAAGATCGAAATCACCTGGTCGCTCCCGGACGGTGCCCCGCACAAGTTCATCTCCGAAACCTTCATCCAGAGCTGACATGACCATGCGCTCACACCCAACTCTTCGTGCCCAGCAGGGCTTCACTCTCATTGAGTTAATGGTGGGCGTTGTGCTGGGCATGCTGGCCATCGTGGCCATCGCTCAGGTCCTGGTGCTGTCAGAAGGCAACAAACGCTCGATCACCAGTGGCGCTGATGCCCAGATCAGCGGAGCCCTGGGCCTGTTCTCGCTGCAACGCGAGGTCGGAATGTCCGGCTACGGCGTCAGCGCCATCCCGGCTGCCTTGGGGTGTACTGTCAACTATCAGGCCGGCACCAACCCCGCGGGCACGTTCACACTGGCACCGGTGCTCATTGGGGCGGGCGACGATGGGTCCGACACCATCACTATTCTGCGCAGCACCAAGAACTCTTTCTCGGTGCCCATGCTCGTCACAGCGGCACATGCATCGGCAAGCACTGAGTTCACGGTGCAGTCGCCCTTTGGCGCCGCCGTGGGCGACTTGATGCTCGCCGTGCCACCAGACGTCTCCACCTCCAACTGCAACATCTTTCAGGTGTCCGGCAATCCGCTCAACCAGAAGATCCCGCATGTCACGGTCGCCACCAGTCCCTGGAATGTTGCGGCCGCATCGGCCAACGCCTTTCCAATCAACAGCTACTTGTTCAATTTGGGCAGCATGTCGATGCAGCGCTTCTCCGTCAACAAAGACACCCGAGCACTGGAACGCAGCGAACTGGCCTCCACCAGCGGCGCATGGAGCGCCGCAGAAGAAGTGCAACCTCAGGTCGTGATGCTCAAAGCCATGTATGGCAAGGACACCAATGCCGACGGATCAGTCGACACCTACAACACCACCACTCCGACCAACAACGCCGAGTGGACACAGGTACGGTCCATCCGTGTGCTGATTGTGGCCCGCAGCGGCCAACCAGAAAAGACCGCAGAACCCACCCCCGCACTTCTTGAATGGGATGTGGGCACAAAAAATGACACAGTGACGGGTGCGACCACCTGCCATACCGACCGCCAGTGCATCTCTATCGACCTCAGTCCACTGGGCGCCGATTTCAGGAAGTACCGCTACAAGCTGTACGACACCGTCATCCCCCTGCGCAATGTGCTCTGGAAAGCCTGAAGGAGCCCCGCATGACACGCAAAAACACCCTCACGCATTGCCGCCCCAGCAGAACACATGGCATCTCGCTGCTATTCGCGCTGCTGGCCCTGGCGGCCTTGTCGCTGGCCGCTGTGGCGCTGGTGCGCTCTGTGGACACCAGCGCCCTCGTGATGGGCAACCTGGGGTTCAAACAAGACGCCACCTCCGCCGCAGACAAACTCACCCAGCAAGCCATCACGGTGCTCACCGGCGCCACCTGGGATCGCAACGCCGACAGCCCCAACAACGGCTACTACGCCCAGGCGCACGAGAGCATCGACGTCACCGGCCAGCAACAAACCGCAGCGGACCGCGAGTTGGTCAACTGGGACATTGATGGCTGTCAATACTCGCCCGATGCCGCAACCGCCAACTGCGTCAATGTCCGCCCTGGTGCTGAAGTCGAGATCAACGGGAACAAACTCCGTTATGTGATGTTTCGGCTGTGCGCCGAACTGGGTTCACCCGACAGCGCGACCAATTCATGCGCTCGTCCACAGGCAACGGCGTCGGGCTCAGGATCCGGATCCGTAACAGGCAGTGCGACCGCGCCCAAGCGCGGCGAAATCAAGTACGGCGAAGAAATGCGCTTCACCAGAAAAACAGTCGGCGCAGGCGGGGCGTACCAAGGGGTCTATTACCGGATCGTGGTTCGTGTGATTGGCGCCCGCAACACCACCAGCTTTGTTGAAACGATCGTGCACCTGTAATGTGCCCATGCCTTGCGGCGCGGAAGGAAGTCACCATGCAACACCATCATCCCCTCACGCTACAGCGCTCAACCCACAGAGCCCTGTTGGCAATGCTGATCGGACTGACCGCACTCAACCCGGGCGTGCAAGCCGCCACGGACATCTCCAACACGCCGTTGGCGACCACGTCGGACATCACCGCCAAGCCCAATGTCATGTTCGTCCTGGACGATTCAGGGAGCATGGGCTGGGACTACATGCCAGATGACATGTCCGACAACAGCGCTTATGGGTACAAGTCGAGCCAATGCAATGGCGTGGCCTACAACCCCGCCTATGACTACAGCGCCAACCTGCCCGTCAACCCCGATGGCACCTCCTACCCGAACGCGTCGTTCACTGCCGCGCCGACCGATGGCTTTCAGGTCAGTCTGTCGAGCTCGAAAAACTTGATATCCCCCATCGCCATGGGTCTGGGCGACAAGAGCTTCCAGGTATCAAGCCCTGGCACGACCACCTACACCGTGGGCAGCCGCGTAGCCATCGTCAATTCCACGAACGATGCCCAGTGGATGGTGGGCACTGTCAAAAGCTGGAGCAGCCCCACCTTGGTCGTGACCATCACCGGCTCAACCGGCAGCGGCAGCCCCACAGACACCTGGAAGGTGGGGCCACAGAGCGTTACCAACCTGAACAACAGCACGTATTACCTATACACCGGCGGCAAGCCTCGCATGGGCTGGAAGTACACCACATCCGGACTGGACACTAGCACCGACGGCGGCTTCGCCAATGAATGCTTGCGAGACACCGGTTACTCATCATCCGTGTTCACCCTGAAAACGGTGACAACCACATCGACAGAAGCCCAGAACTACGCCAACTGGTATGCCTACTATCGCAAGCGCGTCTTGATGATGCGTACCGCCTCGGGGCGCGCTTTCAGCCCCATCGATTCGAAATACCGGGTCGGCTTCACCACCATCAGCAACACCAGCGCCGCCCCCAGCACCAAATTCCTGGAGGTGAGCCAGTTCGATGACACCCAGAAGGCATTGTTCTTCTCTGACCTTTACAAGGCCGACGTTAGCAACTCCACGCCTTTGCGTGGAGCTCTGTCAAAGGTGGGACGCTACTTCGCGAACAAGGCCCCTAACCAGGCCAATGACCCGATGGAGTACGCCTGCCAGCGCAACTACACCATCTTGTCCACCGATGGTTACTGGAACACCGGCGATGAAACCTCTTCGTACGGCCCTTTGCAACTCAATGGCACCAGCACCGTCGGGCAACAAGATAGCAATGAAGAACGCCCCATGTGGGATGGCTCCGCCGCGGTCGTGACGGTACAAACGCCGTACACGCTCGTCAAGCACCAGAAGTCGGCGTACACACTCACCACCACCACCGTGTGGTCTCGAAATTCGTACTCCACCACCACCAACGGCTGCAGTGGAGGCAAAACCAGACTCAAAACTCAAGCACAGCGCGGCACCCAGAGCCTGTTGGAAACCGTCAACACCTATCAAGATGTTTCGGGCAGCTACACCCGCACCGTGGTGACCACCGATGGAGCACTGACCTCGGACACCAACAGCATCACTACGTGGGGAACCCCGACAACCACCAGCGCCGACCCCATGGCGACCAGTGACACCACTAGCTGGGCAAACTATGGTTCATCAACCAACTCTGGAACCTGCGCCAACACCACCACCTTGCCCAGCCCCAACCCCAGCACCGCCACCGTTGTCAGCGGCCCCACCATGGGTAACGCGACGGTAGTGACCGTGCTGTCCACCGATGCGGCTGTGGCCGGCACCCCCGGTGCCCCCATCAGCTCCACCTCTGGCGGATCAAGCAACAGCCTGGCCGACGTGGCCGAGTACTACTACGTCACCGATCTGCGCACCGCTGCACTGGGCAACTGCACGGGCGCCCTGGGCACCGACGTCTGCAACAACGAGGTCGCCATCAACAGTCTGGACCGAGCCGAACACCAGCACATGACCACCTTCACGCTCGGCCTGGGGATGAGCGGCATCCTGCCCTATGACAAGGACTACCTCAACCCCAACCTGAAAACTGGCAGCTACTACGAACTCAAGAACGGCACCAAAAAGTGGCCTATCGCCGAAGCCAGCTCCAGCGGCGTCACCCACGTGGATGACCTCTGGCATGCGGCGGTCAATGGGCGCGGCCAGTACTGGTCGGCCTCCGACTCCAGTGAGGTGGCCGAAGCCATCAGCGCCAACGGCACGGGACGTCTCGATACGATAGATCCGT
>JAZJZP010000266.1:5891-11018 GCA_040389805.1 Pseudomonadota bacterium
CCATCAGCTCGGCTCTGTCAAACGTGACACGCACCATTGGCTCGTCGTCGTCGGCAGCCACCAGCTCGCTTCAACCCGTTGAAGGCAAGAGCAATCAGGTGTTCGTGGCCAAGTACACCACCAAAGTCTGGACCGGGGATCTGGTGTCCTACTCACTGGACGGCACCACCGGCGAGATCAACACCACGACTGAAGTGTGGAGCGCCGCCACAGAAATGGGCAAAGCCACCGCGTCAGCCCGCAAAATCTACTATCGGCAACCAGGCGCCAGCAGCACGGTTCGGCGCGAGTTCAATTACACCAACCTCAGTACCGATGGGCTAGGCACGCACTTCACGAGCTTCTGCACCAAAACTGTCACACCCGGCCAGTGCGCCGATTTGGATGCCGACCCCAAAACGCAAGCCGACAATGGCACCAACCTGGTCAACTACCTGCGCGGTGATAGCAGCCTGAGCAGCTACAGCTATACCAAAACCACTGTCGGCCCGCCCGCAACAACATCCACAGAAACCGTGGCGGTGTACCGCAGCCGCGAGTCCATCCTCGGTGACATCATCAACGCCTCTCCGGTCTATGTGAGTAAGCCTCCCTTCGCCTATGCCGATGCCGGGTATGCCGCCTATGTGACCGCCCACCTCAGCCGCACACCCGTGGTGATGTCCGCAGCGAACGATGGCATGTTGCATGCCTTCGCCGCCGAGGCCATTGGCAGCACTCCGGCAGGCACCGAACTGTGGGCCTACGTGCCTTCAGCCGTGATGCCCGAGATGTACCGACTGGCCGACACCGACTACGAAAGCAAGCACCACTTCTTCGTCGATGGCACCCCCACCGTGGGCGACATTTATACCGGCACGGCCTGGAAAACCATCTTGGTTGGAGGCCTCAACTCCGGTGGCAAGTCCTACTATGCGCTGGACGTCACCGACCCGACCGATCCCAAAGTCATGTGGGAGTTCACGGACGCCAATCTGGGTCTGACCTACGGCAACCCCATCATCACCAAGCGTGCGAATGGCACCTGGGTTGTGGTTGTGACCTCGGGCTACAACAACACCGGCGGTGATGGCAATGGCCGCCTGTATGTGCTCGACGCCAACACGGGTCTACCCGTCTCTGACATCCCCACGGGCATCCCCACCATGATCTCTGCCACGACCCCTGCCGGCACCAGTGCCAACCCCAGCGGCTTGGCCAAGATCAATGGATGGATCGATGACAACACCAACAACACCTCCAAGCGTTTTTATGGCGGTGATCTGTTGGGCAACCTCTGGCGCTTTGACACCGACAACCTGATCGAGCCCAAAGGCAAAGCCATGCTGCTGGCCAGCTTCAAAGATCCGTCATCCAATCCTCAGCCCATCACCATCAAGCCCGAAACAGCGGTGGTGCTCGATGTGTACCCTGCCGTGCTGGTCGCCACGGGTCAGTATCTGGGCTTGAGCGACATCGCCAACAAGCAGGTGCAGTCGGTCTATGCCGTCAAAGACACACTGGGAAGCACCGGCCTAGGGGACATCACCAGTTCACGCTCTGACATCGTCACTCAAAGCCTGACGGACACAGCCGGACTGACACGCACCTCGTCGAACAGCGCCATCGACTGGACCACCAAGAATGGATGGCGCGTGAACCTCCCCTCATTGGGTGAGCGCGTCTCGGTGGACATGCAACTGCAATACACCACCCTGGCCTTGGTCTCGGCCATACCGGGCAGCAGCGTGTGCAGCCCATCGGGCGGCTCCTCCTGGCTCTACACCTTTGACATCGCCACCGGCGGCTCGCTCAGCAGTTCAGCGGGCGGGGTCGTCGGCACCAAGTTGGGCTCGTTCCTGGGCGTGGGTTTGACCTGGATCGAATTGACCGATGGGACGTCTCGCCTGATCATTCCGGGCAGTAACGCCAAGATCACCACGGCCACTCCCGCGACAAATCGTGGCACTGACGAGGAAGAGCCCACCGGCAGCAGCGGCACCGCCACCCGCACCTCATGGCGCGAACTGGTGAACTGAGGACCGTAACGTGAGCGCTGCACTGCCCCACTTACCGATGCTGCGCCAGCCAGCCAGCATCCCAGGGCTGCGCTCACCGCTCAACGCGATCATCGCTTCGGTGGTGATCGCGCATGGCGTCTTCCTCGCATGGATGAACCTCGCTCCCAAGGCAGCAGCACCGGGAAGATCTCAGGCACAGGTTGTGCACCTTTCACTCACCAAGGCTAAGCCGACACCTGCGGCTCTGCCCACATCGGACAGCCTGCCACCACCGCCAGACACCCTGAGCGCCTTCATCGAGCCCGCCGAATCCCCACCGGCGCCACTGGTGCCTGAGGTAAGCACCCCGGCGGATCCAGTTCCGCAAGAAGACCCCAGCACAGCCTCCGCCGCCGTGGGCACAGACACCCTTGAAGGCTCGGGCTCAAAAAACCCCAGCGACGACTACCTGCCCCGCTCGCTGCTGACGATCGCGCCTCGCCCGTCTTCAACGGTGATCGTGCCCTTTCCAGCGCAGATCCAAACGCCGGGCCGCTACACCACCATCCTGGCGCTGTTCATTGACGAAAATGGCGTGGTACGACGTGTCCGCGTTGAAGGCCCCAGCCTGCCTCAACCGCTAGAAGAGGCTGCCACCAAAACCTTTATGGAAGCGCCCTTCCGCCCCGGCGAGCGCCAGGGCCAGGCGGTGAAATCGTTGATCCGAATTGAAGTCGTGTTCGACAACACACCACTCGAACCAGACTCAGGCCCCCGCTCGCTGTAACCCGCTAAAAACAGCCCTAGCGGCCGACCTCAGCGGCCATCATGGCCATCAACCGCCTGCGCAGCAACCAGGCCACACCGGCAACCAGCGCCAGCCACAGGACCAAGCCGGCGTAACTGCCCAAGCCGGGGTCACGCCAGGCGGCCGTCAAACGGTCCATGAACAAGCCCATCAGGATGGTGCCGGGCAACAGCCCCAAAACGGTTCCCAGCACGTAGTCACGCAGTCGGATTTTCAAAGCCCCGGCCGTGATGTTAATGATCAGGAACGGCGCCACCGGCACCACCCGCACAAACACCACCATCAGCAAGCTGCGGTTCTGGAGGCGCTGCCCCAAGGCCAACACGCTCGGGTCGGCAAAGCGTTGCAGCAAGTAGGTGCCGCACAACCGACCTATGCCATAGGTCACCACTGCCCCGCTGAGCATGCCCAGCAAGGCGTAGAGCATGCCGGGCCAAGCCCCAAACACCAGCACCCCCACCGTGATCATCAAGGCAATCGGCATGGCCAGCACCACCGCCAGCACATAGCCCGCCAGCACCGCCAAGGGCCCCAAAGGCGTGGCCAACAAGGCCGTACCCACCTGGGTCAGCACCACAGGGTCCAACCACCGACTCATGGATGGGCTGCGCCACACCAGGGTCAACGCCACAAAAACACCGATCAAAACCACCACTGGAAGCCAGCGCAACCATCTGGCGCTGCCACCTCGTGGCAAGCCACTCGCATTCATCGTCCACCGCCTTGTCATGCCCGCCAAGTATCACCCAGCGAAAAACATGGCTATCTTGAGGCACAGAATGCTGTTTGACCTCAGGGGCTTTCCTGCAAGTAGGGTTTCATGCCCCCTGCTTGAGGGGCCGTCGCGTCATCAGCCAATACGACACACCTTCCGCTGTCGTGATGCATTGGGCACAATCGAGCACCATGAACAAGGCATTCACCAAGGAACCCGACAGCGAGGACGACGACGAACTCGCCCTGGCTCCCTTGCCTGCCGGCGGTAAAAACTACATCACCCCGCAGGGCTACCAGCGCCTGCGCGATGAACTGTTCCACCTGCTGGATGTGGACCGCCCCAAGATCGTCGAAATCGTGCACTGGGCCGCCTCCAATGGCGACCGCTCCGAAAACGGCGACTACATCTACGGCAAGAAGCGCCTGCGCGAAATCGACCGCCGCATCCGCTTTCTCACCAAGCGACTGGACATTGCCGAAGTGGCCGACCCGGCCTTGCACCACGGCAACGATCAGATCTTTTTTGGCGCCACCGTCACCTACGTCAACCAACACGATGTGGAGCGCACCGTCACCATCAAAGGCATCGACGAGGTGGACAACCTGCAAGGCGAAGTCAGCTGGGTGGCCCCGATTGCACGCGCCCTGCTCAAGGCCCGAGAGGGCGACGAGGTCCAACTGATGACCCCCGGTGGACTGGAGCAGGTCGAGGTACTGTCCGTGCGCTACCCGGCACCGATCAAGGACACACCCGAGTCGCCTTGAGCACGACGGGGCAGCGCTTGAGCGTGCGCAGCACCTCGCTGAGGTGCTCCACATCGCGCACCGCCAGCGTCAATTTCAGCTCAGCCGTTTCGCCCAGGCGTTCATCGCCCATTTCGATGTGGGTGATGTCGGTTTCAGCACTGCTGACCGACGACGCCACCTGCGCCAAAACGCCCTTGCCATTGGCCACCAGCACCGAGATCACGGTCTCGAAAGGCCGCGTGGGCTCATCGGCCCAGCTCACGTCGATCCAACGCTCGCTGTCGCGGTCAAACAAGCGCTTGCCCACGCCACACAACTGCGTGTGCACCACCAGGCCTTGGCCGCGCCCCAGATACCCGGCAATCGGATCGCCCGGAATCGGTCGACAGCATGGCGCCAACTGCATGGTCGCGCCTTCGCTGCCATCAATGACCACGCCACTGTGCGAGGGCGAGTCGTGCGCTTCAAACCGCCCAATGGTCAAGGACAAGGCGTCCGGCCGCTGGCCCGACTCGGCCATCAGCTGCGCCAGGCGCTTGGCCACCATCGTGCTGATCTTGCGACCCAAGCCGATATCGACCAACAAATCTTCCTTGCTGGAGTTACCCCCCCAGCGGATCAAGGCCTGCCACAAGGTGCCGGTGGCGCCCTCGCTGTCCTCATTGCCATTGGGCATGCTCAAGCCTTCGGCGCGCACCGCCTGCGACAACAGCTTTTCACCCAAGTCCAGAGACTCCTCGGTCTCCATGTTCTTGAGGTAATGACGGATTTTGGAGCGGGCGCGGCCCGTGCTCACAAAGTTCAGCCACCCTGGATTGGGTCGCGCGCTGGACGCCGTGATGATCTCGACCACGTCCCCACTGTGCAACTCGGTGC
>JAZJZP010000267.1:0-4437 GCA_040389805.1 Pseudomonadota bacterium
AACACCTACAACCAATGGATGAACAACATCCAGGACTGGTGCATCAGCCGCCAACTGTGGTGGGGCCACCAGATCCCGGCCTGGTACGGCAACGACGGCCAAATCTTTGTTGCCAAAAACGAGGCCGACGCGCGAGCCAAAGCCACAGCAGCCGGCTACACGGGCAGCCTCAACCGCGATGAGGACGTGCTAGACACCTGGTACTCATCGGCCCTGGTGCCGTTCTCCACCCTGGGCTGGCCTGAAAAAACCCTGGAGCAGGACCTGTTCCTGCCTTCCTCGGTTCTGGTCACCGGCTACGACATCATCTTCTTCTGGGTCGCCCGGATGATCATGATGACCAAGCATTTCACCGGCAAAGTGCCCTTCAAGCACGTCTACATCCATGGCTTGGTGCGCGATGCCCAAGGCCACAAGATGTCCAAGTCCGAAGGCAACGTGCTCGACCCGGTCGACCTGGTCGACGGCATTGAACTGGCCCCCCTGCTGGACAAACGCACCACCGGCCTGCGCAAACCCGAGACCGCCCCCAAGGTGCGCAAGCAGACCGAGAAAGAGTTCCCCGAAGGCATCCCTGGCTACGGTGCCGACGCCCTGCGCTTCACCTTTGCCGCCCTGGCCAGCCTGGGTCGCAGCATCAACTTTGACAGCAAGCGCTGCGAAGGCTATCGCAACTTCTGCAACAAGCTCTGGAACGCGACCCGCTTTGTGCTGATGAACTGCGAAGGCCAGGATTGCGGCCTCCAACCCCATGAGCCCAGCACGTGCGCCAAGGGCGAATACCAAGACTTCAGCCCCGCCGACCGCTGGATCGTGAGCGAACTGCAGCGCGTCGAAGCCGCGGTGGAGCAAGGTTTTGCCGAGTTCCGCCTCGACAACGTTGCCAACGCCATCTATCAGTTCGTCTGGGACGAATACTGTGACTGGTACCTGGAGATCGCCAAGGCGCAAATCCAAAGCGGCACCGAGCAGCAACAGCGCGCCACCCGCCGCACCCTGATCCGGGTGTTGGAGACCGTGCTGCGCCTGCTGCACCCCATCACCCCCTTCATCACCGAAGAGCTGTGGCAAACCGTGGCCCCCATCGCCGCCAGAAAGACGGCCGGCTCGGACGAGTCCATCGTGGTGGCGCCCTACCCCATGCCCGACCTCTCCCGCATCGACCCCGAGTCGGATGCCTGGGTGGCCAAGCTCAAGGCCGTGGTGGGCACCTGCCGCACCCTGCGCAGTGAAATGAGCCTCTCGCCCTCTGCACGCGTACCGCTGCTGACGGTCGGCGACGCCGACTTCATTGACCAAGCCAGCCCGCTGATCAAAGCGCTGGCCAAGCTGAGCGAAGTCAAAGTGCTCGACGAAGCCGCTTTCACCGAAGCCACCAGCATGGCCCCTGTGGCCGTTCAAGGCGCGACCCGCCTGGCACTGCACGTTGAAATCGACGTGACGGCCGAACGGGAGCGCCTGGGCAAAGAGATCACACGCCTGGAAGGCGAAATTGCCAAAACCCACGGCAAACTGGGCAACGAAAGTTTTGTCGCCCGAGCGCCAGCGGCGGTAGTCGATCAAGAAAAGGCGCGACTGGCCGATTTCAGCGCCACCCTGGAGCGCGTGCGCGACCAGTTCCAGCGCCTGGGCTAACCCTAAAAACAGCCGCCCGGGGAACCTTTTCCGGGCGACGTCCTCCATGGAGGATCCGTCGATTGCCCCGTGTTTGAGGAAATGAAAATGCAGATGATCACCAAGGCCATTTTTCCGGTTGCGGGCTTGGGCACCCGTTTTTTGCCCGCCACCAAAGCCCAGCCCAAAGAAATGCTGCCGGTGGTCGACAAGCCCTTGATCCAATACGCGGTCGAAGAAGCCTACGACGCAGGTATTCGCGAAATGATTTTCGTGACGGGCCGCCACAAGCGCCCCATTGAAGACCATTTCGACACCGCGTTTGAGCTGGAATACGAACTCGAACATGCCGGCAAGGCCGAGTTGTTGGACCTTGTTCAGTCCATCAAACCTGCCGACATGGAATGCGTGTTTGTTCGCCAAGCCAAGAGCCTGGGCTTGGGCCATGCCGTGCTGTGCGGCGAACGCCTGGTGCGCGGAGAGCCCTTCGCCGTCTTGCTGGCCGACGATTTGATGGTGGGCGAAAAACCCGTGCTGAGGCAAATGGTGGAGCAGTTCCAGCAATGGCGCGCCTCCATCCTGGCGGTTCAGGAAGTCCCGGCTGAGCAAACAAAACGCTATGGCATCGTCGCAGGTACCCCCGTCAACGACCACCTGATGGACGTGTCCCGCATTGTTGAGAAACCAGCGCCTGATGTGGCGCCTTCACGCTTGGGCGTGGCCGGACGCTACATCTTGACCTCGGGGATCTTTGAGGAGATCCGATCCCAACCGCGGGGGGTCGGCAATGAAATTCAACTGACCGACGGCATCGCCAGTTTATTGCGCCGCGAGAAAGTCTTTGCCTTTCAGTACGAAGGCAAACGCTACGACTGCGGCAGCAAAGAAGGCTTCCTGGAAGCCAATATCGAGTTGGGCATGCAGCACCCCCAAGTCGGCCCCTGGCTCAAGCAATACCTGAAACAGCTCAAACTGGATTGATGGGTGGAGTGGCTGACTGGATCAGTCCGGCCAGCTCCAACTGCATCACAATCATATTGACCAGTGTGCTGACCGAAGGTCGGCCGGTGTCCACGCAAAAATGCGCGGCCTGCTCGTAGAGCGGGTGCCGCTGCTCATAAAGCTCACGCAACTTGGCCATCGGATCACTGACCTGCAGCAGTGGCCGCTGGGTATCGTGCCGCAAACGCCGGAACAACTCTTCAGGCGTTGAGCGCAAATAGATCACCGTGGTGCGGTCGTGCAAACGCTGCCGGTTGGCAGGACGCAGTACCGCGCCGCCCCCTGTCGCCAGCACCATGCCACCAGATTCGGTCGCCGCAGTCAGCTCGTCAATGACGGCCTCTTCCTGATCCCGGAAAAGCTCTTCGCCATGCTGCTCAAAAAAGGAACGGATCGGCATGCCGATCCGGTGTTCCAGCACGCTGTCAGAGTCGACAAACCGTGCGCCTAGCCGCTTAGCGAGTTGGCGCCCGACGGTGGATTTACCGCCGCCGGGTAGGCCGATGAGTGCGATCAATACAGCCAAGATCCGTGATCAGCGCAAAGCGCCTTTCTCAGAGACGACCTTGGGGGTCAAGAAGATCAACAACTCTGAACGCTTAGATTCCTGAGAGTGGTTTCTGAAAAACACGCCCAAGTAGGGAATATCGCCAAAGAACGGCACCTTCTGCTCAAAATTAGTTTCTTGCTGCAAGAAGATGCCGCCAATCACTACCGTGCCGCCGTTCTCAACCAACACCTGGGTCTGTACGTGTTTGGTATCGATGGCATAGCCTGCCGTGGTCACCTGGCCTACGCTATCTTTGTTGACATCCACCTCAAGAATGATGCTGCCTTCTGGGGTGATTTGAGGTGTCACTTCAAGCTTCAAATTAGCCTTACGGAACGAAATCGCAGTAGCACCACTGGATGTGGCCGTTTGGTACGGTAATTCCGTACCTTGCTCAATCAGTGCTTTGACTTGGTCGGCCGTGATCACCCGAGGACTGGACACAATCTTGCCGCGGCCGTCTGCCTCCAGTGCCGAAAGTTCCAAGTTCAAGAAATGGGAACCGCTAGAGGTGAACAACGAAATACCAGCACTTGCCGCGTTATAACCATTCAGTGCAGTCGCCGGCAAACTCAAAAACTGAGTATTGGGAATGAAGCTACCCGAGGTAAGTTTGGCCTGACCTGTTTCCTCACCGACGCCCAGATAGTTACCAGTCAGCCCCGCGCCATACTTTCCTCGACCAATTGGGGAGTTATTCACCAAGCCCAGCTTCACACCCAACGACTTACCGAACGAGTCATCTGCCTCAACAATCCGAGCCTCGATCAGCACCTGACGCACCGGGATGTCGATCTTGCTGATGAGTTGCTGAATTTCTTCCAGCTTGGACGGAATGTCATTCACGAACAGTTGGTTGGTGCGGGTCTCGTAAATGAGGCTGCCGCGAGGCGACAGAATGCGCGCGTTTTGTCCGCCGCCGCCACCACCGCCTTGCCCTGAGTTTTGTCCGCTCAAGCCCTTGGCGATTTCTTCAGCCTTGGTGTAGTTCAACTGGAAGGCTTGGGTGCGCAAAGGCTCCAGGGCCGACACTTGTGCCTTGGCTTCTAGGTCCAGCTTCTCTTTGGCGTTGATTTCATCCTTGGGGGCAATCCACAACACATTGCCGCTCTTGCGCACGCCCAGGCCCTTGGCTTGCAAGATGATGTCCAGGGCTTGATCCCATGGCACGTCCTTCAGGCGCAAGGTAACGTTGCCGGTCACTGTGTCACTGGTGACCACGTTGAAGTTGGTGAAGTCGGCAATAACTTGCAGCAAGGCACGAACTTCAA
>JAZJZP010000268.1:0-9701 GCA_040389805.1 Pseudomonadota bacterium
AGAACAGCGACAGCTCCATACCGGGCTGCCCTTGGGTGACGCCATCGCACATGGCGGGTACGCCGCCGGCAAACTGAGCCGTGGCGCCCACTTCGCGCGCGGCTTGTTTGATCCAGTCGGGATAGGCGGCCAGCGGCTGATGTGCCGACAGCATGTCGTTGTAGCTGGAGACGATGGCGATGTTGGGCTGGCGTTGCTCGCGCAGCCAGATTTTGTCGGCGGCGGGGGCTGCGGCATAGCCGTGTGCCAGGTTGGTACAGCCCAGTTGGGCACGCCCCGATTGGGAGGACTGGGCTGCCGCCTCAATGCGTTGCAGGTAGCGTGTCCGCGTCTCAAGGCTGCGCGCCTTGATACGGTCGGTGACTGTCTGAATTTGTGGGTGGGTGGTCACGGCGTTTTCGTATGGCGGTTCAGTGTGGATCAAGCATAAGCCGTTCATGTGGCATTTCTGGCATTTCCTTGTTGGACGCAAGGTGAGGGGGCGGCAGGCAGCGCTAACCTGCAGGCAGTTGACCAGCTGGATCTCTCAACCACCGGGTTTGGAACACATGACCATGGCAAGCAATTCGATCGACGATCAGGCGTCTTCTGACACCGAAACAAGTGGGCGCTGGGTGGCGATCCTGATCTTGTTTCTGGTGGTTGTTGGCCTGCCCTTGCTGGTGATGAACGGGGCGTCATGGCTGGATGTCAAACCAACCATCAGTCCGCCCAGGCCGGCGCCCAACTGGGTGATGCCGGAGCTGATCAAGGCGACCACCAGCGACGGCACGATTGTCACCGCCAAGGTGGCCATTGATGTGGCCGATTCGGCCAGCCGAACGATGTTCGCGCGTGAGGGGGGGCAGTTGGTCTTCATGCTGCAGGTGGTGCTGGCGGCTCGCAGTGAAGAGGAGTTGACCAGCAAGGACGGTCTTGAGCAGCTCTCCAAAGACCTTCGCCGGCAAGTCAATGGTTATCTCAAGGCGCAGGATTTACCGCCCGTCAAGTCGGTGGTGGTGCAGGACCTGTTTCTGATCAAATCGTGAGGTCGGTCTTGGCCTGCGGACGCAGCAGTTGCCGCTGACTCTCGAACTGACGCGCTTGTCCGGTGATGGGGTCGGTGAAGGCCAGTGACTTGGCCAGCAGCTGCAAAGGCTTGCTGTGGTCCGCAGGGGCATCCGGCTGCAAGGTCGGGTAGATCCGATCATTGAGGATCGGAATGCCCAAGGCAGCCATGTGAGCCCGCAATTGATGCTTTTGGCCGGTGATCGGGCTGAGGCTGTAATGCGCCAGCAGCCCATGCTGTTGGATCAGTTCAACGCGGGTTTGGGCATTGGGCTCGCCCGCCACTTCTTGCATCTGCATGAAGTCGGGGCCATCCACTTCTTTCAAACGACTGCGCCGCTCGACGGGCAGTGACAGGTCAGCCCGCCAGGTGGCGATGGCCTCGTAGTGTTTGACCACGCGGTGCTCGCGGAACAGGGCGTGGTACGGGCCTCGGGTGGCGGGCTGGATGGTGAACAGCACCAGGCCAGCGGTGTCGCGGTCAATGCGGTGCACGGGGCTCAGGGTGTCGATGCCGAGCTTGCGCTTGAGGCGCACCAGCAGCGTCTCTTGCACGTAGCGGCCGGCGGGGGTCACCGGCAAGAAGTGCGGCTTGTCGGCCACCACCAGGTAGTCGTCCTGGTAGATCACCACTTCCTCAAACGGAATGGGCGTCTCGTGGGGCACGCTGCGGTAGTAGTAGGCTTTGCTGTGCGGTCGGTACGGGGCGTGCGGTGGAATGGGCAAGCCTTGCTCATCCAGCACGTCACCATGGGCCATGCGCTCCAGCCACATGGCGAGGCTGATGTTGGGCAGGCGCTGGGCCAGGAACTCGGCCACACTGATCCACGGGCCGCTGGGCAGGCCCACGCAACTGGGGCCGACCCCGTCTCTACTGGGCAGCATCGAGGCGCTTGGCCCGGCGCAGGCGCCACTGGTCATCCGGGGTGTCCTGGTAGACGTCTTCGGCGGTGGTGTCGGTCTCTTGCAAATGGGTGTCGAGCGCGATGCGGTTGTCAAAGACAAAACACTCGCCTTCCCAGTCCAGGTCGGCATCGGGCAGGGTCTGGAAGTAGTTGAGGATGCCGCCTTCCAGCTGGTACACCTCCAAGCCCAGGCTTTGCATCCAGGCGCTGGTTTTTTCGCAGCGGATGCCACCGGTGCAGTACATGGCCACTTTTTGGCCGGCGGCCTTCCAGTCGGGGGCGTGGGCGTGCACGTAGTCAGGGAAGTCGCGGAAGTGGGACACCTGCGGGTCGATGGCGTTTTTGAACTTGCCCAGGCGGAACTCGAAGGTGTTGCGGTTGTCGATGACGACCACGTTGTCTTGGGCGATCAGTTCGCGCCAGGCCTGCGGGCTGACATGGGTGTCGCGCTCGGCGGTGGCGGTGACGCCTGCAACGCCCAGGGCCACGATTTCGGATTTGCAGTGCACCTTCATGCGGGCGAACGGCGCGGTCTTGCCGCCACTGCGTTTGAAGACCATGCCGGCAAATCGGTCGTGCAGGCGCGGGTCGTGCGTCAGGGCCTGCTCAAAGGCGCTCACGCCTTCGTCGCTGCCCGCGACGGTGCCATTGATGCCTTCGGGCGCCACCAGGATGAGGCCTGACAGGGGCTGGGTGAGTTCACGCAGAATCGCCGCCACACCCTCGGGGTCGTCCAGTTCAACGAATTTGTAGAAGGAGGCGTGCTGATGGAGGGGGGGCGTGAGGGGCATGCCTCGATTGTCTCAAGAATTCAGCCGCAGGACCAGCTTGCGCAGTTCACTGAACCACAGCACGACGCTGCCCATGGCCGCGCACACCAGCCATTGATCCAGGCTCAGCGGGGTGGTGCCAAACGCGAGGTTGAGAAACTCCAGTTGGACGACGGCAATCTGTAACAGCACCGACAGCGTCACCGCACCCCAGAGCCATCGGTTGGCGAACAGATGGTGCACGGCGCTGGTGCACTCTGAGCGGGCGTTGAAACAGTTGAACAGTTGCGCAAAGACCAGCACCGTGAAGCCCGCCGTGCGCGCCGTGGTGAGGTCGTTGTGGCCCTCGATCAGCCCGCCGGGCAGGAAGCCATCGATGGTCAGCAAGGTGCTCAGGGCCATCACCAGGCCGACCTGAAGCATGCAGGACCAGATGCGTGCATCCATCACCCGCTCGCTGGGTGGGCGAGGTTTGCGCGCCATCACGTCGTCGGTCGGAGGGTCGATGCCCATGGCCAGTGCGGGGCCGGAGTCGGTGATCAGGTTGATCCACAAAATTTGCGTGGCCAGCAGCGGGGCCATGACCTTGCCGCTGGCGTCGGTCAGCCCCATCCAGGCGGCTCCCAGCACCCCCAAGAACACTGTCAATACCTCGCCCATATTGGAGGACAAGAGGTAGCGCAAGAACTTGCGGATGTTGTCAAAGATGGTGCGGCCTTCGCGCACGGCCTCGACGATGGTGGCGAAGTTGTCGTCGGCCAGGATCATTTTGGCGGCATCTTTGGCCACTTCGGTCCCTGTGATGCCCATCGCGATGCCGATGTCGGCCGACTTCAACGCAGGGGCGTCGTTGACGCCGTCGCCGGTCATCGCCACGACGTGGCCCGCCGCCTGCAACGCATCGACGATGCGCATTTTGTGCGCAGGCGCGACCCTGGCGTAGACGTTGGTGTGGCGCACGGCCTTAGCCAGGGCGGCATCATCCAGCGCGTCGATCTCGTCCCCCGTGAGGGTGGCGCCGCCGGCCTTGATCATGCCCAGGTCGATCGCAATGCGTGCGGCGGTGCGGGGGTGGTCGCCGGTGATCATGATCACCCGGATGCCTGCGCGGTGGGCTTCTTGGATGGCCAGTGCCGCTTCTTCGCGGGGGGGATCGATGATGCCCGCGGTGCCTACAAAGATCAGATCTCGCTCCAGCGTGTCGATGGCTTGAGGGTCTTCGGTGGACGCCAGAGGTCGATAGGCCACGGCCAGCGTGCGCAGCGCAGCGTCTGACAGTTGATTGACGTCATCCAGCGCGCGGGCACGAAACACCTCATCCAGAGGGACCACGTCCAGGCCGATGCGGACGTGGGTGCACAGACTCAACAAAACATCCGGGGCGCCCTTGGTGATCAGCACGACCTCGTCGTTGTGTTCGTGGTCCCGCTCGATGGTGGACATCATTTTTCGGTCAGACGTGAAGGGGATGGTGCCCAGGCGCTCGAAGCGTTGACTGCGCCGATGGTGCACACCCAGTTTGCGCTCGGCGACGAGGAATGCCGCCTCGGTCGGGTCGCCGTGGATCGCCCATTGACCATCGGCACCTTGATGCAATTGGGCGTCACCCGCCAGGCTGCCGCCGCTGAGCATGAGCACGTGCTCTGCGTGCAGGGGGCCGACGGTCAGCGGTTTGCCTTGGTGTTCGATCTGCCCGTGCGGGACGTAGCCGACGCCCGTGATGTGCGTGCACCCTGAGGCGGTCATCACCTGCTGGATGGTCATTTCGGAGCGCGTCAGGGTGCCGGTCTTGTCTGAGCAAATGACGGACGCGCAGCCCAGCGTTTCGACCGACGAGAGCTTCTTGACGATGGCGTGGTGCTTGGCCATGCGCTGCACGCCGATGGCCAGCACGACGGACAGGATGGCGGGCAAACCTTCGGGGACGGCCGCCACCGCCAGGGACACGCCCAGCAACAGCACGTCCAGCCAGTCGGATGCACTGGATAAGTTAGAGACCAGCGCCACGGTAGACATCACCACGGCGGCGATGACGGCCACCGCGATGCCCAGAAAACGGCCAATTTTCTTGACCTCCCGTTGCAAAGGGGTGGGTTCCTCGGCGGTTGAGTCCAGCAGGTGGGCGATGGATCCGACCTGGGTTGCCATGCCGGTGGCGGTGACCACGGCCACGCCGGTGCCTTTGCTGATGGCCGTGCCTTTGAACACCATGTTGAGGCGATCGCCGAGCGCGGCAGGACGGGGCAGGGTGTCGGTGTTTTTGAGCACCGCTTCGCTCTCCCCGGTCAGCGAGGCCTCTTGCACGGACAGCGATGCGGCCTTGACCAGTCGGGCGTCGGCGCCCACGGCATCGCCTTCATTGAGGACGAGTACATCGCCACACACCAGGTCGGCGCTGGGGATGCGCAACACGATCCCGTCACGCAGGACGCTGGAGGTGGAAGCGGTCATGTTTGCCAGTGCGGCCGCTGCGTGTGCCGCTTTGGCTTCCTGGCTGTAGACCAGCAGGCCATTGAAGAGCACGATCACCATGATGACCACGGCATCCACCGGCCAGCCGCTCGCTCCTTCAAGGAACCAGACGAATACCGTGATGGCCACGGCGATCAGCAGCAGGTAGTTGAGCGGGTCTTGAAAGGAGGACAGGGCTCGGCGCCAAGCGGGGATGGGCGGGGCGCTGAGCAGCTCGTTGCGTCCATCGGTGCTGAGTCTGCGAGCGGCTTCTGTTGACGCCAGCCCCTGGTCCAGGTTGACCTCAAGGGCCCGAGCGACTTCGTCAGCGTGGTGAGTGGAGGGATCCCCTGCCAGGTTTTTTTGGGCCATAGGTCATCAACACTACAGCCTTTCAAGGGCCAGGGCAATGCCTTGACCGCCACCGATGCACAGCGTCACCAGGCCGCGCTTGAGTCCGTCGCGCTGCATGGCGTGCAGCAGTCGGGTGGTCAGCACCGCACCGCTGGCGCCAATGGGATGGCCGTGGGCGATGGCGCCACCTTGCGTGTTGACGATGTCTTCGGGCAGGCCCAGCTCACGCAGGCAGGCCAGGGCAATGGCGGCAAAGGCCTCGTTGATTTCGACGCGCTCCAGGTCAGCGACGGCCCAGTGGGCGCGGGCCAAGGCCTGTTGCACCGCCGGCACGGGCCCCAGACCAAACATGCCCGGCTCAACCGCGCCAATGCCGTAAGACACCAGGCGGGCCATCGGCTTCAAGCCCTGCTGTTCCGCCCAACTGCGTTCGGCGACGATCATGGCGGCGGCGCCACTGTTGAGCCCCGGGGCATTGCCTGCGGTGATTGTGCCCTCCGCCCGAAAGGCCGGTTTGAGTTTGGACAGCGACTCGGCGGTGGTCTCCGGCCGGTTGTGCTCGTCTTTGGAAAACAGGGTCGCGCCCTTGCGGCCGGGCACTTCGACGGTGGCGATCTCGGCCTCGAACAGACCCGCCGCCTGGGCCTGCGAGAAGCGCTGTTGAGAGCGCAGGGCCCAACGATCCTGGTCTTCACGGCTGATTTTTTTGAGGGTGACCAGGTCTTCGGTGTGCCAGCCCGAATGGTGGCCACTGAAGGCATCGTTCAGCCCGTCGCAGAGCATGCTGTCCAGCAGCGTGGCATCGCCCATGCGCACGCCCCAGCGGCCTTGGGGCAGCAGGTAGGGCGCGCGGTCCATGTTCTCCATGCCTCCGGCGATCACGGCTTGGGCCATGCCCGACCACACCTCCAGGGCGGCGCTCACAATGGCCTGTGCGCCAGAGCCGCACACCCGGTTGACCGTCATGGCCGGAACCGCAACCGGCAGTCCGGCGCCCATGCCGGCCTGACGCGCCGGGTTCATCTTCACGCCCGCCTGGATGACGTTGCCCATGATCAGCGCGTTGATCTTGTCGCTGGACAGGCCCGAGCGTTTGAGGCTTTCTCGGATGGCGGTGGCGCCCAGGTCGGGCGCGGCCATGTCCTTGAGGCTGCCGCCGTAGGTGCCGATGGCGGTGCGGACGGGGCTGCATAGAACGACGTCGGGCTGGCTCATTTTTCACTCCTCGTGTGGGTCAAACACCCAGCGAGTCCATCAGACCCCTGACGGGAGTGGTGCACCTTGATTCGCCTCAAGGCGCGATGTTGGCGAGCCAGGCGGTGTGAGCCTAGCCCACCACCACGACCGGCGCGAAGCCACCGCCGGGGGTGCGGAAGTTGGTGGTCTGGCCCGTGTACATGCGTGCCGCGAGGAGCTGGACTTGCCCTGCGTAGGTGTAGGCGCGCACATCGAACTTGAGGTCGGTCACCACGCCATCGACCTCGATCAGGCGTTCGGTCGGAGGCACCAGCGCTTGCGCGACAAAGTCGCCCGCCAGGATCTCGCCCCACACCTTTTTGGTCAGCTTGTCACCGCGGTAGGCGGCTTTGGCGCCATAACCGCCCACCGGTTTGAAAAACAGCCGACGGCGCTGTGCCCAGAGCTCATTGGCCTGGTCTGCGGTCACGAGGTGCGTCTGGGGGACCACCTTGGCGATCACGCGCCGATCCGCGTCGCTCGCGCCCCAGGAGGCCAGCAGGGAATCGTTGCCCAAGGTGACCAGATTGTGTTTGTCGGCCTGCACGGCGTGGGCACGTGGGTGCGGCGTCAGCACCACGGCGCCAGCCTCATAGGCCTTGCGCAGGGTCGCATGGGCGGGGTCGCTCAGGTAGAAGTCAGTGAGGCGGTTGTAGACCATGTCCACCACGCGGCCCTGGTGCATCAACTGGCCCTCGTGCCATTCCAGCGCAGTGGGGTCGACGATGCGGGCGTCCAGCCCCTGCAGGCGGAACATCTCCCGACACAGCTCGAACTCGGGCGCCAGGTATTGTTCGGTGGGGTGGTCGTCCACGATGGCGATCACACCCAGCGGGGCCTGGTCGCGTTGCTGCCGCCATTCGCGCACGAACATCTCAAAAAAGGTGTGGTGCAACTGGTGCAATGCGGGCTCGGGTTTGAACGCCCAGTCCATGGCTTCGCAGCAGGTTTGATGCGCCTGTGCCAGGGCCGCGTTGAGCAGGGCACCGCCCGCATTGGTGTTGATCTCGATCAGCTTGGGGCCTTGTGGCCCCAGATGAAAGTCATGCCCCATGAACACACCGCTGGGCCCGAAGTCGTGCTGTGCAATGGCCGGGGCACGCGCCAGTGCCGCGGCCTGGTAGGCTGGCAGCGCACTGACACGGTCCAGGGCGGCCACGGCGTGGTGGATTTGATCGGCAACCGCTCTGGACAAAAAGACCACGGTGGACGAGAACAGGTGCGGCCGCGTTTGTGCGATGTCTTGCGCCATGCCCGCCAACCGAGCATCGGTCTCCAGCTGTTGCTGCAGTCGTCCGGGGCTCAGGGTGCGGCAATAGCACCCCTGGTTCAGTGCCTCGGCGGTGCTCATCGTGGTCAGGTTCATGCGCGCTTACTTGACCCGGCGGCCCTGGGGGTCGACCACCACTTCGCCGTCTTCTTTGGTGAAGGCCCCTTGCTGAGGTGCTGCCAGGATGTCCAGCACCAACTCGGAGGGCCGACACAGCCGCGTACCCGTGGGGGTGACGACGATGGGGCGGTTGATCAGGATGGGGTGGGCGATCATGAAGTCGATCAGCTCGTCGTCGGACCACTTGGGGTCCGACAGGTGCAACTCGTCATAGAGATCGCCCTTGCTGCGCAGCACCTCGCGTGCACAGAGGCCGCAATCTTGGATCAGCTGGACCAACTGGTCGCGACTGGGTGGGGTCTCCAGGTAAAGGATGA
The DNA here is from genome assembly GCA_040389805.1 of Pseudomonadota bacterium. Taxonomy (GTDB): domain Bacteria; phylum Pseudomonadota; class Gammaproteobacteria; order Burkholderiales; family Burkholderiaceae_C; genus Aquabacterium. The sequence goes on from JAZJZP010000268.1 coordinate 8,471, forward strand.
CCTCGGGTTCGATGCCCGCATTGCGGATCAGTGCCAGGGTGTTGCGGGACGTGCCGCACTTGGGGTTGTGAAAGATCGTGACAGTGCTCATGAGTTCAGCAGGGTGTTTAGCGCAGAAAGGCCCACGGGAGCGTGGGGCATCCAGGGTACCGCGAAGGTTCGCTTGGCCAGCCTCCCGGACAGGCGGGCCATCTGCTGGCGCTCGCCATCCAGGCGGGCTTTCAGCAAGGGGTCTTGGGTGCCTGCCGCCAGGATGGATTTGTTGACCACCCAGGCGTAGGGTTCGATGTTGGCGCGGCGCAGGTCATCTTGCAGTGCGGCGGCCTGAGAGACCGGCGTCACCTCGGGCAAGGTGACCAGAATGATGCGGGTGTAGGTGGCATCTTGCAGGCGCATCAGGGGCGTGACCACATGCACCGAGGCCTTGCCTTCGAACTCACGCGTCATCTGGCGGTGATAGGCGCCTGTGGCATCCATCAACAGCAGCGAGTGTCCGGTGGGGGCGGTGTCCAGCACCACAAAGGCGCTACGGGCCTCGGCCACCGTGCGAGAAAACGCATGGAAGACCGCCACCTCTTCAGTGCAGGGCGACTGCAGATCCTCCAGCAGCAAGGCGCGTTCTTGCTCGTCCAGTCCGGGCGAGCGCGCGGCCATGATTTTGTCAATGTAGCGCTGCGTTTCGAGCTTGGGATCGATGCGACCCACTTGCAGTCCGGGCAACTCGCCCTCCAGCGTGATGGCCAGGTGGGCTGCCGGGTCGGTGGTGCTGAGGTGCACCGCGTGGCCACGCTGCACCAGGCCAATGGCCAGGGCGGCGGCAATCGTGGTCTTGCCCACCCCCCCTTTGCCCATGACCATGATCAGGCCATGCCCCGTGGCCGCCAGCTCATCCACCAGTTTGTCGATGTGATCGGCGGACAGTGGCGCGGCCTCGGCATGCACCGCGCTGCCATTCATGGGCGGTGCATCGCTCAGCAAGGCACGCAAGGCGGGCAGGCCCACCGTGTCGAACGCCCGCAGGGGCACCGTGCTTTGCGGCAAGGCGCGCAGGGCCTCGGGCATGGTTTGCAGGGCTTGCTGGCCCAAGGCCTCGATGGCATGTGCCACGGCATCCTGAGGGTCAGTCGCCTTGAACACGCCATTGATCACCAAGCGCTGCTTGTTCAGGCCCAGCACGCGCAGTTCATCCGAGGTGCGCGCGGCCTCGGCCAGCGCGCTGCGGTCCGCCCGG
>JAZJZP010000269.1:0-5137 GCA_040389805.1 Pseudomonadota bacterium
GTGTGCGCACCCTGATGCGCCGAGGCAGCACACCCGTGCAGTCAGATCGCCTGCAGGTGGCCGACCTCGTGCTGGACCTGGCCAAACGCCGTGCCATGCGGGGCACGGTGCGCATCAACCTCACCGGCAAGGAGTTCTCGCTGCTGGAGCTGTTGGTTCGCCGTCAGGGTGAAGTCCTGCCGCGCTCTCTGATCGCCTCCCAGGTCTGGGACATGAACTTTGACAGCGACACCAATGTCATCGACGTGGCCATCCGCCGTTTGCGCGCCAAGATCGACGACGAGTTCGAACCCAAGCTGATCCACACCGTGCGTGGCATGGGCTACAGCCTGGAAGCACCCGATGATGTCTGATGTTGTGCAGCGTCGGCCCGCTTCGCTGGCCTTGCGCCTGACCGTGTCCATCGGCATCGCGATCACGCTGGTGTTTTGGGCCCTGGGCTGGGTCATCCAGAACTCGATCGAACAGCACTTCATGCAGCAGGATGTGGAAGAGCTGGAGGTGGTGGCGCATTCTGTTGAACGGGTGCTGACCAGCATGCCGGACGCTGCGCCTGAGAAGGACATCGCCCGTCGCCTGGCAGGTGCCGTCAGTGGCCACCATGGCATGTACTACCTCGTGGCCGATGGCACCGGCCGCACCCTGTTTGCCACACCGGGCCCCAAGATGGAAGCCCTGGCACAAACGCAGTCTGCGGCATCCGGCGTGGATGCCGACAAGCTGCATGTCTGGCAGGAGCAGGATCAATCCTATCGTGGCACCGTGGTGCGTACGGATGTCGAGCAAGGCGCCACGCAGCCTTACACCATCGTCGTGGCGACGGCCACCGGCTTTCATGACCATTTTCTGGTGAGCTTTCGGCGCACGGTCTGGGCTGCCATGGCGGCCGCAGGCCTGTTTGCCATCGCGGCAACCTGGCTGGCGGTGTATCGGGGGCATGCACCGCTGCGCGACATGAGTGACCGCATCCGTGGCATCTCTGCCGACCAGCTTCACCTCAGGCTAGACCCCAAAAAGGTGCCCATTGAGTTGTCAGGTTTGGCAGGCTCTTTCAACGCCATGCTGGAACACATCGAGCAAGACTTCAGACGCCTGAGCAATTTCTCTGCAGACATCGCGCACGAACTGCGTACCCCCGTGACCAACCTGACCACACAAACCCAGGTGTTGCTGTCACAAGCTCGGGGCGCGGATACCTACCGCGAAGTGCTCTACTCCAATCTGGAAGAGTATGAACGCATGGCCAAGATGATCAGCGACATGCTCTACCTGGCGCAGACAGACAACCAACTGATCAAGCCAGACTTGGTGGACGTTGACATGGCCGCCGAACTGGACGCGCTGTTCGAGTATTTCGAGCCCTGGGCCGAGGAGCGTCACATTCAACTGAAGCGCACAGGCCAGATGCCTAGGGTAAGGGGTGACCGACTGATGATCCGGCGCGCGTTGAGCAACCTGCTCTCCAACGCCATCCGCCACACCCGTGGCGAACAGGCTGTGACCGTGTCGCTTCGCCAGGACCATCAATCTGTAGTGATCACCGTATCGAATCCGGGTGACACCATCGCGCCCGAGCATCTGCCCCACCTCTTTGATCGCTTCTACCGTGTGGACCCGTCCCGGCAACGCAATGGTGATGGCGCAGGCTTGGGTCTGGCCATCGTCAAATCCATCGCGGAAGCCCATGGTGGTGAGATTGCCGTCCGCTCAAGCCTTGGCAACACGGCCTTTGAGTTTCGCCTGCCCTGTGCATTGAACTGAGCTTGCTCAGTGGTTTCTGAGCATGACTGCCTCGGGCAACGCAGGCATCGCTTCAGTGCTCCACCACAGCCAGGGAGAGACACCGGCCGTTCGTACAACACGCTCCTTTTCCGCACGCTCCTTGGGTGGCATGAAGGCGCTGATGACGTGCAAAGGCAGCGGCAATGGTCCCGCGTCCAATAACAAGGCGTTCGGAAATGCAGCGGCGCTCCTGGCGTCGTAACGCAGAGGTTTGACAAAACGTCTGCCCTGTTCCACCAGGGCATGCACCAGCGGCAACTCGTGCACACCTTCAATCGGAATCCAATGCTCACTGGTCAACATCAAGCTGGCCGCATCGATCTCATAGGTGTGCTCCCTGCGTGCCCGGATCAGCGCCGCCAACACCAGACGCACCTTGTGTCCGCTGTCGGCATCGCGCGCTTCGAACAACGGGGCGAACACACGCTCGATGCGCTCCCAAGTCTTGGTGCCCACCAACAAAGGGGCATCGGGCATGTGCTTGACCCAGACGCGACGGCCCAGGCTGGTGGCCTCACTGACCTTGAATTCACCGATGACCACGGCCAGCGGGCTTTGCCCTTCATGGGGTCGCAAAACGGCCAGCTTGTTTCGCCGACGTTGCGCTGCCTCGAATTTGCTGGCCTCGTTGAAGGCCTCGGGCACATAGAGCCGCTCACTCAGCCCCACGCCTTTGACCACCACGTCCTCGGCCGCATGCATCAGGTATTTGTGCAGCACCCCCTGGTTGCGCTTGCCGGCCATGGCCGGGCTCCATCGGTTGAAGCCCGCTCGCTCGAACAGAAAGTGCATCAAGGCATGCAGGCTCATACGTCGCCTTGGCGCCTCCACCTCGGTCACCTCATGCGCTTCACCCCTCACCAGGCTCCGCCCCGCGGTGCGCACCCATGGAAAGTCCACGCGCAACTGGATCTGCCCGGGCACCAGCTCCAGGACGGCCTCGCCCACCAACTCGCCCAGGCCTGATTGCTGGCACTCCGGCTCAAACGAAGGACACGACGGGTGGTGCCGACACCCCGTGTCCGGCATGCGTTTGACGACAAACATACGGTGCCGCGCCACGTACATCTCCACCCCACCCGGGATGCACAGACACCGGGGGCGCTCTGGTGTTTCGTACACGTGGGCCAACAGCTCCTGAATGTCCGAGGCATTCGCATCCACCACCCGCCCCTTGATGGAAAAGCGCTGGCTATCGCCTTCCGGTTGTTCACGGGGCGCCATGATGTTCACACCAATTCATCGAGCAGTTGCTCAATGGTCGGCTTGTGGCGTGCCAGCAGTTCGCGCACCGCGCTGCGTTCGCTGATGCCCAGGATCAAGCCGACATCATCCTCATCGGCGCCACGCTCGTACAAGCGCGCCACCACCGTGCGCCGCACCGACAGCGCCGTCACATCCTTCATCCCGCCATAGCGAAAAAGCTTGCGGTAAGTTTCCAGGATCGGTCGACACAGAAACCGACGCTGACCGGCTTCACCGTAAGGTGTGATCTTGAATCCCACCCCCGTGGGCGACAGGAACAAGCGGCTGAAAGGGTCCAGCCCCCGGTAGGCGTCCATCTCCCCCACGCCCAGCTCTTGCTGAAGACGCTCCTGCAGGTAGTGCGACAGGGCATCGTCCAAGCGAGAGCTGACGAAGTACAGCGGCCTGGCCTTCTGGGTGATCGCCACCTCGGCACGCATCTCCGAGCGTCGCCGCACACTCCCGTCTGCGTTCAAGTAGTCACGCACTTCAAGCCTGGCGATCTCCAGGGGACGGGCACCTGTGGCGAACAGAAGGTAGAACAACGCGAGGTCGTGCCAAGGGTGGCCACTGCGCGCCTTGATACGCTTGCCTGCCTGAATGATTTCATCGGCAGCAAGAATGCGGTTCGACCGATGATCGCCCGGCCGTTTTGGGTCGAAGCCCACCAAGGCCACAAGGATGGCGTCCTTGTGCTGGCGCAAGCGGCGCACAAAGGCGGCACCGTCTTCATTCAAGCCTTCGATACCGGCAACCTGGCTGAGCCTGACGGCAATCGCTTTGATTCTCCGCTCCACGGCAGTGCGGGTCACCCCGAAGCAGCCTGCCACCGTTTCGTATGTCCCGCCTTCGACCACCGCGATCAGCATCCTGATCGACTGGGCAACGGTATCCCCATCCTGTTCTGGCTCTGGTTCGCATGACATGACCCTCTCCCTCTTTCGTTCCCCTTCCCTCGTGCCTTGCTGCGTCTTGATGCTCGGCCCCTCGATGGGTTTCCACCAGTCAAATTGGCCAGTGAAGACGGGGGCTTTCGGCATCTGACGGCCCCATAGGCCACGGCCAGATCAGCACGAAGGTGGTTTTCACCAAGCAATTTCTGTGGCATCCGACGCGGCCTCAAGAATTGCGTGATGTGCAATGGCCGCTTGGGCACGATGACCTCCCGGTGCGTTGCCCCATGGTTGATAGACCGTATGCACCGAGACCGCGCAATCCAGGCACCAGCTTGTGATCGTCAAACCTGGTGACCTTGCGCGGCAATCCACTGCCTGATGTCCTCGACCCGCCAAGCCGTGACGCGTGGAGACAGCTTGACAGGCTCGGGGAAAGTGCGCGTTTGCACACGTCGCCACAGCGTTGACTTGGATATCGGGATGAATTGCAACACCTGCGCCTGCCTCAGAAAGCCCACTTGAGGAAGCGTGGGAGCATGGATGGGAGAAAGCGATGCTGCCGCAGGCCGGGCCATTGCCGCCTGGGTGGTTGGAGTGGTTCGGGGCATGATCTGGCCTCGTCATGGCGTGAGCCAATGCAAGACGTGACCTGCTCTGTAGCGGACGCGCTAGGTCAGATTTGCGCAAACCGGTAGGAACGCTGAACTCAGGTAGCACACCGTCGGCGTTCCGGTCGCACGGTGCAGTAATGTCAGGCAGGCAGGTATCGACTGCGACGCCGCCGCAATGCGGCGAGTGCACACCCGAAACCAGGCATGCAGGGCCCTCTGTTCAATGGGCTTGATCACCGTATCAGCGCGATTGAGATGAAGCAAGCCTCCAGCCAGGCCGCATTTGCGTGTGGCAAGTGCAAGATCGGTCTTTCTTGTTAAGCCCATGGCTCAATCTGGATCGCTCACATCGGCTGTTGCAGCCACGGCCACCGGCCCAGGCTCGGCGACAGACTCACCCCTGTCTGGCAAGCCCTCTTGAGCGGCTGCATCATGACCCGCGGAGGCATCCAGATCCTCTACCGGTACGGCCTGACCGCCGTCGCCAATGCCGCCCTGTCGCGAGCCCATGGCATTCATGCGGCGGCGCAGACCAATCGCAAAGTTGCGGGCACCGTTGGCCACATCACGCACCTGCCGCTTCAACGCGGCGCGTTGAATGTC
>JAZJZP010000269.1:5147-6095 GCA_040389805.1 Pseudomonadota bacterium
TGACCTCGTGGATTTCGAGGGTCTGCAACAGGGGCATCAACTGATCCAGCTTGCTCAGCACTTCCAGGAAGCGCCGCCCCGATGACGACAATACCCCGACCTCCACGTCCAGAGCCACCGTGTCATAGGTCGCCACGCTGGTGATGCCATGAGCCTTGAACAAGGCTTCCGCACCATCAATCGCACTGTTCAGGCTCTCGTTGACGGCATCGAGTTGCGCTCGAATGGTGGCCTCCACCTTGGCGATGTCATCGTGGTCCAGGCGAGTGCGTGCAATCACCGAAATGAAGTGCGTGTTGAGTTGCAGCGTATTGAAGAGGCGAACAAAGAACCGCTTGCCTTCGGCGCTGGTGAAGCGCGTGGGCATCTTCACGCTCGCAGCCTCGATGCGTCGGAAGTCAGCCTTGGTTTCTTTGGCCAGGATGCGGGCGTTGACCCCGCCTTGGTCCACCTTGACGATCTGTGTGTCTGCCATGTTGTGCTCCCATCGATGGCGTGCTCGCCACCATCTTGCGAAGCGGCCCTGCGCATCACCACCGGGAATCATCGGCATTTGACGGCCCTTTCGGCATCAGCTTCCGATTTGAGCCCCAAGTGTCTTGACCGTTCGCAAGGTGGGCACTACCTTGTCGCCATGCAGCAGCTGGCCCTGCATTCAAACTAGGCAAGCCCTGGAGTTCATGCATTCTCGTGATGGCCATGCCGTCACCCGAGGCACCACCACGCCATTGAAGCGACCTTCGAGGTGAGGGCACGCCCGCACTGAGGCGGCACGCGCGCATTCACCTCGAAAGCTTTCTTCGATCGGTAGCTGGCACACCGATCTGAACGGGCTCATCACCCGATCAAGCCAGCCCTGGAGTCTCTTCTTCGCCGTCGGCAGGGCACCAAAGCTCATTGCCGACTGTTCATCACCCTGTGGGGCATCGCCCCCATCTGTGGTGCGCC
>JAZJZP010000270.1:0-6356 GCA_040389805.1 Pseudomonadota bacterium
GCGCCCGCCAAGAAGGCAAACGCGTCAGTGTCAACTCCCTCTACAACTTCGAGCCGCCAGGATTGATGCTGGAGCAACTGCTGGCCAAACGCGCCTTGGGCGAGATCGTGCACCTGGACACCATGTACGGCTACAACCTGGCCGGCGACTATGGATTGGCCGTCATGGCCGACCCAAAACATTGGGTGCACCGCCTGCCTGGCAAGTTGTTCCACAATGTGCTGGACCATGTGCTGGCCAAGGTGGTCACCCATTTGTCTGACGATACAGAGGTGCAGGTGCTGGCATTCCGGCGGCGCCCAGCCGCCGGCAACCCAGTCATCGACGCCCTGGATGATGAGCTTCGTTTCATTATCCGCAGTGGCAACACCACGGTGACCGGGCTGGTTAGTGCCCATGGGCGCCCTGTGGCTCACACTTTGCGTGTGGTTGGCACCAAGGACACGGTGGAGTTGGATTACACCGGACGCACACTGGTCCACAGCGCCAATTGGTCTCAGCCCAGCGCCTTGGGCCGACTGTTTCCGGCCTGGGTGCAGGCGCGTCAGTTTGCGCGCAATGGCTGGCGCAATCTGGGCTTGTTTCGCCGCTACGAATACCACTACTTTCAATGCATGCGCGTCTTGCTGGACCGTTTCTACGATGCCGTAGAGAACAAAGGTCCTGACCCGATAGAGCCCGCTCACATTTTGCGGGTGTGCCGAGTGATTGATCAGATCGTGCTGGGCATGGGAGCCGCAAAATGAAGGTTTTAGTCACCGGAGCCGGCGGTTTTCTCGGACGACGCATAGTCGACAGTCTGCTGCGCATGGGCGTCTCGCACCTGCGGGTGCATGTTCGTCAAGCACCGCCAGCGGGCATGATCGAGTCGCTGCAACAGAAATACCCGCAGGCGCACATCGAAACCGTGCAGGCCAATTTACTGTCCCGCGGCGAGTTAGAACCGCTGGTGAGCGGCATGGACTGCATCGTGCATGCGGCCGCCGGCATGAAAGGCGCCGCCGCGGACATGTTCGCCAACACCGTGCTAACCACACGCAATCTGCTCGAAGCCGCAGGTGCACAAAACATCCGCCGCATTGTGCTGATCAGCTCCTTCTCGGTCTACTGCGCAGAGTCCATCCCCAAAGGCGGCCTGTTGTCCGAGGCCACCCCGACTGAACCTGTTGGGGTCAACAAAGGCCCCTACGGATACGCCAAAACTCGTCAAGAGCATTTGTTCAACGAGTTCCAGCAACGCTTTGGGTTTGAATCCGTCATCCTGAGACCCGGCGTGATCTACGGCCCCGGCGGTGGGTCCATGTCATCGCGGGTGGGCATCCGAGCTTTGGGCTTTTTCTTCAGCCTGGGCGGGCGTGCGCAGCTGCCACTGACCTATGTTGACAACTGTGCGGATGCCGTTGCTCATGCTGCGCTCAAGGCACCTGCGGGCAGCGCCTTCAATGTGGTGGACGACGACCTGCCCACGTGCAAAACCTACCTGCAAAGCTATTGCCGAGAAGTCGAAAAGATGCGCCGCGTGCCCGTGCCCTATTGGGCCTTCGAGCTCGGCGCCCGATTTCTGGTTTGGTACAACCAAAAGTCCAAAGGCCAGTTGCCGGCCCTGTTCACGACCTATGTCGTGCGCTCGATGTACCGGCCTTTGCACCACAACAACGCAGCACTGAAAGCCATCGGCTGGACCCAGGGGGTCTCAACCGCTGAAGGTTTGAGCCGCTCGTTTCGCCATTGGAAGGCCCAACTCCAAAGCGCCAAAAGCAGCTAAGCCGTGAGCGCCGATCGGTAGCAAGCATCGTAGGCTTGCTGCAAAGCGGTGGCCGATGCATGGTCATGCACCCAGCGGCAAGCCGATGCCCCCAATTGATGACGCAGTGCCGCGTCACTCAGCAAGCGGCCGACGGCAGCCAGCAAAGCCGGGTTGTCATCCACCGGTATCAGCAAGCCGGTTTGCCCGTCCTTGATGATTTCAGGGTTGCCGCCGACCCGAGTCGCCACCACGGCCAAACTGGTGGCGCAAGCCTCCAGCAAGGCAATCGACAGCCCCTCGGTTTGAGACGGCAATGCAAACACATCGAAGGCGGGCAGCAAGTCGGCGACGTCGCTTCTTTGGCCCGCCAACACAACCTGGACACCCAAACCCAGCCGGTTCACCTGCGCGCTCAAAGCGGATTGCATGGCCCCATCCCCAACGATCACCAACTTGAGTGAAGGGTACTCTTTCAACAAGGAGGGCATTACATCAATCACGCGAGCGTGGTTCTTGAGCGCGGCCAGTCGACCCACGCAACCCAGTACCAAATCATCGGTCGACAAACCCAGGGCCTGACGCGCATGCTCACGCCGTGCGGGTGTCATGGCAAAACGCTCGACAGGGATGCCGTTGAGCACCGCCAAGGCACGGTCTTTTGACACCAAACCGGTCGCGATGTATTGGTCGTGCACTTGCTGCCCGACCATGACCACCCGCGCCGTGCGGGTCAAGGACAACCTGAACAGCCAGCGAAGTTTTCGGTTACTCAGGCGCATGCCCATGTCATGGCAAGTACACACCAACACCGGCTTGCGCCCCAGGCCGAACATCGCAGCGGCTGCATGGTAGTTGGGCACGAAGTTGTGCGCGTGCACGACATCAATTGACTGCGTCCGCACCCATTGCCTCAGCGCCTTCAAGACTTTGAGGTCTAGCCCCCCTTGCTTATGCCCTTCGACAACCGTGATCCCGGCCTGTATGAGCTCCGGCTTGAAACCGTCGGTGTCATTGATGCTGAAGACGCTGACCCAGTGACCAGCGGCTTGCTGGGCTTTGGCCAAATCGGTGACCACCCGCTCAAGACCGCCAAACTCCAGGGAGTCGACAACATGAACGATGCGCAAAGTTGAAGTGGGTGCGGGCATGGCGAGGAATACTACACTGCGTGCATGGATCAATGTCTACCAGCGCCCTGCTGTGGCATGGTCCAACCAACGTATCAACTCCGCATCGGTGATCTCTGGGATGCGTTCATCAAAGGACTGATTGATGAGCGCCACCAAGGACTGCGCCCATAAGAGGTTCCACACCAGACCGGCGTGACCATCCACCAAGGTGGCGTGCTGGGGGTGATCGCCTACTGTATTGAATACTTGGTATCTGGAACCCAGCACCACGGGCCGGTATGCCGGCAACCCCTGCTGATCCCTGCCCCCCCAACGCACATCAAACCAAGCCCGATCATCAAAGAAGGCTAGTCGCTTGTCTTTGGCCACCATACCCCGCAACGCTTGGTCAAAATGATTCAGCCCTTGAGCGATGTTGTTCTTCTCACCGGCTGACTGCCAGAACTTGGTCAACCGTGCCCAATTCGAGTTGTCAAAGATACCCACCAAAACAATATTGGTCTTCGGATGGTGTTCGTGAATCAATGCCACCGATTGCTGGATCTGCCCCACGCAGTTGGTCATGCTGGCCTGCACGCCAGGATCATCAGGATTGACCGACAGCGCCTGCAATGCCTCGCGGGTGCCAAAACTGTTGACGCCAATCCGAATCACCACCACGCCATGGGTCCAACGCGTGGTATCGAGGTCCATCAAACGAACCAATCGAAGCGCCATCCGATCACGAATCAGCGACTCGCACTCAGCGCCGGATTGTGAAAAATTGTATTGAAAGTCCTCTTTGGCAGGCGCCCGCCCACCCCATCCGAGCTTGTCGTGCAGCAGGGCCACAGGCCACCAAGTGCCCCAGTGCCCCCAAGCGCCCAGGTCGACGGCATCCCGGCGAAGATTGAACAACACCTCGCTCCATTGCCAAGTCATGTCATGGAACGCCCCAGCCCGCTGAGCATGGCCTGCAGGAAAGGAGACCCGATCATGGTAAGAGTGGCTGTCCGAGTCACCCAAGATGGCCAGTGACAGCGTTGAGGCCGGTGGGGCACTGCCCACCAAGCGCGAAGACCCTGCCTGAGACGATTGGTATAAATAGAACGCTACGGCAACAGCAAACCCAAGCGAGATCAACAGCCCAACGAGCACAAACCGCTTCATTCACCCTGCCCCATAGAGCGCGCCAACCAGGACGCCGCGCGATACGTTTGCGATTTGAGGGCATCCACAAAAGCATGGCTCCCCACGGGAGAAGGACTCAAGCCCAACGATGTCATCGTGGGGCGGACACGCTGATTGAACAGCAGCGCGCGAATGCGATGGGCCGTGTCTCGCGTATTGAAAATGATCGACATGGAAATGGACACGTCATCTGCCCCATTTTTGACGTAATGCCCGGCGACAAAGGGAATGTGCAAGGCCTCTCCGGGAGCAAAGTGGAAGGACGTTCCCAGGTTTTCGCTGTCGGGCTTCCAGGTGGGACGCTGCCCCGCACGGGCCATGAAGTTTTCGCACTCGACGGCGGTCACGACACGCTCATCCCCACCAGGGAATACTTTGACCTCTTTGGCCCCTCGAAACTGCATCAAATAGGTCGAGTAGCGATCGATGTGAAATGGCGTCAGACTGTTAGGCGATGCGATGAACAAATACAGCTGAGGATTAACCACACGATCCCCGCCGCCCTGGCGACGAATCAAGGCCCCCACATCGCCAACCAACTCATTAAAGAGCGGCTTGAACGACGCGTCCACCTCCGGCGAACGCACCATGATGTAGGAATCCGAGGTACGGATGTTTTCAATGGTCTGCTCAATGGTCAGTCCATTGCCATGCTCAATGTGCGCCCGATCGAAGTCGTCGCTTTTACTCAGCAGGCCACTTGAGTAATAGACCTGCTCTTTAGGCAACGCCGGGATCACACGGCCCAGATTCTCCAGACTGAGCGCGGGATGCCCCATCAAACGATGTTTGAACTTAAACGGTGCCCGATCTTGTTTGGCAAAGTCAGGGGAGTCTTCAAAACACTGGAGCATATTGCGTTTAACTTTCTGGCAAACCGATGGCCTGATTGCACAAAAAACAATCCCAAGTCGGGGATTGTCCAAGAGTCGCCGCTGCTTTCGCCACACCCTAGCTTGGGGGTGTGATAAAACCAAACTGGTGCATTGATGACACAACAACCCTCTCAGCCCCCTCAGGTCGAGGATCTCGAGCGCCGTTGCCTGTGTCCGGATGTAAATTGGCCCTATGCTCGCAATATAGACTTCTCCGGGGTAACGACAATGGTCTTTCGCCACATTTCACTTTCTTCTTTTTCTCGCGTTGCGTTGATCGCCACCCTCGCTGCCGTCATGGCCGGCTGTGGCTCGTTCAACCGCTACCCGCCTGCGCCAGCCGTGGCCACCACGCCCGATCACCTGTACAAAATTGGCGCCATGGACACGCTCGATATTGTGGTTTGGCGCAATCCCGAGCTGTCATCAAAAGTCATGGTGCGCCCCGATGGCCGCATCTCCCTGCCATTGGTCGAGAACCTTGAAGCTGCAGGGCGCCAGCCGGCTGATCTGTCTCGCGACATTGAGAAGGCCTTGGCCAAGTTCATTCGCGAACCGGTGGTGACCGTGATCGTGAGCAATTTCCAGGGCGTCTCGACCGAACAAATCCGCATCGTGGGTGAAGCCACTCGCCCTCAGGCCGTGGCCTTCAGGCAAAACATGACCTTGCTGGATGTAATGATCCAAGCCGGTGGCCTGACCGATTTTGCAGATGGCAATGGTGCGGTGCTGGTGCGTGGCACCGAACAAGGCAAGCAATACAGCTTGCGCCTCAAGGATTTGATCAAACGTGGCGATATCTCAGCCAATGTTGAGATCAAGCCAGGAGACATCATCATCGTTCCTCAGAGCTGGTTCTGAATCAATTGCTGACATGACATCTGATGATCGACCACTAATGCAGTGGCCGACGTCAAACCTTTTCTGGTATGGATGACCTTTTAAAACAAGTGGCCGGTATTTTGAGCGCCATGTGGCGACGACGCTGGATTGGCGCCGCCGTGGCGTGGGCCATCGCCATCCTTGGTGCCACGGGTGTGTTCGTGATGAGGGATCGCTATGAAGCCACCGCCCGTGTCTACGTTGACACGGCAACCGTGCTCAAACCCTTGATGACTGGCTTGGCATTCCAGCCCGATGTGGAACAGCAGGTGCGCATGCTCGCGCGCACGCTCATCAGCCGACCCAATGTGGAACGCCTGATGCGATCCCCCCGAATTGTTGGCCTGGATAAGTTGAACGACCGGGACCGCGAAAAGGTGATCGACCGCTTGACCCGCGATATTCACGTCACCTCTAGCGGCAACACCAATCTGTACGAGATCAATTACAGAGACATCAACCCGCAACGCGCGCAACGCATTGTGGAGGAGTTGGTTTCGCTCTTCATGATCGCTGGCATTGGAGACAAACAGCGCGACTCAGAGCAGGCCC
>JAZJZP010000271.1:0-2272 GCA_040389805.1 Pseudomonadota bacterium
AGGCTGGTGCGGTCCTCTGAAGAGCCTGAGGCTGACTTTTCGCAGCCCGTCGAGCCTGAGGTGGTGGTGCAAGAGGCAGAAGAACACGACGAAGTGACGCTGACGCATCCTGCGCCTTTGGGACAGGCTGAGATCAAGTCACTGGACCAGCTTCCTGAGGTGTCTGCCACGGTGGCCCCTGTCGCGCGCAAGTTAGACAGCCTGGGCTCCCTGGACGATCGGGATGATCTGGAAGCGCATGACGCTGTCGACCCCGACTTGTTCCCTATTTTCCAAGAAGAAGCTCAGGAGCTGTTGCCCCAGTTGGCCAGCCAGATGCGCGAGTGGTTGGCTCAGCCGTCACTTCCGGCAGCACCCTCTGCCTGCATGCGGACGTTGCACACGTTCAAAGGTGGGGCTCGGTTGGCTGGAGCCATGCGTTTGGGCGAATTGGCCCACCGCCTGGAGACGGTCATTGAGCACCTGATCGGCTCTGATGCAATCACTCATGCCGACGTTGAGCCACTGGAAGGCCGCGTTGACGGCATGGTTGAGGAGTTCGAAGCCCTTTGTCAGCGCGACCAGCAAAGCTACGAAGCCGAGGTCAGCAAACCCTTGCCGCCTGCCGAGCCAGTCGAGTCCGTGGCTCGCGCCATGGAGTCTTTGCCTGTACCGGCCAGCACGACCGAGCCAACCGAGGCGCCAGCCTTGCCCGTCGAGGCCGTCACATCGGACGCAACGCCCTCCGGGATTGACTGGACATCTTTGGCCAACAACGGGCATCGCATGTCGGTGGCGCCTGTGCGTGAAGTTGCGGCAGCCGCGGCGAATCAGGCCGTGGTGCGTGTGCGTCCCCAACTGTTGGACCGTTTGGTGAACCACGCAGGCGAGGTCAGTATCACCCGTACCCGTCTGGCCTCACAAGTGGGGCAGATTCGTGGGTCGCTGACCGACTTGACGGACAACTTGGATCGCTTGCGTCAGCACCTGCGTGACATTGAGTTGCAAGCCGATACCCAGTTGGCGACTCGGTTGGAAGCGGCCCGTGCCGCGAGCCAGAATTTTGACCCCCTGGAGTTCGACCGTTACACGCGTTTCCAGGAGCTGACACGCATGATGGCCGAGTCGGTCAACGACGTGGCCACGGTGCAGCGCTCTTTGCACCGCACCCTTGAAGTCGCCGAAGACCAATTGGCGGCTCAGGCGCGGTTGACGCGGGACTTGCAAGACGACCTGTTGCGCACGCGCATGGTTGAGTTTGAAGGCATGTCTGACCGGCTCTACCGTGTGGTTCGTCAGGCGGCCAAAGAGACCGGCAAGCAGGTTCGACTCGACATCGTTGGTGGCGCTACCGAAGTGGACCGAGGTGTGCTGGAGCGCATGACGGGTGCTTTTGAGCACTTGCTGCGCAATTGCATCACCCATGGTATTGAAACGCCAGCAGTGCGTACCCAAGCGGGCAAGGATCCGTCAGGCTTGGTCGTCGTGTCTCTGCGTCAGGAAGGTAACGAGGTCAGCATTGAGTTCCGTGATGACGGCGCTGGTCTGAATCTGGACCGGATCCGCCAAAAGGCACAGGCACTGGGCTTGATCAAGCCTGGCGTTGATGTTCCTGCGGGCGATCTGGCTCAGATGATCTTTACCCCAGGGTTTTCAACGGCCGAAACCGTGACCGAACTGGCTGGTCGTGGCATTGGTATGGACGTGGTCCGTGCTGAAGTGAACGCCATGGGCGGTCGCATTGAAACGTCCACGGCGGCCGGGAAGGGCACCAGCTTCAAGCTGATCTTGCCCTTGACCACGGCCGTGACCAAGGTGGTGATGATGCGTTGCGGCGCGGTCAATGTCGCGGTGCCCACTCACTTGATTGAGATGGTGCGGCGAGCCAAACCCGACGAGGTGGCGCAGGCCTATGCCAGCGGAACCTACCAGTTTGCGGATCAGGTCTTGCCCTTCTACTGGCTTGGTGCCTTGCTGCAAATCAGCCCACGTGGGTTGGAGCTGGGCCGTACGTTGCCCGTGATCGTGGTGCGCTCTGCGCAGCAACGCATCGTGCTGCACGTCGACGAAGTCTTGGGTAACCAGGAAGTGGTCGTCAAGAATCTGGGGCCGCAGTTGGCACGTCTTCCAGGTTTGGCGGGCATGACCTTGCTGGCGTCCGGTGCGGTCTCCTTGATCTACAACCCGGTGGCTTTGGCCACGGTGTATGGCGATCGCGCGCTGGCGTATACCGCAGCCGCTTTGCATTCGGGTGCTTCGGATGATGTCGATGGACCGCAAGAGCCTGTGGTGG
>JAZJZP010000271.1:2282-2752 GCA_040389805.1 Pseudomonadota bacterium
TTCGCGGCCATCGGGGCTGGGTACGCAGGCGAGCACGCCGCCGATGGTGTTGGTGGTTGACGACTCTCTGACCGTGCGCCGTGTGACGCAACGTTTGCTGGTGCGTGAAGGTTATCGTGTCGTGCTGGCAAAGGATGGCATCGATGCCTTGGAGCGATTGGCCGAGGAAGTGCCCACCATCGTCTTGTCGGACATTGAAATGCCACGCATGGACGGGTTTGACTTGTTGCGCAACATTCGAGGCAACGAGCGTTGGGCGGCTCTGCCGGTGGTGATGATTTCATCCCGGACGGCGCAAAAACACGTCGACTATGCAACGCAGCTGGGGGCGAATCATTACCTGGGTAAACCGTACGGCGAAGAAGAATTGTTGGCTTTGGTCGCCCACTATGCAGGCCAGCGAGAAGCCTCTGTGGTCAGCCACGTTGCTTAAGTTCTAGGGACAGACCGCCGATAAGTTGTGAATGGAG
>JAZJZP010000272.1:0-4830 GCA_040389805.1 Pseudomonadota bacterium
GAATCACATCCACAAAAGGCTCTTGCACTGAGCGATCGCTGACGATGTTCAGAAACGAGCGACCATCGGCGCGCTTTTGCAGCGTGATGGTGGTAGCTGCCAGCACTTGGTTGAAATCAACCCCGGCAGCTCGGTAGGTTTCAGGCGAGGCGACACGCACCTGCAGCGTCGAGCCCTCTTCAGGCGTGAGGCTGGTGACGTCGATTTCAGCGTGCAGGGCTTCTGCACATTCAAACGGCCAAGCCCCAGCGCCCAAGAAGCGGCCGGCAACAGCGACAGTGCGGTACAAGCCGCAGCAACAGCAACCCGATTCAGGGCAAAGCGCCCCGCGGACAACGAATGATCTTTCAAGGCGTCTCCCAAGTCGTCATCAAGCCGTTCAATCGGCCCATAGGCTCACCCCAATCTGAAACAGATTCGGATGCAAACCCACACCTGCAGACGGTACGCAGCAGAAAACACAATAGCATCAAGCAGATACGATGACAAGCTCATGCAAATACTGATCCGAAATGCCGGGTGCTTACCCTGCTTTTCAGATCACTGGTGACCGGTATTGTCGCCCCGAGGCAACATCAGCGGTTACAAAGATTGTTTCAAACCGTTGTAACCGGGCGCAGTCGCAACAGTCCAAGACCATCAAGCGTCCAAAAGGATGCGCAGCATGCGGCGCAAAGGCTCGGCCGCACCCCACAACAGTTGATCGCCAATGGTGAAGGCGCCGAGGTATTGCGGGCCCATCGCCATTTTGCGCAAACGCCCCACCGGGATGGTCAAAGTGCCCGTCACCGCGACCGGCGTCAAGTCCTTGATCGTGGCCTCCCGCGTGTTGGGCACTACTTTGACCCACTGATTGTCGGCCGCGATCATGGCTTCAATGTCCGCCAGAGGAACATCCTTTTTGAGCTTAAAGGTCAGGGCCTGGCTGTGGCTGCGCATGGCGCCGATGCGTACGCAAAAACCATCGACCGGCACACCCGGGGTCCCAAAGCCTTCGCCTTGACCCAAGATCTTGTTGGTCTCGGCGCCGCCCTTCCACTCTTCCTTGCTCATGCCATTGCCCAGGTCCTTGTCGATCCAGGGAATGAGCGAGCCACCCAAAGGGGCCCCAAAGTTGGCCGTTTCGGCTTCACTCAAAGAGCGCTGCTTGGCGATGATCTTGCGGTCGATCTCCAGGATGGCACCCTTGGGATCATCCAGCAGCGACTTGACCTCGGCATTGAGCGTGCCGAACTGGGTCAGCAGTTCGCGCATGTGCTGCGCACCGCCACCAGAAGCGGCCTGGTAGGTTTGGGTCGTCATCCACTCCACCAGTCCGGCCTTGTAGAGGGCTCCGACGCCCATCAACATGCAACTGACGGTGCAGTTGCCACCCACCCAGTTGTTACCACCCTTGGCGAGCGAGTCCTTGATGACCGGCAGATTGACCGGATCCAGGACGATGACGGCGTTGTCCTGCATGCGCAGCGTTGAGGCGGCGTCGATCCAGTGACCCTTCCAGCCCGTGGCGCGCAGTTTTTCGAACACGTCGCTGGTGTAGTCGCCACCTTGCGCGGTGATGATGATGTCGCAGCGCTTGAGCTCATCAATGCTGTAGGCATCTTTGAGCATCGTCTCGTTTTTGGCCATGGCCGGAGCCTTGCCACCTGCATTGCTGGTGCTGAAAAACACCGGCTCGATCAAGGCGAAGTCGCCCTCGGCCTGCATGCGGTCCATCAAGACCGAGCCGACCATGCCGCGCCAACCCACCAAACCTACTAACTTCGTTGCCATTTTGATTTCCTTGTCGTGCGACCGGGCTCAGCCCTGCGCCTTGAGCGCGGCCAACACAGCCTCGCCCATGTCAACCGTGCCCACCTTGCGGGTGCCTTCACTGTAGATGTCTGCCGTGCGCAAGCCTTGCTCCAGCACCGCCTGCACCGCACGTTCGATGCGGCTGGCGGCTTCTTCCTGGTTGAGACTGAAACGCAGCATCATGGCGGCGCTCAGAATCGTGGCCAGAGGATTGGCCACGCCCTTGCCGGCGATGTCCGGTGCCGAACCGTGGCTGGGCTCGTACAGGCCCTGACCCTTGGCGTTCAGCGAGGCTGAAGGCAGCATGCCGATGGAGCCGGTCAGCATCGCGGCAGCATCGGAGAGGATGTCGCCAAACATATTGCCGGTGAACAGCACATCGAACTTCTTGGGCGCCTTGACCAATTGCATGGCGGCGTTGTCCACATACATGTGGTCCAGCTCAATGTCGGGATACTGCGCGTGCACTTCGATGACCACGTCCTTCCAGAACTGGAAGGTCTCCAGCACATTGGCCTTGTCGACGCTGGTAACGCGCTTGCTGCGCTTGCGAGCTGCCTGGAACGCCACGTGGGCGATGCGCTCAATCTCCGGGCGCGAATAGCGCATGGTGTCAAAAGCTTCTTCAGCACCTTTGAACTCACCATCCGGCGCCAGGCGGCGACCACGAGGTTGACCAAAGTAGATGTCGCCCGTCAGCTCACGGATGATGAGGATGTCCAGACCCGCGACCAACTCTGGCTTGAGGCTGGACGCGTGCGTCAGTTGCGGGTAGCAGATGGCCGGACGGAAGTTGGCAAACAGACCCATGTTCTTGCGCAGACCCAGGATGGCCTGCTCAGGACGCAAAGGACGGTCGAGCTTGTCGTACTTCCAGTCACCCACGGAGCCAAACAACACGGCATCGGAGTCCATCGCCAGCTTGAGCGTGTGCTCGGGCAAAGGATGGCCGTGAGCGTCATACGCGGCGCCACCGACCTTAGCCTCTTCCATCTCGAAGGGCAAATCCAAGGCCTTGAGCACCTTGACGGCCTCGGTGACGATCTCGGGACCGATGCCGTCGCCGGGCAATACTGCAATCTTCATGACCATGGTGTTTAAACGATGCGGTGGTTGAGCCAGGGCTTTTGAGCCAGGCGTTCGGCTTCAAAAGCCTTGATCTTGTCGGCGTAGCGCAGGGTCAGACCAATGTCGTCAAAGCCGTTGATCAGACAGAACTTGCGAAAAGCCTGCACATCAAAGGACAGCTCGGTGCCATCGGGCTTGAGCACCACCTGGCGCTCCAGATCAATGGTCAGCTGGTAGCCTGGAAAAGCCGCGACCTCGTTGAAGAGGTTGTCGACTTGCAACTCGGTCAGCACGATCGGCAACAGGCCGTTCTTGAAGCTGTTGTTGAAGAAGATGTCGGCAAAACTGGGCGCGATGATGGCGCGAAAGCCGTACTGATCCAGCGCCCAGGGTGCGTGCTCGCGGCTGGAGCCGCAGCCAAAGTTCTTGCGCGCCAGCAGGACCGAGGCCCCTTGGTAACGCGGCTGGTTGAGCACGAAGTCCGGGTTGGGTTTGCGGGTGGCCGGGTCTTGCCCGGGCTCGCCTGCGTCCAGATAGCGCCACTCGTCGAACAGGTTGGGGCCAAAGCCCGTCTTCTTGATCGATTTGAGGTACTGCTTGGGAATGATGGCGTCGGTGTCGACGTTTTCCCGGTCCATGGGGGCAACGATGCCCTTGTGAATGCGAAATGCTTGCATGAGATTACTTTGCGGCAGCGCCAGAGATCTTGCCCCCGACCTTCTCAACGTCCTGACCAAAGCCATGCACCGTATTGCAGCCGGCCAGTGTGAGAACAGCGATCAGAGCAGCCAAAACAGCGGTCAGCGAGGTGAAGCGTTTCATGTCGATAACTCCAAGAGATGTAGAAATGGGTTCAGGAAATGCGGCGCACGTCCACGAAATGGCCTTCCATGGCCGCAGCCGCTGCCATCGCAGGGCTGACCAAGTGGGTGCGACCACCCGCGCCCTGACGGCCTTCGAAATTGCGGTTGCTGGTGGACGCGCAACGCTCACCAGGCTCCAGTCGGTCGGCGTTCATGGCCAGACACATCGAACAACCCGGCTCGCGCCACTCAAACCCAGCGGCCTTGAAAATCACGTCCAGACCTTCACGCTCGGCCTGCTCTTTGACCAACCCCGAGCCGGGAACGATCAGCGCCAGCTTGACGTTGGAGGCGATGCGCCCACCCACATGCTTGACGACGGCCGCCGCTTCCCGCATGTCTTCAATGCGCGAGTTGGTGCATGAACCGATGAACACCTTGTCAATCAGGATGTCATTGATGGCCTTGTTGGGCTCCAGCGCCATGTACTGCAAGGCGCGCTCCATGGCCGAACGCTTGTTGGCATCCTTTTCCTTGTCAGGATCGGGCACGCGGTCATCAATCGACAAAACCATTTCGGGCGACGTGCCCCAGGTGACCTGCGGCTTGATCTGGCTGGCATCGAGCTCAACGACCGCATCAAAATGCGCGTCAGCATCGGTGTGCAGCGTGCGCCAGTAGGCCACCGCCTGATCCCACTCCAGCCCAGCAGGGCTGAAGGGGCGACCCTTGACGTAATTGATGGTGGTGTCGTCCACGGCCACCAAGCCAGCGCGCGCGCCGCCTTCAATGGCCATGTTGCACACCGTCATGCGGCCTTCCATGCTCAAGGCACGAATGGCCGTGCCTGCGAACTCGATGGTGTAGCCGGTGCCGCCAGCGGTGCCGATCTTGCCGATGATGGCCAGCACGATGTCTTTCGCGCCACAGCCCTTGGTCAGCACGCCGTCGACCTTGACCAGCATGTTCTTGGCCTTCTTGGCCAGCAGCGTTTGCGTTGCCAGCACATGCTCAACCTCAGAAGTGCCGATGCCGTGCGCCAGCGCGCCAAACGCGCCATGCGTCGAGGTGTGGCTGTCGCCGCACACCACGGTCATGCCGGGCAAGGTCGCGCCCTGCTCTGGGCCAATCACATGCACGATGCCCTGACGCTTGTCGTTCATCT
>JAZJZP010000272.1:4840-25007 GCA_040389805.1 Pseudomonadota bacterium
TCTTGAACTGGGTGATGCCCACGCGGTCGCAGTTGGCGTCCAGCGTATCGACCTGCAGTTTCGAGATCGGATCGGTGATGCCTTCGCTGCGATCCGTGGTGGGCACGTTGTGGTCGCTCACGGCCAGGTTGGCCGACAGACGCCAGACCTTGCGGCCCGCCATGGCCAGACCATCAAAGGCCTGCGGGCTGGTCACTTCATGCACCAGATGGCGATCGATGTAGAGCACAGACGTGCCGTCGTCTTCGGTGTGGACGATGTGTTCGTCCCAAATCTTGTCGTAAAGGGTGCGTCCCATGGTACCTACAGCCGCTTTGTGGGGAGAAAGGATCATGATTTTAAGCCATGGGGCGAAAAAAACCCCGGCTGACACCGGGGTTTTCTGTTTCGCGATTCAAGCGCTGATCAACGCTCGCTGATCGGCTTGAGATCCCGCTTGGGCGAACCGACAAACAACTGACGGGGACGACCGATTTTGTACTCGGGGTCACCAATCATTTCATTCAGTTGCGCGATCCAGCCCACGGTGCGCGCCAGGGCGAAAATCGCCGTGAACAAGGACACGGGGATGCCGATGGCACGTTGCACGATGCCCGAATAGAAGTCGACGTTCGGGTACAGCTTGCGCGACACGAAGTAGTCGTCTTCCAGGGCGATTTTTTCCAACGCCATGGCCAGCTTGAACAGTGGATCGTTTTGCAGACCCAACTCGTTCAACACTTCGTGGCAGGTTTCGCGCATCAGCTTGGCACGCGGGTCGTAGTTCTTGTACACGCGGTGACCAAAACCCATCAACTTGACGTTGGAGTTCTTGTCCTTGACCTGGGCAATGAAGTCGCCGATCTTCTCGACGCCACCATTGCGCTGGATTTCTTCCAGCATGTTCAAGGCAGCTTCATTGGCACCACCGTGAGCGGGGCCCCACAAGCAGGCCACACCAGCCGCGATGGCCGCGAACGGGTTGGTGCCCGACGAGCCGCACAAGCGCACGGTCGAGGTCGAGGCGTTTTGCTCGTGGTCC
Organism: Pseudomonadota bacterium; assembly: GCA_040389805.1. Taxonomy (GTDB): domain Bacteria; phylum Pseudomonadota; class Gammaproteobacteria; order Burkholderiales; family Burkholderiaceae_C; genus Aquabacterium. Next base: position 5,862 of record JAZJZP010000272.1, read on the forward strand.
GCGTGCAGGATGAAGATGCGGTCCATGGCGCGCACCAGCACGTCATTGACTTTGTACTCTTCGCACGGCGTCGCGAACATCATGCGCATGAAGTTCTCGGAGTACGACAGGTCGTTCTTGGGGTACACGAAAGGCTGACCGACGGCGTACTTGTAGGCCATGGCCACCAACGTAGGCATCTTGGCGATCAAGCGAATCGCGGCCACCTGACGGTGCTCAGGATTGTTGATGTCCGTGCTGTCGTGATAGAAGGCCGACAACGCGCCAACCAAGCCCGTCAAAACGGCCATCGGGTGTGCATCACGGCGGAAACCACGCAGAAAGAACTGCATTTGCTCGTTGACCATGGTGTGCTGAGTCACCCGGTTCACGAACTCGTCTTTTTGCGTGCCATTGGGCAACTCGCCATTCAACAGCAAATAGCAGGTTTCCAGGAAGTCGCAGTTGGTGGCTAACTGCTCAATGGGGTAGCCGCGATACAGCAACTCGCCCTTGTCACCGTCGATGTAGGTGATGGTCGAGTTACACGAAGCCGTCGACAGGAAACCAGGGTCGTAGGTGAACTTGCCGGTTTGTGCGTACAGCTTGCGAATATCGATCACGTCGGGGCCAACGGTGCCCTTGTAGATCGGCAGGTCCATGTTTGGACTGCCGTCTGAAAACGAGAGTGTGGCTTTCACGTCGGACGGGGTCATGAGCGCTCCTAGAGGTCGGTCTTGCGAATTGGACGAATTATCGGGAAATCGGTGCGCCTGCCTCTGAAGGCAAACGCGAAGCACCGGCTGCGTGCATCAACTCCAGCACCTGGCGGACTTCTGGCGTGTCCAGACCAGCTTGAGGCGGCTTACGCGCCAAAAACAGATCCAACAGGTCATTGTCTGACAGGTCCATGAGTTCATGCAAACCCTGTACCAGGGCAACGGTCAGGTTTTCACCATGGAGCTCGAAAAAGCGATCAATGAAGAGGTCGTTCTCGAGCAGACCGCGCCGGCAGCGCCAACGCAGACGCCGCAATTCGTCCGCATCGGGCACAGGCCCACGGATGGATGGCGGCGGCGGGGTCAGGGTCGTAGGCATTTTAAAAAGGCATCATACGGCGCGGCGCACCATCAGCTCCTTGATCTTGCCAATGGCCTTGGTGGGATTGAGGCCCTTGGGGCATACATCCACGCAGTTCATGATGGTGTGGCAACGGAACAAGCGGTAGGGATCTTCCAGGTTGTCCAGGCGATCGCTCGTGCTTTCATCGCGGCTGTCGGCAATGAAGCGGTAGGCTTGCAGCAAGCCGGCAGGCCCCACGAACTTGTCAGGATTCCACCAGAAACTGGGGCAACTGGTCGAGCAGCTGGCGCACAAAATGCACTCGTACAGGCCATCAAGCTCTTCGCGCTCTTCAGGCGACTGCAGACGCTCTTTTTCAGGCGGCGGCGTGTCGTTGACGAGGTACGGCTTGATCGAGTTGTACTGCTTGAAGAAGTCGGTCATGTCGACGATCAAGTCGCGCACGACGGGCAGCCCTGGCAGCGGCTTGAGGACGATCTCGCCCGGCAAGGTCAGCATATTGGTCAGGCAAGCCAGACCATTTTTGCCGTTGATGTTCATCGAGTCCGAACCGCAAACGCCTTCGCGGCAAGAGCGGCGGAAGGACAAGGTGGGATCCACCGCCTTGAGCTTGATCAGGGCATCCAGCAACATGCGCTCATGGCCGTCGAGCTCAACCTCAAGGGTCTGCATGTAGGGCTTGGCATCCTTGTCCGGATCGTAGCGGTAGATTTTGAAAGTGCGCTTCATGGTGCGATTCTCGTCAGAACGTACGGACCTTGGGCGGAACGGATTCCACCGTGAGGGGTTGCAGATTCACAGGCTTGTAATCCAGGCGGTTGCCTTCGGAATACCACAGTGAGTGTTTCATCCAGTTGGCGTCGTCGCGGTTCGGGAAGTCGTTGTGGGCGTGAGCGCCACGGCTTTCCGGACGGGCTGCGGCCGCCACGATGGTGGCTTGAGCAGCTTCGATCAGGTTGTCGACTTCGAGCGCTTCAATGCGGGCAGTGTTGAACACCTTGGAGTTGTCCTTCAGGCCAATGCTCTTGACCCGCTCACGCAAGGCGGCGATCTTCTTGACGCCCTCTTCCAGGCTGGACTGGGTGCGGAACACGCCCGCGTGTTGCTGCATCGCGGCGCGCATATCGTTGGCGACGTCTTGGGAATATTCGCCATTCTTGGCACTGTCCAGACGCGCCAAGCGGGCCAGGGTCTTGTCAGCCGCATCCTTGGGAAGTGGCTTGTGGTTTTTCGACTTGAGGTTGAAGTCGACAATGTGGTTGCCGGCGGCGCGACCAAACACCAACAGGTCCAACAGCGAGTTGGTGCCCAGGCGGTTGGCGCCGTGCACGCTCACGCAGGAGCACTCGCCCACCGCGTACAAGCCGTTGATGATGTCGTTGGGCTTACCGTTGCCGGGCACCACCACTTGACCATGGACGTTGGTCGGGATGCCGCCCATTTGGTAATGGATGGTCGGCACCACGGGGATCGGCTCTTTGGTGATGTCGACGTTGGCAAAGTTGTGGCCAATCTCGAACACCGAAGGCAGGCGCTTCATGATGGTCTCAGAACCCAGGTGGGTCATGTCCAGCAGCACGTAGTCCTTGTTGGGACCACAGCCACGGCCTTCCTTGATCTCCTGGTCCATCGAGCGGGACACGAAGTCACGCGGGGCCAGGTCCTTCAAGGTGGGCGCATAACGCTCCATGAAGCGCTCGCCATTGCTGTTGCGCAAGATCGCGCCTTCGCCACGGCAGCCTTCGGTCAGCAACACGCCTGCGCCGGCCACGCCGGTGGGGTGGAACTGCCAGAACTCCATGTCTTCCAGGGGGATGCCTGCGCGTGCCGCCATGCCCAAACCATCGCCTGTGTTGATGAAGGCGTTGGTGGAAGCCTGATAGATACGGCCGGCGCCACCGGTGGCGAACAGCACGGTTTTGGCGTGCAACACATGCACTTCGCCCGTTTCCATCTCCAGGGCGGTCACGCCGACGGCGTCGCCTTCGGCATCGCGGATCACGTCCAGCGCCATCCACTCGACGAAGAACTGCGTGCGGGCCTTGACGTTTTGCTGGTACAGCGTGTGCAGCAGAGCATGACCGGTGCGGTCAGCGGCGGCGCAAGCGCGTTGCACGGGCTTTTCGCCGTAGTTGGCGGTGTGACCACCGAACGGACGCTGGTAGATGGTGCCGTCAGGGTTGCGGTCAAACGGCATGCCGAAGTGCTCAAGCTCGTACACGACCTTGGGTGCTTCACGGCACATGAACTCAATGGCGTCCTGGTCGCCCAGGTAGTCCGATCCTTTGATGGTGTCAAAGAAGTGGTAATGCCAGTTGTCTTCAGACATGTTGCCCAGCGAGGCGCCGATGCCGCCTTGCGCTGCCACGGTGTGCGAGCGCGTCGGGAAGACCTTGGACAACACGGCCACGTTGAGGCCAGCCAGGGACAGTTGCAGCGACGCGCGCATGCCAGAGCCACCAGCCCCGACGATGACGACGTCAAACTTGCGGGTAGGAAGAGAAGTTGCACTCATTTTTTCACAGTCTCCACAGCACTTGGATGGCCCAACCGGCACAGCCCACCAGCCACACGATGGCAAACACGTGCAGGCTCAGACGAATACCAACCGGCTTGATGTAGTCCATGAAGATGTCGCGCACGCCCACCCACACGTGATAGAACATGGCCAAGATGACCACGAAGGTCAGGGTCTTCATCCATTGCGACGAAAAGATACCGGCCCACTTGTCATAGCTGACAGGCTCACCGATGAGCACCTGGGCTAGCAGCACGATGGTGAACAGCGCCATCAGGATGGCCGTGACGCGCTGTGCCAGCCAGTCGCGCAGACCGTAGTGCGCACCGGTCACGATGCGCTTGGTTCCGTAGTTTTGAGACATGGTTATTGTTCCTGGGGTCGAAACGTGAGAATCAGAACAGGCCGAACAGCTTGGCACCCAGCACCACGGTCAGGGCCGAGCTCAATGCCAGGGTGACCACGGCAGTGGATTTACCCTGCTCTTTGCTGTAGGAGTGGGTGATTTCCATCAACAGATGGCGCATGCCAGCCATGAAGTGCAGCAGGTAGGCCCAGATCAGGCCGAGCGCGATGAGTTTGAAGAACCATCCCGGGACGGCGCCATCGGCACAACCAGCGGCAAACACGGCCGTGAACTGGTCGTAGGAGATCTCCGTGGTCAAGCTGGTGTCGAACATCCAGATGATGAAGGGCATCAGAAGAAACATCAGCGCGCCACTGATCCGGTGCAGGATCGAGACGACACCTGCCAGAGGCAGGCGGTAGCTGCGGAGATCCGTGATGTGGATGTTCCGGTAGACGGGGCGTTTGGGTTTGGTGTTGTCAGCCATTTTTCTGAAGGCTCCTGCCTATCGCCAAAAAACAGTCAAAGAATCCGCGATTTTAAGGGCAATCCCTTGTCGGCCGCGGGCAAAGTGCTCAGCAGAGCTAATTCAGTTCATTCCGGTAGTGATGGGATTGCGTCAAGTACAGACCACGACGCAGCTCCACCGGTCGATCGTCGTAGGTACGCGACAAGCGCTCCACACTCAGCAGGGGCGTTCCGACGGGGATTTTGAGCAAGGCACTCTCGGCCTCTTCCGCCAGAACCGCCCGAATTTTTTCTTCGGCGCGGATCATGCGCACCCCGAATTCGGTTTCAAACAAGCCATACATCGGCCCTTTGTAGTCACTCAAACGCTCGACCGTGAGGCCTTTGAACATGTGCCCCGGCAACCAGATGTCGTCCAACACGACGGGGCGACCCGCAAAATGCAGCACACGACGCACTTCCACCACCATGTCTCCCGCCTTGAGTTGCAGGATTCGCGCAATGTCGGCAGGCGCGCGCAGGCGCCGACAGTCCAGCAACTCGCGATGAACAGGGCCCGCAGCCTCGGGGTGATCCGGGGTCAGGCGCAAAAAACGGTATTGAACCCGCTCTTCGGCATGGGTCGCCACGTAGGTGCCTTTGCCTTGGCGGCGCACCAACAGGTTCTCGGCGGCAAGCTCGTCAATGGCCTTGCGCACCGTGCCTTGGCTGACCTTGAACCGCAGGGCCAGTTCGATTTCACTGGGGATGGCTTCGCCCGGACGCCACTCGCCTGCTTGCAGGCTGCGCAAGATCAAGGACTTGATTTGCTGATAGAGGGGGCTGAAGGAGGGTGATCCAGAGCCCGCAGCCGCGCCCTCACCTGCGGCCACACCGGCCGATTCAGGCAACGCATTGGACAGGGACGGAGATGGCACCACAGCAGCTTGGGATTTCACAGGGCCCGATTGCACCACATGGGGCGGTTTTCGTCCACTCTCAGATGAAAGATGTCTTATATAAGACATAAGAGTCTTGACGTTTCGATGCCGTACACCTAGACTGCGCCGGAAGCTACACTTGTGGGTTTTCCACTAACCTGCCACCTCATCCTTTTCGGAGTTGCATATGAGCAAATCACCCGTTCGCGTTGCCGTCACCGGCGCTGCTGGTCAAATCGGTTACGCCCTGTTGTTCCGCATCGCCTCTGGCGAAATGTTGGGCAAGGACCAGCCTGTGATCCTGCAACTGCTGGAGATCGCCGACGAGAAGGCCCAGAACGCGCTCAAGGGCGTGATCATGGAACTCGAAGACTGCGCCTTCCCCCTGCTGGCCGGCATCGAAGCCCACTCTGATCCCCTGCAAGCTTTCAAGAACACCGACTACGCTCTGCTGGTCGGCGCACGTCCTCGTGGCCCCGGCATGGAGCGCGCTGACTTGTTGGCCGCCAATGCCCAGATCTTCACGGCTCAAGGCAAGGCACTGAACGCCGTTGCTTCGCGCAATGTCAAGGTTTTGGTGGTGGGCAACCCTGCCAACACCAACGCCTACATCGCCATGAAGTCGGCGCCGGATCTGCCTGCAAAGAACTTCACCGCCATGCTGCGCCTGGACCACAACCGTGCTGCGTCGCAAATCGCGGCCAAAACCGGCAAGTCGGTATCGTCGATCGAGAAACTGGCCGTGTGGGGCAACCACTCGCCCACCATGTACGCCGACTACCGTTTCGCCACCATTGATGGCCAGTCCGTCAAGGACATGATCAACGATGACGTGTGGAACCGTGATGTATTCCTGCCCACCGTGGGCAAGCGCGGCGCTGCGATCATTGCCGCTCGTGGTGTGTCGTCGGCTGCTTCGGCTGCCAACGCTGCCATCGACCACATGCACGACTGGGCCCTGGGCACCAACGGCAAGTGGGTCACGATGGGTATCCCGTCCAAGGGCGAGTACGGCATCCCTGCTGAAATCGTGTTTGGCTACCCCGTCACCTGCGAAGGCGGCGAATACAAGATGGTCGAGGGCCTGCCCATCGATGCGTTCTCGCAAGAGTGCATCAACAAAACGCTGGCTGAGCTGCAAGGCGAGCAAGACGGCGTCAAGCACTTGCTGTGATCGCTGGCTGATGGGCTGACCAGCCCTCGCTCAAGAAACCGACTTGTGTTTGCAAGTCGGTTTTTTTTCGTCCTCCAGCTAGCGTGCGTCGGCGAGCATCCACTCGGCCGCCTTCTCGGCCATCATCAGCACCGGCGAATTGGGGTTGCCACTGGTGATGGTGGGCATGACGCCGGCATCGACCACGCGCAGCCCGGTGATGCCCAAGACTTTGAACTGGCTATCGACAACCGCCATCGGGTCGTCGGCACGGCCCATTTTGGTGGTCCCGACGGGGTGGAAGATAGTGCTGCCGATCTGACCGGCCAGGTGAGTCAGCTCCTCGTCGGTTTGAAGCTGCGCGCCGGGCGTCCATTCCTGCGGCTGGTAGGGGGCCAGGGCGGGCTGCGCCATGATGCGGCGGGTCGTGCGCAAGGAGTCGGCCGCCACCTGGCGATCCTGCGGGGTGCTCAGGTAGTTGGGTGCGATCGCAGGGGCATCTTCAAACCAGGGGCTGGTGATGTGGACCGTGCCGCGGCTGGTGGGGTTGAGGTTGCTGACACAGGCGGTGAAGGCCGAGAAGTCGTGCAAGGGCTCACCAAAGGCGTCCAGGCTCAATGGCTGCACGTGGTACTGCAAATTGGGATGGGCTTGTGACGGGTCGCTGCGGGTGAAGGCCCCCAGTTGGCTGGGCGCCATGCTCATAGGGCCGCGTTGGTTCACCGCATATTGCAAGGCGATGCGCGCCTTGCCCCACAGGGACCGACTCATGGTGTTGAGGGTCTGGGCACCTTGCACTTTGTAGACACTACGCAGTTGCAAATGGTCTTGTAAATTGGCGCCGACGCCGGGTAGCTCGTGAAGGACCGGCACCCCGCGCTCGGCCAGCAAGGCGCGGGGACCGATGCCCGAGAGTTGCAGGATCTGCGGTGACCCAATGCTGCCCGCGCACAGCACCACCTCGCCATGGGCCGCAGCCGTCACCATCTCGTGTCCGGTCCACACCTGGACGCCCGTGCAACGCTGGCGGCCATCGGGTTGCGCTTCGATCACCAGTTGTGCTACCTGGGCATGGGTCCACATCTCGAAATTGAGCCGGTCATAGCAGGCGGGGCGCAAAAAGGCTTTGGCGGCGTTCCAGCGCAGGCCCTTGCGTTGGTTGACCTCAAAGTAGCCCACGCCTTCGTTGTTGCCCCGGTTGAAATCGTCCGTGGCCGGGATGCCGGCTTGCTGCGCGGCTTGGGCAACGGCATCCAGCACATCCCAGCGCAAGCGTTGCTTTTCAATGCGCCACTCACCCCCGGTGCCATGCAAGGCATCGGCCCCTTTGTGGTGATCTTCATGCTGTTTGAAATAGGGCAGAACCTGATCCCAGCGCCAACGAGCATCACCTGTGAGCCCAGCCCACTGGTCGTAGTCTCGGGCCTGGCCACGCATGTAGATCATGCCGTTGATGCTGGAGCACCCGCCCAGGGTTTTGCCGCGTGGATACGCCAGGCTACGCCCATGAAGTCCGGGCTCGGGCTCGGTGCGGTAGCGCCAATCGGTGCGGGGGTTGCCCATGCAGTAGAGGTAACCGCCCGGGATGTGTATCCAGTGGTAATCGTCCTTGCCGCCGGCTTCAATGAGCAGCACCCGATGGGATGGATCTGCGGACAGACGGTTGGCCAGCAAGCAGCCTGCGGTGCCTGCGCCAATGATGATGGTGTCGAATTTGGGAGGGTTCATGTGTGAACCCATCCTACGTGAAAGCACCGGACCCTGCGGCCTTGGTGCACCCCATGTTGACGCTAGCGGCCCGGCTGTCGGGCCAAGGCCGAATAGGTCGAGGTGGTCTCGGGGGGCAGCAGCAGCCCCAAGGTGCGCTCAATGGAGCTGGCCGCCTGGTGCACCGAGGCTTGCTGCCCCTTGACGCGGGCTTGCGCGAGCAACAAGGTTTGCCGCAGTTGCGGCGACACAGGATTCACGCCGACTTGCGCTGCATGGCGGAACGCCACCAAAGCCTCGGCCAAGGTACGGTGCAAATCAGCAGAGCAGGCATCAATGGCCCCCATGTCCTGAGCGACGAGCGCCGCATCCAGCGCCACAAGGTGCTGCTGAATGGCAGCCACTTGCGGCGTCAGGTCATGCTCGGGCAACACGGTGCTGGCCATGGCGGATCACCGACGCTCCAGCAACTCTCGCGAGTTGGCGATCAGCTTGTCGGCGATGGCTTCAGGGTCGACCTGGTAGCTACCGTCATCAATCGATTGTTTCACTTTCGATACTTTTTGGGTATCAAAGGTAGGGTCCGCGCCCGATAGCAGGTCTGCTGCCGCATTGGACAGGGTGACCTTGGCGCTTTCGCTGACGTCCAGGCCGGTGGTTTTGCCAGCGGCCTTGGTCGAGGTGGTCGATGCCGCCTCGGCTTTGGTGCTGCCAACACCGCCAGCGGCTTTATCTAGGGGGTTGCCGATCTTCATGATGTACTCCTTGCTCCCGGTGAATACCGAGTGGTCACATCCGCGATATCGACGCGGTAGTTGCGGACTTTAACGCCAAAGGCACAAAACCCCGCAAACAAGGGGGGACTGCTCAATAGTTGGAGGCTCACAACACGATCTCCACTTGGCGTTGCGCCACCGGGTCGCCGCACACAATGCGACCGCCGTCGAGCCGAACCCTCGCACACTGGCCCTCGTCACCCGCCGTCAGAGCCACCCCTTCAGAGGCGACCGAAAACCCGGCCCCCTTCACCAGCAAACGAACCGGATCACCGGCCGCGAACCATCGACGAACCTTGATGTCGTCCTGGCGCAGACTCTGTCCCGCAGGGATGTTGCGAATGACCGACCGACCGACCACCTCCTTGGCTTGCAGTACGGCCGGCGAAGAAACCGCCGCCAAATCCACTTCGGTAACACGGACATCGGAGGGTGTCACCACGGCACCGGGACGCAAGGGCACCACCGGCACCAGTGCCTGGCCCCAAATTTTGACGGTGACCGGCCAGGCCACATTCCAGCGCACAGGGCCTTGCTCGCAACGCAGCCCAACGCGGCTTTTTCCCCACAGGCGGACCCCTTCGGGGAGGTACGCCTTCACCTTGTCACAGGGCGCCAGTTTGAGTCGTGGATCCAGTTGCCCCAGGACCACCTCGACACGCAGCGGGTTGCCCAGGGCCTTGCCCTCAGCGACGGCCTGCGCTTGGGGGCTGGCCTGCTGTCCCAGGTAATCATGGACTTGCTGCTGCAAGGCTGCCGTGTCAAAAGAAGCGTTGGACAGCGTTTGCGCACCGACCCCTGAAGACCAAAACGCGGCACCGCCACACAAGAACAGCCACACCAGACTGCTCAGCAACGCCGCCCAGATTTGGAAGGGCTCCAGTCCGACGTCTTCGAGCAGGCCCGATGACGGGCTGGATCGGGCCATTTTGGACGATGCGTTGAGGGTCTTCATGGTTAGTCACTGTACGAACCCCAGAAACCAAGCGAGGCTCGAAATGCGCCGGTAATGCCCCCTTATTCCGGCTCATGTTTTCTGGCCAAGCGCTCACCATCCTCTACAAGCTGCGCTGAGGTTCGCCTCGGCAAGGCACCCACAGGCCGGAGGGCTTGCCATGCTGAACCGATTGACCGACACCCTTAATTTCCAAACTGAAGCGCTGGTGCTGCGATCCGAGCGTCAACGCCTGATCGCGAGCAACATTGCCAACGCCGACACCCCGAACTATCAGGCGAAGGACTTCGATTTTTCGACGGCCCTTCGCAACGCGACGGGCCAAGCGTCACAAGGCCAAGCCTCACTGAGCCCTGCCAAGCTCAATCTGAGCACGGCCAACGGCGCCCACCTGGGCCGCAACGGCGTCCCCGCAGGCAGCCGTGAACAAGCCGACATGAACTACGCCACCCCAGCCCAGACCAATCTGGACAGCAACACCGTCGACATGGACCGCGAGCGCGCCAGTTTTGCCGACAACACCGTTCGTTATGAAGCCACCCTGCGCTTCATCAACGCCCAGGTCAAGACGCTCAACACGGCCATCACCGGCCAGTGATCAAGGAGTAGGTCATGTCGATGTTCAAAATCTTCAACGTCTCAGGCAGCGCCGTCAGCGCCCAAGCGCAACGGCTCAATGTGGTGGCCTCCAACCTGGCCAATGCCGACACCGTGGCGGGCCCCGACCGGTCTCCCTACAAGGCGCGCCAGGTGGTTTTCACCACGACCCCCATGGGCGAAGTGGGCACTGCCGGGGTGTCGGTCACACAAATCACCGAAGACGCCAGCCCAGGTCGCCGAGTTCTTGATCCCAAGCACCCGCAGGCAGACGCCGACGGCTATGTCACCTACAGCAACGTCAATCCGGTGGAAGAGATGGTCAACATGATCTCTGCTTCACGCTCTTACCAAAACAACATTGAAGTGATGAATACCGCCAAAAGCCTGCTGCTGAAAACGCTGCAACTGGGTCAAGGCACTTGAAGCTAAGGACACGACATGACCACCACCACATCAGCCACCGCCAGCAGCTCACTCATCAACCAGATCAATGGCAAGACGACGGTCAATGACAAGGCCAATGAGACGTCGGATCGTTTCCTCAAGCTGCTGGTGACACAAATGCAGAACCAGGACCCGCTCAACCCGATGGACAACGCGCAGGTCACCAGTCAAATGGCGCAGATCAACACGGTGACGGGCATTGAAAAGCTCAACACCACGATGGGGGGCATGACCGACGGCTTCACCCAGATGCAGTTGATGCAAGGGACCAGCCTGATTGGGCACCAGGTGATGATCGAAGGCAATCAACTGGCGGTCGACTCCAGCGGCGCCGCGTCAGGCGGGTTTGACCTCAGCTCCAAAGCCGCCAATGTCTCGGTGGACGTGATGGATGCGGCAGGCACGGTGCTCGACACCATCAAACAGTCTGGCGTTGAAGCGGGCCGACACAGTTTTCAATGGAGTGTGCCCAGCACCATGTCCAGCGAAGGCCTGACCTTCAAGGTGACTGCCACCAGCGGCAGCACCGCCATCGGCAGCACCAGCTTGATGAGCGACCAGGTTGACGCCATCAGCAACACCAACGGCACGCTCAACCTTGAGCTGCGCAACAGTGGCAGCACGGCCTACAACAAGATCGTGGCCGTCGGATCCTGATCCACTGCGCACATCCCAAGCACCGATCCCCGCTCACGCTATTTAGCAGTTCCCTGAAAGGACGACATCATGGGCTTCCAGCAAGGTCTCTCCGGTCTGAACATCTCAGCACGCAACCTGGAGGTGATTGGCAACAACGTGGCCAACACCAGCACCTACGGCGCCAAATCGGCGCGTGCCGAATTCTCGGACATGTACGCCAGCGCCCTCAATGGGTCGGGCGGCAGCACCATCGGCATCGGCGCCACCGTGGCATCAGTGTCCCAACAGTTCACTCAGGGCAACATCAGCACCACTGAAAACCCATTGGACATTGCCGTCAATGGCAATGGGTTTTTTCAGGTTCAGGATGGTCGCAACCAAACGTTCTACAGCCGCAATGGCCAATTCAAGATGGACCGTGACGGGCACATCGTGAACAACGCCGGCCACAAGCTGCTGGGCTACCAAGCGGATCTGCTGGGCAACATCACCAACACCAGTGATCTGACCCCGCTGCAACTCACCACCGGAGGCATTGCGCCCAAACAAACCGATGCGACCAGCATCGAAATGAATTTCAAGTCGACGGCCGACATCAAGTCCATCCCCATTGATTTTTCAGACAACAGCACCTACAGCTTCACCACGTCTCAGACGGTCTATGACGTGAAGGGCCAGGGCGTTGGTTTGAGCTACTACTTCCAGAAAACCGGCGCCAATAGCTGGGATCTCTATACCGCGGCCAATGGCACTTCGATTCAGACGGATGGCGCGGGCGCCCCCAGCAAAGTCGCCACACTGAACTTCCCCACGAGTGGCGGCACCCCCACCGATTTGGCCAATGCAGTCCCCGGCGTTGGCGACCCCGGCACCATCACCACCTACGACGCCAGCGGCAACCCGTTGACCACGGTGGCCACTGGCAAGTTCATCCTGCCCACCATTCCTGCCGTCACCATTGCCAACACCACGGCAGCCCCACCACTGCCGATGACCGAAGTCATCAGCGGCATCAAGATGGACCTCTCCAAGTCCACGGAGTACAGCGCGAGCTTTGCCGTCACGGACCTGTCCCAAAGCGGTTTTGCTCCGGGCGATTTGTCGAGCATCACGGTCGACCCCACCGGGGTGATTCTGGCCCGTTACTCCAATGGCCAGTCCAAGCCGGCAGGCCAGCTGGTGATGGCCAGCTTTCGAAATCCACAAGGTCTGCAACCTCAGGGCAGCAATGAGTGGGCCGCCACGTTTGCATCCAATGCCCCGGTGACGGGCATCCCTGGCACGGGCAATCTCGGGCTGTTGCAGTCCGGTGCGCTTGAAGAGTCCAACGTTGATCTGACCGGTGAGTTGGTGAACATGATGGTGGCGCAGCGCATGTACCAGGCCAATGCACAGACCATCAAGACAGAAGACCAGGTCATGCAGACGCTGGTCAATATGCGTTGATGCCCCAAGCCACTCGCAGTAACAGGAGCGCTACATGGATCGCATGATTTACCTCGGCATGGCCGGGGCCAAGATGGACATGCAACGGCAGGACGTGCTGGCCAACAATTTGGCCAACGTCAGCACCACCGGCTTTCGGGCCGAGTTGCAGGCGATCCGTGCAGTGCCCGTGCGCGGCGATGGCGCCAGCACCCGCGTCTACTCATTGGAAACCACGGTGGGCTACGACGACGCAGCCGGGCCCATTGCCAACACGGGGCGGGCACTGGATGTGGCCGTTCAAGGCAAGTCTTGGCTGTCCGTGACAGCGCTGGATGGCACCGAGGCTTACACCCGCTTTGGATCGCTGACCGTGAACTCGGAAGGAACCTTGATGACGCAAAGCGGCCTACCTGTACTGGGAGATGGCGGCCCGATCGCCGTTCCTGCCAACACCATTGCGAGCATTGCCCCGGACGGCACGGTCAGTGCGCGTCAAGCCAACGGCACGATGACCTCGATCGGCAAGCTCAAACTGGTCACGCCAGAGACCAAGTTGACCCGTGGCGAAGATGGCCTGTTTCGCAACCCCGATGGCGACCTGCCTGCCGATACAACGGCACGTGTGCAAGACGGCGCGCTGGAAGGCTCCAACGTCAACCCCATCGAAACGATGATCAGCATGATTGCCGCAGCCCGTCAGTTCGAGGCGCAGATGAAGTTGATCCAAACCGCTGAGGGCAACGAAAAATCGGCCTCTCAGCTCCTGTCGGGCAATGCCTGATCTGTTTCACCTGCATGACGTCAAAGGAGTACTGCCATGATGCGCTCACTGTGGACCTCAAAATCCGGCATGGAAGCCCAGCAAACCCAGCTGGACCACATCTCTCACAACCTGGCCAACAGCGGGACCAATGGCTACAAGCGTTCACACGCCGTGTTCGAAGACCTGATGTACCAGAACCTGCGCCAGGCCGGTGCCAACAGTTCCGAGCAGACCCAATTGCCCACCGGGCTGCAGGTGGGCCTGGGGGTGCGTGCGGTGGCCACCTCGCGTCAGTTCAGCCAAGGCAGTTTGCAGCAAACCAATAACAACATGGATGTGGCCATCAAGGGCAGTGGCTTCTTCCAGATTGCCAACCCCGATGGGACCACGGGCTACACGCGAGACGGCTCGTTTCAAGTCGATGCACAAGGGCAGTTGGTCACCAACAATGGTTATCTGGTGCAACCAGGCATCACCATTCCCAACAACGCCACGAGCGTGACCATCGCAGGCGACGGCACGGTATCGGCGGTCATTGCCGGGCAAACCACGCCTCAGAACCTGGGGCAGATCCAGGTGGCCAACTTCATCAATCCCGCCGGTCTTGAACCGCGCGGTCAAAACCTGTTCGCAGAGACCGCCTCTTCAGGCGCGCCCCAGACCTCCACACCAGGCACCAGCAATGCGGGCACCTTGGCCCAAGGGTTTGTCGAAACGTCCAACGTGAATGTGGTTGAAGAACTCGTCTCCATGATTCAAACGCAGCGGGCTTACGAGCTCAACTCCAAGGCCATTCAGACCTCGGATCAAATGCTGCAACGCTTGGCACAACTGTGATGAAAACCGTTCGTTACGCGGCCTGGTTCGCACTCGGCTCTGCTGTATTGCTCAGCGCTTGCTCGGTCTTGCCCACCATCGCCAAGGTCGATGTGCTCGAACCCACGCAGGCAAGGCCCCGCGTGGTCGCGCCGGACCAGGTCAGCTCAGGATCCCTGTTTCAGGCCGCCAGCTATCGCCCACTGTACGAGACCTATCGAGCGCGCATGGTTGGCGACATCCTGAACATCACCATCACTGAAAAAATCGCGGCCAAGCAAGAGTCCACCAGCAGCGTCGAAAAGACCGGCGCGGTGTCAGGGGGCATCACGGCAGTGCCCTTGCTGAAAGCCACCCAGCTGGCCAAGCTGGACGTCGGCGGCAAATCGTCCAACACATTCGATGGCAAGGGCACGACTGAAAGCAGCCACAACTTCTCGGGCACGATCACCGCCACGGTCATTGAAGTGCTGCCCAACGGGCATTTGATCGTGTCCGGTGAGAAGCAAATTGGTGTCAACGCCAATGTCGAGTTGCTGCGCTTTTCGGGGCAAGTCGACCCGGTCACCATCCAGCCCGGCAACACGGTGGCGTCCAGCCAGGTCGCCAATGTCCGCATCGAACAGCGCGGCCGCGGCGCCCAGGCCGATGCCCAAGGAATAGGCTGGCTTGCACACTTCTTTTTGAGCATTCTCCCACTCTAAAGTTGCTCAAAATGGGGCCGAACCTTCCCGGAATCTGGCCCCATGAATACCTCCGACCGACTCCTCAAGCTGCTGATCACTTTGGCCTTTTTGGCGGCCTCAGCGGCGCTGTGGTGGCCCGTTGATGGGCACGCGGCCCGACTCAAGGAGATCGCCTCCATCCAGGGGGTGCGCTCCAACCAGCTGATGGGCTACGGACTGGTGGTGGGCCTTGACGGGACGGGCGATCAAACCAGCACCCCCTTCACGGCGCAAAGCCTCACCTCGATGCTGCAACAGATGGGCATCACCGTGCCCGCCGGGGTCACCATGCAGGCCAAGAACGTGGCCGCCGTGCTGGTCACGGCCTCGCTGCCACCGTTTGCCCAACCCGGCCAGAGCCTGGATGTCAATGTATCGTCGCTGGGCAACTCCAAATCGTTGCGCGGCGGCATGCTGATCGCCACCCCACTGAAGGGTGCCGATGGCCAGATCTACGGCATGGCCCAAGGCAATTTGATCGTGGGCGGTGCCGGTGCCTCACAAGGCGGCGCCAAAGTTCAGGTCAACCACCTCAGCGCCGGGCGCATCCCGGCCGGGGCCACTGTCGAGCGCAGCGTCCCTACCCCATGGCTGCAAAGCAGCATGGTGCAACTGGATGTGCAGGCCGACGACTTCAACACGGCCCGGGACATCGCTGCGGCCATCAACAAAGCCAAAGGGGCCGGCACCGCCGAAGCCATCAACGGCCGCACCATCAATGTGAAGCTGCCCACACAAGCGGGTGACCGTGTGGCCTTCATGGCCGACATCGAGAACCTGTCGGTTGAACGCGCGACCCCTGCTGCACGCATCGTCATCAATGCCCGCACGGGCTCCATCGTGGTCAATCAGGCCGTGACCATCGGCCCTTGCGCGGTGGCCCACGGCAACCTGTCCGTCACAATCAGCTCGACCCCCGTCATCAGCCAGCCCAACGCGCTGTCGCAAGGGCAAACCGTCGTGACTGAAAAGGCCGACATCCGCATCAATCAAGAACCCGGCTCGCTGATCCAATTGCCCGCCGGGACCAAATTGACCGATGTGGTCAAGGCGCTCAATACCCTGGGCGCCAACCCGCAGGACCTGCTGGCCATCCTGCAAGCCATGAAGGCGGCCGGCGCACTACAAGCCGAGCTGGAGGTCATCTGATGAGCCTGACAACACCTTCTGGAAGCACCCAGGGCATGTCCCTGGATCTGCGTTCGCTGGACCGATTGAAAACCACCTCGGGTGGCACCAACCCGCAAAGCGCCATTCGCGACACTGCCAAGCAGCTGGAGAGCCTGTTCATGCAGGAGCTCATGAAGAGCATGCGGGCCACCACCATGAACTCCGGCATGCTGGACAACGCGGGCTCCGAGATGGGGACCAGCATGCTCGACACCCAGATGGCCGGCCAAATGAGTGGCTTGCCGGGCGGCTTGAGTGACCTCATCGCCAAACAATTGCAGCGTCAGATGGGGATCGATCCTGCCGCTGGCGACAGCACCGCCAGCCCCCTCAAAGGCCTGGGCGATTTTTCGATGAACCGCATGCCTGCGCAGGCGGCCACACCGGCGCTCGCGCAAGCTGCCATCCCACCCGCCGCCGCGGCAGGCAGTGCGGTTGCTGGCAGCCACCGCAAGCTCAGCAACTCCGAGCAGTTCGTGCAAAAGCACCAAACGGCAGCCAAGGCTGCAGAAGCGGCGACCGGCATCTCGGCCAACCACATCCTGGGTCAAGCGGCCCTGGAGTCCGGCTGGGGCAAGCACGAAATCAAACAGGCCGATGGCACCTCCAGCCACAACCTGTTCGGCATCAAAGCAGGCGCCGGCTGGAAGGGCAAGGTCGCCGAAGTCAGCACCACCGAATACGTGGGTGGCGTTGCCAAAAAAGTCACGGCAAAATTTCGCGCCTACGACTCTTATGAGGACGCCTTCAAGGACCATGCACGACTGCTGAGTCAAAGTCCCCGCTACAGTCAGACGGTGGCCCAAGCAGACACCGCTCAGGGCTTTGCCCGAGGGCTGCAGAAAGCCGGATACGCCACCGACCCCGCCTACGCTGACAAGCTCACCCGGGTGATCAACACCACGTTGCGCCTGCAACGTTCGGTGACTTGAGCTGTTAACGGAGTCACATCATGGGTTCTGGCCTCCTCTCTTTAGGTACGCGGGCGATGTTTGCCAATCAGGCCAAGCTCGACACCATCAGCAACAACATCAGCAACGCCAACACAGACGGGTATTCGCGCCAAGAGGTCCAGCTATCGACTGAAAATGGCCGCTACACCGGCGCTGGCTTTTATGGCCGCGGTGTGAAGGTGGACACGGTCTCTCGTTCAGCCAACACCTTCCTCACCCGCGAGGCCAACGTCAACAACGCCATGGCGTCTGCCGACAAGGCCCGCCTTGACAAACTCAAACAGCTTGAAAAAGCACTCCCGACAGGAGAGGCCGGGGTGGGCTATGCCGCTGGCGAACTGCTCAACTCCTTTGTGGATGTCGCCAATCAGCCTCAGGACCTCTCGGCGCGCCAAGTCGCCTTGTCCAGGGCCGAAGCACTGGCCAGCCGCATGCGCAATGCGGGCAGCCAACTGGACACACTACAGGCCGGTGTCGCCTCCGACATCAAGACCACCGTTACCACCATCAATTCAGTGGCGGCGCAAATCGCCGACATGAACCAGAAGATTGCATCGGTCACCGGTTCGGGGCATAGCCCCAACGACATGCTCGACAAGCGTGACCTGTTGATCAAACAGCTCAGCGAAATGATTCATGTCTCCACCGTCGCGGCGCCAGATGGCTCCATGAGTGTGTTCATCGGCGGGGGGCAGCAGCTGGTGCTGAGCAACCACGCGGAGTCACTGGGCGTTGCCGTTGATGATTTCGATGCGGCCAAACTAAAAATCACCATTGGCAGCTACTCGGGCCAGACACCGGTTGATGACAGCCAAATCACCGGCGGGACATTGGCCGGCCTGCTGGAGGTTCAGAACAAGGACATCGACCATGCCCGCAACCTGCTGGGGCAAATGGCCAGTGCGATCAGTTGGCGCGTCAATCAGCAGCAATCCTTTGGCTTGGACCTCAGCACCCCGCCCACCGCTGGTGCTGCGCTGTTTGACGTGGGCCAACCTCAGGTACTGGCCTCGCGCAACAACACCTCGTCACAAGTCACCCCGCCCGTCAGCATGACCATCGTCGATGCACGAAACCTTCAGGCCAGCGACTACAGCCTGGAGGAAAGCAGCGCCACGCCGGGGTCGTACACCTTGACACGCTTGAGCGACAACCAGGCCTGGACCGTCAACAATGGCGATCAAATTGACGGCTTCACCATCAACATCGGAGCCACGGTGGCCGCTGGGGACAAGTTCCTGCTTCGGCCAGTCGCCTCGGCCGCGGTCAACATGAAGCGCGTCCTGGACAAGCCCACCGGCATCGCCGCCGCGTCACCCATCACCGGCACGGTTGAAGCGACCAACAAGGGAACGTCGACCGTGAGCTCGCTCAAAGTGACGGCCAGCCCAAGTGCCCCCTACCAAGACATCAGCATCGTCTTCACCACAGCGTCTGCCGCCGGAGAGGGCTATGAGCTGAGAGACTCAACCAATAACGTGCTGGGCACCGGGACCTGGGTCGCTGGCAGCCCCATCAGCTACAACGGTTTTGAGTTGCAACTCAACGGGGTCCCCAAGGATGGGGACATCGTGAAGGTTTCCCTCACCCAATACCCCGCCAGCAATAATGGCAATGCTTTGTCCATGCTGGCCTTGCGCGATGAAGACTTGGTGGGCCGGGTCCAACAAACCTCCGGCGCCAATGCCCCGGGCGCCACGGCC
>JAZJZP010000272.1:25017-29277 GCA_040389805.1 Pseudomonadota bacterium
GCCTACGCGCAGATCATTGGCAACATCGGCGTACAGGTGCAAGACGCGCAAACCTCGTCGGATATTTCGTCCACGCTCGCCGCCAATGCCACGGAGCTTCTGAGCAATCTGACAGGGGTCAATCTGGACGAAGAGGCCGCCCGGCTGATCCAGTTTCAACAGGCGTATCAAGCCGCTGCCAAAATTTTGCAGGTGGCCCAGACTGTCTTTGACACCCTGCTCAACATCACCCGGTAAGGAGCAAACGCATGCGCATCAGCACCGCCCATCGCTATGAGAGCGCTATTGAATCGCTCCAACAGCGCCAAATTGAGATGGCCAACTCGCAACAGCAACTGACCTCCGGGAAAAAGGTCAACCAAGCCAGCGATGACCCCATCGCCGCCGCTCGCGCTGAACGTGCATTGGCGGGTATGTCACGCAGCGATGCCAACCAGCGCTCGCTGGAAGCCAGCCGCAACGTGATGCAGTTGAGCGAATCATCGATTGGCGATTCAGTCGACCTGTTACAGCAAGCCCGAGAGTCGCTGGTGGCCGCCGGCAACGGCAGCTACACCGACAAAGAGCGCCAGACCGTGGCCATTCTCCTCAAGGAAATCCGCAATCAACTGCTGACCGTGGCCAACCGTCCGGACGGTGGCGGCGGCTTTGTCTTTGGCGGACAAGGCTCCGCTTCGCCCCCCTTCATTGATGCCATCGGTGGCGTGCAGTTCGTCGGTCAGGGCGGTGAGATTCAGGCCTCGGCCGGTGAAGCACTCAACCTGACCGTTGACGGCCAACAGGTCTGGCTCAAAGGCAAGACCGGCAATGGCGTCTACACCACCGCACCGGCCAGCACCAACACGGGTGCGGCGTGGATCACCGCCGGATCGGTGTCCAACCCCAGTGCCCTGCCCTACCCAGCCGCGGCCAGTGCGACACCGCCTCAATACACCGTTGAATTTGCGGTCAACGCAGGAGTGACGACGTACAGCATCCTCAAAGACGGCGGCGGTACCGCCGTCAGCAACGTCAACTATCAAAGTGGCAAAGGCATCGAGATTGACGGCATGTCGTTCTCTGTCGCGGGTCAGCCCGCCGATCTGGACACCTTCACGCTGAATCAGTCAAGCAACTCCCTGAGTGTTTTTGACGCCCTGGACTCCGCCATCAACTCACTGAGTCAGATCAATCAAAACAGCGGGCAGATCAGTCAGGCCGTCAACAAAGGACTGAGCAACCTCGACAGCATCCTTGGCAATGTGCAGGCCGCCCGATCTGCCGTGGGCGAAAGCCTGAACCGCATGGATGGGATTGAAAGCCGCATCAGTTCTTCAAAATTAGCAGCTCAAACCGAACGCTCAAATGCCGAAGACCTGGACATGACCGAAGGCATTTCCAACTTCCAAAACCAACAGGCTGGCTATGAAGCCGCCCTCAAAAGCTATGCGATGGTTCAAAAACTCTCGCTGTTTCAATACATCAATGGCTGACCTAAAAGACAGGCTCTCTCATGACTGACCACCCCATCCTTGGGCAGATTGCACTGGCCTACTGCCCAGTCATCGACCACAAGCGCAGCGTCACGGCGACGAGACTGACCGTGTTCCCGCTCCAGCAAGGCGCATCCCTGGATGCGGGGGCACTGCTGAACGCCGTCGCCGAGGCATGGCCTGTCGGTGGCCCTCAGGTCTGGCTCAATGTCTTGAGCGAAACCCTCCTGCACGATTTGATTGCGGCCCAACCGGCCACCCACATCCTCATCGAGATTCCGGCCTTCATGGCCTGCGATCCTGACTGCATCGAGTCCATTTGCACGCTCCATGCCAACGGCAACGCCCTGCTCCTCAAAGGCCGCCCTCTGCGCGAGTTGCCCAAAGAAGTACTGCCGTGCTTCAAGTACTCGATCATCGACTATGACGATGATCGCCGTATTGACCCTCACACCGGCGCCAGCGGCATCGCCCCTGATGGCGTGATCCGCACCATAGGGCACATCCAGTCGGGCGTCAGCAGCGTGGATGCCATGGAGTTGAGCTTCCGGCGTGGTGCGACGGCCGTACTGGGTTGGCCGATCGACGACGTCATCCTTGAAGCGCCCAAGGCCGCCGGCCAACCCGCGCTCCAAGTCATCGTGCAACTGATTGACCAGGTTCACAAAGAAGCCGACATCGAAGACCTGGAAAACACCCTCAAGCGCGACCCACCCTTGGCCTACAAGCTGATGCGCTACATCAACTCCCCAGCTTTTGGGCTGTCCGTCGAGATCAGCTCCTTCCGCCACGCCATCATGATCCTGGGCTACCAGCGACTCAAGCGTTGGCTGGCCTTGCTGCTGGCCACCGCCAGCAAGGATCCGAACATGCGCCCCGTGATGTTCGCGGCCGTGCGGCGTGGCCTGATGATGGAAGAACTCGCACGCATCAGCGGCGATGACGAACTGCGCAACGAGCTCTTCATCTGCGGCGTGTTCTCCCTGCTGGACCGCATGTTCCATCAACCCTTCAGCGAGCTGCTCAAAACGATCCCGGTGCCTGAGCGGGTCTACCAGGTGCTGGCCGAGGGCACGGGCCCCTATGCGGGCTACATCGACCTGGTCAAGGCCATGGAAGGCCAGACCCTGGACGAAATTCGCGAAGGCGCCGATGGTTTGATGCTCCCTTTCAGCGACATCAACCGCGCCATGCTGCGCGCCATGAACAACGCCACGCAACTTGACTGACACGAAGCGTGTCGGGGGCTCGTAAGATGCGGGATGAGCTCTGATACCCCTTACGCTGACCTGACCCCTGACGCCGTCCTCCACGCCCTCCAAGCCGTGGGGGTGCCGTGCGATGGCCGACTGCTGCAACTCAACTCCTATGAGAACCGCGTTTTTCAGATTGGACTGGAAGACGCGGGCTTTGCCATCGCCAAGTTTTACCGTGCGGGCCGCTGGAGCAACGAGCAAATTCTCGAAGAGCACGCCTTTGCCCAAGAGCTGCTGAACGCCGAAGTGCCCGCCGTGGCACCGCTCCCCTTATTGGCCGACACCGAGTTCGACCCCACCGTGCAATGCGTGGGTCAGCCGCCCACCCTGGGCGTTCTCGGCAACATCCGGGTCGCGGTCACGCCACGCAAAGGCGGCCGATCCCCTGAACTGGAAGACCCTCAGGTGCTGGAACGACTGGGCCGCTTTCTGGCCCGACTCCACACGGTTGGCGCTGCCAAGCGCTTCAAGCACCGCACCGCCTTAAGCGTTGATGCCACCGGTCGCACCGCGCGCAACTGGCTGGTGGAGCACGATGTCGTCTCGCCGCAGCAGCGCAGCCTATGGCTATCGGCCGCCGATCAAGCCCTGGACATGGCCCAAGCCGCCTTTGACAAAATCGAGGGATTAAAGCTGCGCCGCCTGCATGGCGACTGCCACGTCGGCAACGTGCTGTGGACACCCGAAGGCCCGCACTTTGTCGACCTGGACGACGCCTGCATGGGCCCTGCCGTGCAAGACCTCTGGATGCTCTTGAGTGGCGACCATCAGGAACGCCAACAACAACTGCACCACCTCCTGTCCGGCTACGAATCGTTCGCCGACTTTGATTGGCGCGAACTGCAACTGATCGAACCCTTACGCACCTTGCGCATCATTCACCACAGCGCCTGGCTTGCCCGCCGCTGGAGCGACCCCGCCTTCCCGGCGGCCTTTGCGTGGTTCGGTACCGCCGCCTACTGGGGCGAACAGACCCAGCTACTGCGCCAACAAATCGAACTGATGCAGCCCCCCATGCAAGGCAGCCACCTGGACGATTCAGACTGGTAGTCCGAGGAGCGCCTCAGCTCGCCAAGACCGTCTGATTTCGCCCGCCGCGCTTGGCCCGATAAAGGGCCTGATCGGCGCGTTCAATGGTTTCGTCGATGTCCTCGTCGAATCGCTGCTCAGCCAAACCGGCCGAGAATTTAGCGCGCAGCTCAGGATGTCCTGCGGACACCACCGCCTTGTTGACGACCAGCCGCACCCGATCCAGCATCGCATCGGCCTGCCCGACACGGCACTCGGTCAGCATCAACAAAAACGCCTCACCGCCCCAGCGGGCAATGACATCGCACTCGCGCAGCTCCTTTTGCACCGCGTGCGCAAAGTTACGCAACACCTCATCGCCCACACCGTGGCCATAGGTGTCATTGACACGCTTGAAAAAGTCGATATCCAGAATGCCGACACAAAACACCCGGCCCCCTCGATCACAGAATTTTTTCTGGAGCGACAGCGTTTCAATCATGTGACGTCGATTGAACAGGCCC
>JAZJZP010000273.1:0-2462 GCA_040389805.1 Pseudomonadota bacterium
ATCAATGTGGACTGCTTGTCGCCAGCAGGCAGCGAGGACACGGCAAACCCGGCTGCAAGCTTGCCTTTAAGCCCCTGGGTTCGCCAAATACGACCTGTGGCATCCATGAAGGTTTTGAACGTGCCTGAAACGCCGCCGAGGTAGGTTGGCGAGCCCAAGACGATGCCATCGTATGGCATCAGTATGTCCGGGTTTTGGATAAGATCTTCGGCCCTCAACAGATGCGCATCGGTGCTTGATACGCTTCGAGCGCCGTCCAAGACGTGGGCTGCGATGTGCTCGGTATGTCCGTGGGCGCTGCGATAAATGATGGCAAGCTTCTTCATTTCATGGACTCCGCAAGGAATAGGGTTGCCGTACTATTCAAGACGTCAGGCTGAACGAACAACGACTGAGACGAGTACCGCTGACAGGTAAAGGCCCAGTCCAAAGACCGTGTGATTGGCCAGACTGCGAAGGCAGTTCTTCAACAGAGTCGGCGTTTTTGATGACGCCAAACCAGCGCCCATTGCTGGCTGCATGACGCACAGCGGCACCAGCACCATGAACAAGCCCACGGCAACGGCGGGAAGAAGCGTGGGGCTCATCGCCCATTCGGGGCCTTGAATCGCAACGAGCAGCGCGGCGAACGCGATACCAACTGCGTAGTGGGTGAGCCAGCCCCACGCCAGCTCGCCGCCCGTTGCTTTCAGCCAAAGCAGATGACATTGACGCGACGATCAAGCAGCTCAGGGCTGTGAGCCGAGGGTTGCGACATGCTGCAGCGTGCCCCGCGCCCAGTCATGCCGAGTGCCCAACGTTTCAAGGATTGCTCAAGGCGGCGGCATCGGGCGCGTTAGATCGACAGCGGTTGAGTCGCGATCTGACACGTACCGAGCGGTAGGTAGAAATCGGTGCGTGGTAGGGCGGTAGCAAATACCAGCGCAAATGTCAGAACTCAATTTACGCGCAATGTACACCCGTCCGGCACGTCTGCCCGCTTGCGATGTGGACCGGTCTTTGGACGACAGGGTGACCACTGACTTCTGTGGATCGATTGCAGCCACCCCTTCGCGATCAGCTGTCAGACAACCCACCGAAATACAGGGGTGTCAGGCCCATTTTGCGTTTTGCGCGCTAGCATCTCGACCTACCCTCTGACTTCTGTGCCTGCGCTCATGACCAACGGACTTTTCACCAGCCTTCCCGGCCTTGCCATTCAACCGGACAAGAACGATCCCAATCCGCTGGTGATCTACCACGGCAAATGTCCTGACGGTTTTGGGGCGGCCCTGGCAGCCTGGCTGTTTTTTGAAGGCCGAGGTGAATACGTTGGCATGAGCCACAGCAAGAACTCCTTGCTGGAAGACATGCCGCCCATGCAGGGCCGCTCGGTCTACATCCTGGACTTCTCGTTCACGCCCGAGATCATGCAGGCCATTGACGAGCAGGCGAGCCAGCTCGTCATGCTGGACCACCACAAGAGCGCTGCCGACAAGTTGAGCGGCTTCAAGTGCCGCTGTGGTGGCGTGCACTTTGACCTGAACCAATCGGGCGCCATGCTGGCCTGGAAGTTCTTTCAGGCCGACAAGCCGGTGCCCGATTTGATCCGTTTCATTGAAGACCGCGACCTCTGGCACTGGGCGTTCCCTGAGAGCGCCCCGTTCTTGTCGGCGCTGGATCTGGAGCCCAATGAGTTCCCACGGTGGGCCGAGATCGCTGCCTTTGGACAGGACCAAGTGGCCGAGTTCTGTCAGCGCGGCAACGCCATGAACGAGAAGTTCTTGTCCCTTTGCAAAGACATCGCCGGCGGGGCTACCCCGGTGGTCTTCAATGGGCAAAGCGGTTTGATGGTGAACTGCCCCGGCGCCTTCACCAGCGAAGTGGGCAACCTGCTGGCCGAGCAGTGCGGCACCTTTGCCTTGCTGTGGTCCGTGTCCAAAGACACCGTGGTGAAGATCGGCCTGCGGGCAGTTGCGAGCTTCAATGCCATCCCCCTGGCCGAGTCCATGGGCGGCGGCGGGCACCCCCAGGCTTGTGGCTTCCGGATGGAAGCAGCCCGCCTGAGCGAGCTGCTGTCAGGCACGTTTAACGCCGTCCCCGGGACTGCCACAGAGGCTTCTTCCCTTTGAGCTGACGCTCGATCCCGTCATTGAGGCTCTGGCGCAGGTCCATCACGTCCGCCAGATGTCCATAGACCCCCGGAAAGCGCAGATCCAGCCACAACCACAGCGTGCATGAGCGCAGCGCCTGCTCCATGCGCTCCAGGCGGCTGTGCTCGTCGACATCGTCCAAAAACCAGGGCTGTCCGGCCTTGCCGGTGCGGGCGTGGCTTTGCGTCCAGCCCAGAAACTGCTGCACTTGCGACTCGGTCCGGCTGTCGACCGGGGCCTGCGCGTAGATGAAGCGCTCGCGCAAGCTCAACTGCGAGGCGCTGCTGTCCAATTGCTCGGCCAGCTCCAGCATCTGCTCCAACTCGGCCA
>JAZJZP010000273.1:2472-2692 GCA_040389805.1 Pseudomonadota bacterium
AGCTGATCCATGAAGACGCCCAGCACTTCACGCAGCTTGGTTTTGCCCAAGCGGGATGCGATGGTGTCGACGTGCCACCAGTTGGGCGCCACCGGGGCCTTGAAATATCGCGGTGCACGCGGGGTTTTGGGCAGCAATTCGCGCAACGTCTTGGCGGCCGAGGGCTCGGCCTTCTGCGCGGGCGCCATGATGATCGACTCGCTCGGCGAGACCGAAGCGG
>JAZJZP010000274.1:0-3503 GCA_040389805.1 Pseudomonadota bacterium
CACACCGGCTTGCCAGCACACACGATTGATGAGGTGGCGAATGGCAAAACGGTCGGTGCAATCGAGCACCACGTCGGCCTGCGGCACCCAGTGCGCCAACAAGGCCTCGTCCGCAGCCAAAGGCACGGTGTGCACCTGGACACCCGGGTTGAGTTGCGCCAGCGTCTGGGCCGCCGAGGTCACTTTGGGTTGCCCCACCCGTTCAGTGGTGTGCACGATCTGGCGCTGCAAATTGGTGAGGTCCACCGTGTCCGGATCGATCACGGTGATGCGCCCCACCCCGGCGCTGGCCAGGTACATCAGCGCCGGAGCGCCCAGCCCCCCAGCCCCGATGACCAAGGCGTGCGCATTCAGCAGATCGGTCTGGGCCTCCTCGGACCACTCATCCAGCAGTAGGTGGCGGCTATAGCGCAGCCGTTGGTCGTCGTTCACTGCGCCTTGCTGTCCTCAGCCTGACCTTCCGCCTTGCGCTCGGTCATGGTTTTGGAAATCACGACCGGCTTGCCCTTCAGCTGATTCAGGGCTTGCTGGAGCTGGAAGTCTTCAGGGGTGCCGAACTCAGGCAATGGCTTGGGCGGCTCATTTTTCTTGGCATGGGCATTGGCTTCTTCAAGCTTTTTGATGGCCTCTTCACGCGCCTTTTCACGCGCCGCGTCCTTGGCCTCCGCGCCTTGTCCGCTGCCGATATGCTTGTCGAGATCGGCCTCGCGCATCCGCAAGGCGCCATACAGATTGCCTTCGGCGGTTTCGTCCAGCATCACTTCAGGCACGATGCCCTTGGCCTGGATGGAACGACCCGAGGGGGTGTAGTAACGCGCCGTGGTGATCTTGAGTGCGGTGTCAGCGGTCAGCTGGCGCACGGTTTGCACCGAGCCTTTGCCAAAGGTCTGGGCACCCATGATGGTGGCTCGTTTGTGGTCCTGCAGGGCACCCGAAACAATCTCGCTGGCCGAGGCAGAGCCTTCATTGACCAAGACCACCAAGGGAATGGACTTCAAGGCCGCAGGCAAACGCGCCAGTGGATCGGCACCCAGGCGACGGGTGTAGTCTTCCGAGCGCGCCTTGAAGACTTGCTTGGACTCCAGGATCTGGCCATTGGTCGACACCACCGTCACGTCAGGGGGCAAAAATGCGGCAGAAATGGCAATGGCGCCTTCCAGCAAACCACCCGGGTCGTTGCGCAGGTCCAGCACCAAGCCCTTCATCTTGGGGTCTTCTTTGAAGAGTTTTTCGACCTTGGCGGCGAAATCGTTCACCGTGCGGTCCTGAAACTGGGAGACCCGCACCCAGCCATAGCCAGGCTCAACGATCTTGGCGCGCACGCTTTGCACGTTGATCTCTTCGCGAACGATGGTGACCGGGAAGCTGCGATTTTCTGATTTGCGGAAAATCGTCAGGATGACCTTGGTGCCGGGCTCGCCGCGCATGCGCTTGACGGCCTGGTCCATGGTCAAGCCTTTGACGAAGGTTTCGTCAATTTTGGTGATCAGGTCGCCACTCTTGATGCCGGCCCGAAAGGCCGGGGTGCCCTCGATGGGGGTCATGACCTTGACCAGGCCATCTTCTAGACCAATCTCAATCCCGACGCCGACGAATTTGCCGGAGGTCCCTTCGCGAAACTCCTTGAAGGTCGTCTTGTCGAAATAGACCGAATGGGGGTCAAGCCCCGACACCATGCCGCCAATGGCGTTGCTGATGAGTTTTTTCTCGTCCACCGGCTCGACATAGTCGGTCTTGATCATGCCGAATACTGCGGCGAGTTGCTGCATTTCTTCAAGCGGCAGCGGCGCCACCGCATTGCGGGCCGTGGCCTGGAACTGCAGAGTCGTCAAGCCGCCAGCCAGCGCGCCCAGCGCGACCCAACCAGCGATTTTCAATTTGGAAGTCATGGCCTGTTGCCTTGTTAGATCCCGCGACGCACGCTGAAACTCCAGCTTGCGCAATGACTTTCCAGTATATGACTGCCCGGCGTGGCGTAACGCCCAATAACGGTAGAACTTGCCCTTTGAATGGGGCTTTACCAAGAGATACTCAAATTCAGCGGCACCATTTCTGGCCGAGCAGCCCGGGATTAGGTCAGCCCCTCACGCAAACAGCCCCAGGGATGCTAAGGTGCTGCCCAAATAACACTGAGACAAAAAGGATCACCCATGCGCCAGGAGTTGGCCCTCACCTCGCCTTGGGTTCGAGGAATCATCACCTGGTTGGTCTACACCACGGCTGGCGTGTTGGCACTGGGACTGGCCTCCCCTCAAGATCACGTGATGCCGCTGTATTTACCAGCCGGCTTTGGTCTGGCCTTCGTCCTGGGCTGGGGCACCCGCATGGTGTGGCCTGTTGGCCTCGGTTCGGCCACGGTCTTGTGCATTGCGCATTGGCAGGAACACGGCTCCAGTCACTTAGGCCCATTGCTCATCGTGGCTGGCGTCACCTGCCTGGGTGCTGCCCTGCAAGTCTGGGTGGGTGCCCGCTGGGCCCGCATAGACGCCAACTCCACCACCGATCTTCACCTTGAGCACCCGCTCGATATCGGGCGTTTCTTGCTGATTGCCGGGCCCGTCGCCTGCTTGATCAATGCCGCCTTGTCGGTACCTCCCATGGTTGCCGTTGGTTTATTGCCCGCCCAACAGGCCATGCAGGCCGCCTTGTCTTGGTGGGCTGGGGATACTTTGGGGGTACTCATTGGCACGCCCTTGTTACTGACTCTGGTGGGACGCCCCACCGACCTGTGGCGTGCCCGCCGCTGGATCGTGGGACTGCCCTTGCTGGTCACCACCTTGCTGCTGGGCCTGACCATTCACCAAGGGCAACGATGGGAGCATGAACGCGCCCAAGCGGTCTTTGATCAAGACACGAGCGCCATGGCCAACGCGGTCAAACTCAGACTCAATGGATACCGAGATGCCCTGGAGGCCATGCATGGCTTGTTCATTGCATCTGATGAGGTCTCCCGCCAGGAATTTCGCAAGGCCAGCACCTATTGGCTTGAATCCCTCCAAGGCATTCAGGCCATGGGCTGGAACGAACGCGTTCTGCATGATCAACTGAGCAGTTTTGAAGCGCAACAACGGGCCCATGGCTTGCCCAATTACACGGTCTACGACACCCTGGAACGCAAGCCGCCAACGGGACTGGAGATGGTCGCCATCCGGTTCATTGAGCCCCAAGCACTCAATGAAGGGGTCATGGGCTACAACATTCTGTCGTCGCCCGCCGCACGCAACACCTTCGAGCAAGCGCGACGCGAAAACCGCGCGCTCGCCTCCGAAGGGTTCAAATTGGCTCAGGAGACGGGGCAACAAAAGGGCGTCGTCCTCTACCGGGTCGTGTACCAGGGCCAACCAGTCACCCCACAAGAGCGTGTGCAAGCCAGCAAAGGCACCGTCTTTTTGGCCATGCGCATGGACGACACCATTCGGGCCATCACCTCAGGTCGCCCCTCCTACCTCAGCGCCTGCCTGCTGGATGCCAGCGCCGCAAACGCCCCACTACTAGGGGGCACC
>JAZJZP010000274.1:3513-6911 GCA_040389805.1 Pseudomonadota bacterium
TGGGCGTCCAAGGACTGGAGTGTGGTGATGGTCTGCTGGCCATTGGAGGCGTGCTGTTGTCTGCGTCCCTGGGCGCTTTGTTATTGGTCATCACCGGACACACGCGCCGGGTCGAATCCGCCATGGAGGCGGCTCGCCGCGAGAAGGCCGCCGCCGAATCCGCCAACCGAGCCAAAAGCGAGTTTTTATCGCGCATGAGCCATGAGCTGCGAACGCCCTTGAATGCCGTTCTGGGTTTTGCGCAGGTCATGGACCTCGACCGCCAAGCACCCTTGCCGCCTCAGCAACATCAACGGTTGCAACAAATCCAGCAGGCGGGCTGGCATCTGCTGGACTTGATAGACGACGTGTTGGACCTCTCGCGCATTGACACCGGCACGCTCACGCTCCATGTCGAGATCGTCTCGCCTGAAGAGGCCACCATCACGGCCATCCGCATGGTCGATGACCTGGCACGTCGGCAAAAGGTTCGACTCCTGCCCACCGTGTCGGCGCCAATGGGGTGGGGGGTGCGCGCTGATGCCACACGCCTGCGCCAAATTCTCATCAACTTGTTGAGCAACGCCATCAAATACAACCGGCCCGATGGCACGGTCAAAGTGTCGATGATGCTGGTGTCCATGCCGGGCCAGGAAGACCGCATCCAACTGTCGGTCGAGGACACCGGCCTGGGCCTGAGCCCCGAGCAGTTGACCCAGTTGTTCCAGCCCTTCAATCGTCTGGGCCGGGAACGGGTCACGCCGGATGGCGCGGGCATTGGTCTGGTGATCAGCCAGCATCTGGCGCAACTCATGGGCGGTCAAATCGACGTGGTGAGCACAGAGGGAGAAGGATCAACCTTCACCCTCACCCTGCCGGCGGCCAGGATCATCGCCGTCCGGCCAGTACCGGTCACCGCCACACAGGCCGCGCCCTTGCCCAACGCCGACCAACAGCCCGCCCGACATGTGCTGTATGTCGAAGACAACTTTGCCAACAGCGAAGTGATCCGTGGTGCCTTGGCCTCGCGGCCCTGGATTCGCCTGAGCGTGGCGCCCACCATTGAATCAGGCTTGGCCGTGCTGCACGACCGGCTCAGCAGCCCCCTGCCCGACCTGGTGCTGCTGGATGTGCACCTGCCCGATGCCTCGGGGCTGGAGTTTCTGAAACTGATGAAGGCCAACCCTCAAACCGCGGGCATCCCGGTGGTCATGGTGTCGGCTGATGTCATGCCCGAACAGGTGGACGCCGCCCTGGCCGCGGGCGCCTGCTGCTACCTGACCAAGCCGGTGCAGCTGTCTGCCCTGCTGGTGCAAGTTGATGAGCTACTGGCCACGCGGGGCTGACCGCCACAACCAATCAAACTGCGTTCAGCGAGGCGCGTATTCGGGCACCAGCCCATGCAGACGCTGGCGCAATTCGCTGGGCACACTGGCCGCAGCATCCTGCGCCAAGGCCATGAGCTGGTCAATCCAGCCCTCAGGCAACTCGCCTCGCAATTGAGCCAGCCGCAAGCGAGGGTGCGGCGTTGGCAAGGTCGTGTCCGCATCGGCCAAGAGCTCTTCGTACAGCTTTTCGCCGGGGCGCAGGCCACTGAACACGATCGGGATCTCGGCCTCGGTGTGACCCGACAGCAGGATCATTTCGCGGGCCAGATCGGCAATCTTCACCGCGGCGCCCATGTCCATCACAAAGACCTGCCCTGAATCGGCCAGCGCGGCGGCCTGCAGCACCAATTGCGCCGCCTCGGGGATGGTCATGAAGTAGCGGGTGATCTCGGGGTGGGTGACCGTGACCGGGCCGCCCTTGGCGATCTGCTCTTTGAACTTGGGGATCACGCTGCCGCTGGAGCCCAGCACATTACCAAAGCGCACCGCCATGTAGCGCGTGCCCGGGGCTTTGGTGGCCCAGTGGGACACCACCATCTCGGCCGCCCGCTTGGTGGCGCCCATCACATTGGTGGGGTTGACGGCCTTGTCGGTCGAGATCAGCACAAAGCGCTTAACCCCGCACTCCGCCGAGGCCTGCGCCACCTGGTAGGTGCCCAAGGTGTTGTTGCGCAAGGCCATCCAGGCGTTGTCGTCCTCCATCAACGGCACGTGTTTGTAGGCTGCCGCGTGGAACACCAGGTCCGGTCGGTGCTGCGTCATGACGCGGCGCAGCTCGGCCAGGTCTTTGACATCGCCGACCAAGCGCACCAGGGAGAGGTGCGGAAACCGCTCGCTCAGATCCTGCTCAATGCCATAGAGCGCAAACTCGCTGAGCTCAAACAACACCAGCCGGCTGGGACCAAAGCGCGCAATCTGGCGACACAACTCGGAGCCAATCGAGCCGCCCGCGCCCGTCACCATCACGGTTTGACCACTGATCAGGGCCGACAGCGCCGACTCGTCGAGCTGGACACGTTCACGTCCCAGCAGGTCATCGGGCTCGATGTCGCGCACGCGATCGATGCGTGAGCGACCTTCGCGCAACTCATCCGCATTGGGCACCGTCAACACCGGCAAGCCGGTTGCGGCGGCCAGGTCCAGCGCCCGTTTACGTTGGGCACCACTGGCCGAGGGCATGGCCAAAATCAGGTGGGTTGCGTCGTCCAGCGTGGCCGGGTCCTGCAAACGCTCCAGACCGCCCCACACCGGCACCCCTGCCATGCGGGCGCCATGCTTGCGCGGGTCGTCGTCCAGCAGGCCCATGACGGTCCAGCCACGGTGCTGAATGCCGGCAATCAGCAGCTTGGCCGCCGCCCCGGCGCCCAACACCACCGCGCGCTGCCCAGTGGCGTCGCTGCCCGCGCGTCGGGCACGGGCGTGCTCGTGCATCATGCGCACCACCATGCGCGCCAAGGACAGCGTCACCAAAGCAAACACCGGGTGCAAGGCGAGCACGGCGCGCGGCACCTCCACCAATTGCGCCATCAACACCACCACAGCACTGGCCAGGCCTGCGCTCAAGCAGACCCAGCCCAGGCGGGTGATTTCGTTAAAACTGGTGTAGCGCCACGCCGCACGTGGAACCCCCAGCGCCCAAGACACCGCGCTGTACACCAGCACCACCCCCAACAGCACCGCGCCGTCATAGGAGGGGCGCTCATGCAACCAGCGCTCCGCGCCCATGCGAAACAGGTAGGTGGTGTGCCAGGCCATGGCCAACAAGACCGCGTCGATCAACAACACAGCGACTTGTCGGCGCGGGCGCACAAGGTCAACCAGACGGTCGAGGCGATTCCAGATCATGGTGGTGTGAGAGTCAACGGGGGGCTAACCCTCCATTGTGCGCCGGGTTGGGGCACATCGTTTGCTGGACCTGGGTGGGTGTGGTGCGCCGGGCGCTCCATCGGGGCCGCCCGAAGACCTTGCACGGTGTGGCATAGATCACTCACGACCACTTGCTGTCTTTCGTGTGCGAACTGTGTGTGGGCC
>JAZJZP010000275.1:0-2054 GCA_040389805.1 Pseudomonadota bacterium
GATTGATGTCCAGGCGACTGACCCCCGTGGGCCAGC
The DNA here is from genome assembly GCA_040389805.1 of Pseudomonadota bacterium. Classification (GTDB taxonomy): domain Bacteria; phylum Pseudomonadota; class Gammaproteobacteria; order Burkholderiales; family Burkholderiaceae_C; genus Aquabacterium. The sequence continues at coordinate 37 of JAZJZP010000275.1, forward strand.
CTGAGCCTGGATTCAGATAGAGAGTGCCAGTGCCCGTTTTGCGCAGCACGCCTGCCTGTCCGGCCACATCTGAGATCACCCCAGCAATCTGATAGGTGGCGGCAGGGGTGCTGACGCTGATGGTGCCCACACTGCTTCCCAATGAGAAGCCTCGATTGGCTGTGGAGGTGTTTCCCGATCCGGCGTATTCCAGTGTGCCGCCATTGATGATGACCTGGTCAGCCACAAAGCTTGATGGCGTGGCCCCCACGCCGGTAGTTGTCAAAATGCGCAAGGTGCCCTGATTGATCATCACGCCACCCGTGAAGGTATTGCTCGCCTCCAAGCTGACGGTTCCTTCGCCTGCCTTGGTGACGCGAAATGCGCCGCTGATGATGGGCGCGATTTGAAGTGTGGCGCCGGTCGAGGTGGTGAACGTGTTATTGGCACCGAGAACAATGGACAAGGTGCTGTTGTTGCCACGCAGATAGACGGTCGTCGCGGTGTTCTGCAAGGTGATGCCTGTAAACAATGTCAACGTTCGCGGACTGGTGGTGGAAGAGGCGTTGGTGTCGATGTTCAGGGTGGCCGGCAAAACGGAATTTATGTTGTCAAAGGTGATCAATCCGGCGATGCGGTCTGCGCCGATGTTCAGCGCTGAGGGCAGAAGGCCTCCACCCGTGCGGTTGTTAAACACCAAGTCTGAATTGGACGCGCTGGGGGCCACAACGTCACCCACCCAATTGGAAGCGGTGGTCCAGGTGACATTGCTGCCAACGGACCCGCCATCCCAATAAGAAGTGGTTTGAGCGATGGCGGTGGAGGTCAGCAGGCCGACGATGAAGACGAGGGCCGGGGCGAAGGAGATTTGTAGAGAGGAGGGTTTCATGACTCAATCAGCGTCAGCCTCACCGTGGTTGGGCTGGTGAGGGTGATTGCTGCTGGGGGGGATTGGGCGTGGGGTGTTTGTCTGTGCGGCTCGCGACTTGGTTGACAAAGCAGCGGCCATGCCAGACGTGCCGGTCATGCCTCGCCAGAATAGGTGAGTGAAGGCTGACGAGACCTGATGATCACGGGCACTAGAGCGGTTGCGCATGAGCGATGCGCAATGCGTGCAAAAATCACTCTGGAAAGGCTCTCAATGCGCCTCCACCAAGGATCCCGGTTCATTGAACTTGATGCCGAGATGCAGGGGAAAATAGGTGTGCAAAACTTTCAGCAAGGCATGAGCGAATTTGAGACGGTTTTCCGCCGTGTCGCGCAGGCGCGGGCGATTGGCTTCGATCTGCAGGCCGGTGATGTTGCGCTCTGCATTGCAGTGGCGCTGGATGGTGTAGCCGCCACGAAAGAAGGGCTCTGTGGGGACTGGCATGCGGGGGCTCGGAGTGGCGAGGAATCCTTCGCGCTCGAGCATGGCGCCGAAGCTTTGCGGGCCGCGAAGAAGTTCGGTGAAACTGAGCTGACTGCGTTCAGCGATCCAACGCAGGCTGCTGGTGTTGACATAGGTGGATTCATTGAGGGCTTCGTCGCAGTCTGCGAGGTCGAGTGCGTTGTGGAGACAGCCTAATTCGACGCGAGCGTCGGCATGGCCGTGGCCGTGGAGATCGATGAGGAAGGCGACGCCGAATTGTTTCACGGCGGACTCGCATGCTTGATCGATGTAAGCGTGATGTTCTTTCCATGCGTGGGTTGCGAGGTCGCTGCCTTGGGAGGCTTCGAAGAGATCGCGATTTGCATCGAGCTTGCTGCGATGGAGGTGGCAGATGACGAGATGGATGTGGCGGCCGGTTTCGGCGTGGATCACTGACGCGATGGTGCGCGCGAGTTCCTGGGTGTTGGCATCAATGTCCACGACGCCGTCGGTGCGGGTGGGAATGTTGGATGGCTTGACGCGCCCGCCGTGAGGAGCGGCAATGACGAGCGGAAGATCGCCCGGGATGTACTCGATGAAATGGTGCTGACCGAAGAGGCTTTCTCCCAGCTTTGCTTCCTCTGCCTGACCATGACTGATGGCGAGGATGAGGAGAATGGCGAACAGG
>JAZJZP010000276.1:0-4104 GCA_040389805.1 Pseudomonadota bacterium
GGTCAACCGTTGAAGGATGCCAAGGGTGCGCCAGTGATGCAAGATCAGAGCACTGACAAGCAATCACTCGCCATGGGGCCGGTCGCTTCGCAAGAGGCTATCAAGATGCTGGGCACCAATGGCGGGGGTTTCTTCAACGCCAACTCTGCGCACCCATTCGAGAACCCGACGGCGCTGACGAACTTCGTGCAGATGCTGTCGATCTTCTTGATTCCGGCAGCGCTGTGTTTCACTTTCGGCCACCTGGTTCAGGACCGACGCCAAGGCTGGGCCGTCCTGGTATCCATGTCATTGTTGTTTGTGGCGGGCGCCATCGGGGCGATGAGCTTCGAGCAGCAAGGCAATCCGAGGATCGCAGCGCTGGGCGTTGACCAGGTCGTCAGTCTGACCCAGTCGGGCGGCAATATGGAAGGCAAGGAGACTCGTTTTGGCATCGCCGACTCGGCGCTGTTTGCCACCATCACGACCGATGCGTCTTGCGGTGCAGTCAATTCCATGCACGACTCTTTCACGCCTCTGGGCGGGATCGTGCCGCTGGTGAACATGCAGCTGGGTGAGGTCGTCTTCGGTGGCGTTGGCACAGGTCTTTACGGCATGCTGATATTTGCCATCCTGGCCGTCTTCATCGCAGGTTTGATGATTGGACGCACGCCCGAATACCTGGGCAAGAAGATCGAGGCTCATGAGATGAAGATGAGCTCCATCGCCATCCTCGTGACGCCGCTGCTGGTCTTGCTGGGTACGGCCGTGGCCGTGATGAGCGAGGCGGGGCGGGCAGGCATTGCCAACCCTGGCGCACATGGGTTCTCGGAAATCTTGTATGCACTGACCTCGGCTGGTAACAACAACGGTAGTGCTTTCGCAGGGCTGTCTGCCAACACGCCTTTCTACAACGTGCTCCTGGCCGTGGCAATGTGGTTCGGTCGCTTTGGGGTGATCGTTCCTGTGCTGGCCATCGCCGGCTCGTTGGCAGCAAAGAAGCGCATTGCCGCCACCAGTGGAACCATGCCAACGCATGGCCTGCTGTTTGTCGTGTTGCTGGTCGGTACGGTGCTGCTGGTTGGTTTGTTGAACTACGTTCCCGCCCTGGCCCTGGGTCCTGTGATTGAGCACTTAGTGCTCTGGAAGTGAGTGAAGCATGACTCGCAAGACATTTACCCTCTTTGACGCTGCGCTGATCAAGCCGGCCATCGCCGATGCCTTCAAGAAGCTGGACCCCCGTGTTCAGTGGCGCAATCCCGTGATGTTCGTCGTCTATGTCGGCAGCATCATCACATCTGTGCTCTTTGCCCAGGCCCTGGGTGGTCAGGGTGAAGCCCCCCCGGGCTTCATCCTGACGGTGGCGCTTTGGCTTTGGTTCACAGTGCTGTTTGCCAACTTTGCCGAGGCACTGGCCGAAGGCCGCAGCAAGGCACAAGCGGCCTCGCTGCGTAGCCTCAAGAAGGAGACCTGGGCCAAGAAATTGGAGGAACCCCGCCAGGGGGCCAAGTGGCATCCCATCGAATCGCAGGATCTGCGCAAGGGCGATACGTTGATGGTTCTGGCGGGTGACGTGATCCCCGCGGACGGCGAAGTGATCGAAGGCGTGGCCTCTGTGGATGAGAGCGCCATCACGGGCGAGTCCGCCCCGGTGATCCGCGAATCCGGCGGTGACTTCTCTGCCGTCACGGGCGGCACCCGGGTGCTGTCGGATTGGATCGTGGTTCGGGTCACGGCCAATCCGGGCGAGACCTTCGTGGACCGCATGATCGCGATGGTGGAAAGCGCCAAACGCCAGAAAACACCGAACGAAATCGCATTGACGATTTTGCTGGTGGCGCTAACCATCGTTTTCCTGGCGGTGACAGCCACGCTACTGCCTTACTCGCTGTTCAGCGTTCAGGTGGCTGGTGGAGGCTCGCCCATCACGATCACCGTATTGATCGCGCTGCTGGTGTGCCTCATTCCAACGACCATCGCAGGCTTGCTGTCAGCCATTGGCGTGGCGGGCATGAGCCGAATGATGCAAGCCAATGTGATCGCCACGTCCGGTCGGGCTGTGGAGGCCGCAGGGGACGTCGATGTGCTGCTGTTGGATAAAACGGGCACCATCACCTTGGGCAATCGGCATGCTTCGGCCTTTTTGCCCGCGCCCGGTGTCAAAGACAGCGAACTGGCCGACGCAGCGCAATTGGCATCACTCGCTGATGAGACGCCCGAGGGTCGCAGCATCGTGGTACTGGCCAAGCAGAAGTTCAATCTGCGTGAACGGGACATCCAGTCTTTGAATGCGACCTTCGTCCATTTTTCGGCACAAACGCGTATGAGTGGTGTCGGTCTGCCTTTGGACGCCTCGACGCCGTTGGCATCTGACGGTAAGCAAATGGCTCCCAATGTGCGCCAGGTTCGTAAGGGGGCGGCCGAAGCGATTCGCAAGCACATTGAGGCCCAGGGCGGCACTTTCCCCGCCCCACTGAACGCAGCCATTGATGACGTCGCTCGTCGCGGCAGCACGCCGCTGGTAGTCTGTGATGGACTGAAGGTACTGGGCATCATCGAACTCAAGGACATCGTCAAGGGGGGCATCAAGGAACGGTTCGCTGAACTGCGCCGCATGGGCATCAAGACCGTGATGGTCACGGGTGACAACCGGCTGACGGCGGCCGCCATTGCGGCCGAGGCCGGCGTGGACGATTTCCTCGCCGAAGCCACACCCGAGCAAAAGCTGGCCTTGATCCGCGAATACCAAGCAGGCGGCAAATTGGTGGCCATGACTGGAGACGGCACCAACGACGCACCCGCTTTGGCTCAGGCTGACGTGGCCGTGGCGATGAACTCGGGCACCCAAGCCGCCAAGGAGGCGGGCAACATGGTGGATCTGGACAGCAACCCGACCAAACTGATTGAGGTGGTTGAAACCGGCAAGCAGATGTTGATGACACGCGGCTCGCTCACCACGTTCAGCATTGCCAACGACATCGCGAAGTATTTCGCCATCATCCCGGCGGCTTTCGTCACCACCTATCCGCAGTTGAGCGCGCTCAATGTGATGCAGTTGAGCAGCCCCTCGTCAGCGATCTTGTCGGCGGTGATCTTCAATGCACTGATCATCATCTTCCTGATTCCGCTGGCACTCAACGGTGTGCCGTACCGAGCACTGGGGGCGGCGGTACTGCTTCGCCGCAACTTGCTCATCTATGGCCTGGGCGGTGTGATCGTGCCCTTCATAGGCATCAAGGTGATTGATCTGATCATCAGCGCCACCGGTTTGGTATGACTTGGAGCACACCATGAAAACTTTTATTCGCCCCGCTGTGAGCTTGTTCGTCGTACTGACCGTGGTCACCGGCGTCGTCTATCCCCTGGCCGTGACCGGCGTTGCCAAGGCGGTCTTTCCTCATCAAGCGGCTGGCAGCTTAATTGTCAAGGACGGCCAAGCCATCGGCTCTTCGCTGATTGGCCAGAACTTCACCGAGCCCAAGTATTTCTGGGGCCGCCCGTCGGCCACAGGCCCGATGCCCTACAACGCCAGTGGGTCCAGCGGCTCGAACCAGGGGCCACTGAATCCCGCGTTGGTAGACGCAGTCAAAAGCCGTGTTGAAGCTTTGAGGGCCGCCGATCCCGGAAACACTTTGCCGGTCCCGGTTGATCTGGTCACTGCGTCGGCCAGCGGACTGGACCCACACATCAGCGTTGCTGCGGCTCAATACCAGGCTGCCCGCGTGGCGCGTGTGCGCAGTCTTTCGACTGAGGCCGTACATACAGCCATTGCGCGTCACAGTGAAGGTCGTCTGTTGGGCCTCCTTGGAGAAGCTCGCGTCAATGTACTTGAGCTCAATCTGGCGCTTGACAAAAAATAACAACCGTCCGCAACAACTCGGCATTTTGTTGGCCATGGCGACGCCTGTCGCCGCGGTCTATTCGTGTATGAAAGAAATCCATATGAACTCTGATCGCTTTTTGTCCTTTTTTGGCACGTCCCTGCTGTCATTCGCCGCGTGGCTGCCCGTCTCAACGGCGCAAGCAGCAGAGGCCCCTGCCTTCACGGCCACATCCAATATCAATCTGGTCACCCGAGTTCGACACTTCCACGCTCAAAACCTGCGGCGCCTCCAAATGAATCAA
>JAZJZP010000277.1:0-4872 GCA_040389805.1 Pseudomonadota bacterium
GAAATTTCCGCTGATGTTGCCTGTGCCTGCGTAGTTGTAGGCGCTGGCATTCACATCCGTGCGATGCACGCTGCGCAGCACCCCCGTTTGCAGATCATGAGCGATGGAGCCGGTACGCGCCTGTCCTTTCAAGGTGACATTGAGCGCATGGGTCACACGCACCTCACCGTCGCTGCGGAAGTCGTAGGCATCGAAGGTGCCGTCGCTGCAATAGCGGTTATTGTTGTTGGGGTCATTTTCTGCATAGCACCCAAACGGATACACCAGGTGATCCTGGGTGACTAAACGCTGGCTGCCCAAGGTGCTTTGCAGTTGCCAGTCTTTTGCCAAGCGCTGAGTCCAGCGCAAGGTGCCGGTGGTGCCTTCCATGACGACGGGTTGCGTCCACGACTGCGCATTCAGGTTGATGTTGGGGTCAATGTCATGCGCTGAGGGCACACGGTCACCCAGCAGGCTGAACCCCGGCACGCTGGGTTGTGAGCGACGGCTGTGCTCCACCTCGGCTTCAAGCAAGGTGTCCGGGTTGACGCGCAAGTCGGTGGCCACGGCCAGTAGTTGCCGATGCCCGCGCTGATCATGGATGCTGGGGTTCAAGTGCTCGTAGCTGGCATTGACGCGCAAGCCGATCACCTGCCCAACGCCAAAGCGGTCCGACACATCAACCGAGGTCAGGAGGCTGTCGCCGCCCGTGAAGGCGAGCGTGGCGGATCGCACGCGTCCTTGCGGTCGTTTGACGACGTAGTTGACCAAGCCACCGGGGGCACTGACGCCGGCTTGCATGCCGCTGGTGCCTTTGAGCACTTCCACGGCCTCTTTGTTGTCCAGTGGGATGCTGGTCTCGGCGTTGATGGGCAGGCCTTCACGGCGGTAGTTGCTGGTGTTGTCGAGCACGAGGCCGCGGATGGCCAAGAAGTCCCAATACCCGGCGGCGTTGTAAGAGTCGCTGAGGCTGGCGTCCAGCGTGGTCAGGTCCGACAGGCGCTGGGCGCGATTGTTCTTCAGGGCGGTGCTGTTGTAGCGTTGCGCTTGCAGGGGCGCTTGCCAGGCGGGGAGGTTGCCAAAACCGCTGATGTCGGTCTGCCCGCTGCGGGTGCTGGGGGCCGTGACCGTGACGGTGGGCAAGGTATCTGCGCCGGGCGCTTCATCGGCCGCATGGGCGCTGTGAAGGGCGCCGATGATCAGCAGGGTGATCAAGGTGGGGGCGGTGCCACAAGGGTGGTTCAGTGAAGTCGTTTGGGATGTCATGGGGTTCAAGAGGGTGCCAGTCCGAGCCGCTGATGCAGCAGGGTGCTGGTGGTGGTGTATTGCAGGTGTTGGGGTTGCTCTGGGCGCAGGGCGGCAACGGCCGCGTGCGCCGCCAGCGTGGCCTCATGAAACCCGCACAGCAACAGGCGTTTTTTGCCGGGGTAGGTGTTGATGTCGCCCACGGCGTAGATGCCGGTGACCGAGCTTTCAAAGGTGTCTGGTGCCACGACGACTTGCTTGCGCTCCAGGGCCAAGCCCCAGTCGAGCAGGGGGCCCAGCTTGGGGCTCAGTCCCAGTCGGACCAGCAGGTGGTCCAGCGGCAATGGTCGTGTCTGGCCATCGGGGCCCATGACTTGCAGGGCGTCAACGTGCGTGCCGTTCAGTTCAGCGCCATTGGGCAGGCCCAGTGCCAGTTGGATACGGCCTTGGGCGATCAGCGCGCGGGTCTGTTGCTCAAGGGGGGCATCCGCTTGAAACTGGTCGCGGCGGTGCAGCAAGGTCAGTTTGGCCGGTTGATCCGCCAGGGGGGCTTGCAATAATTCGATGACGGTCGACAAGGCTTCATCGCCGCCACCGGCCACCACCAGGTGCTGACCGGCCCAGGGGGCTGGAGCGGCTTCGGGCACGTGGTAATGCACATTGCGGGCTTGGTCTAGCCCAGGCACGTTCAGCGTGCGAGGCACAAAGGCGCCGGCACCGGCGGCCACCAACACGGCCTTGCAACGCAATTGCAGGCCTTGGGTGGTGTGCAGTACAAAACCGCCAGCGTCCAGCCGCTCAATGCGGGCGATCTGCTCGCCCAGGTGCACATTGGTGAGTCGGCCCGAGTCCGGGTCGATGGTCAAAAATGGCTGAGCCTGCTTGAGCAGTTGCTGCGTGAGCTCTCGGCCCGTGCACACAGGCACGCCAGGGATGTCGTAGATCGGCTTGTCGGGGTACAGCGCCACGCACTGGCCACCGGCTTGCGGCAACACATCGACCACATGGGCATTCAGCCCGAGCAAGCCGAGCTGGAATAACTGGAACAAGCCCACAGGGCCTGCTCCGATCACGACGGCATCCGTGTCGATCATGGCCCTGGAGGTTTGGCCGTTCAGCGGATCAGTTGATCCAGCTTGTCGGCCTTGTCTTTCCAGTCATCAGCGTCGGGCAGTGGGGCCTTGCGCTTGGTGATGCTGGGCCAGCCCTTGGCCAGATCGGCATTGATCTTGATGAACTGCTGCTGGTTGCCGGGCACGTCCTCTTCGGGGACGATGGCGTTGACCGGGCATTCAGGAATGCACACCGCGCAGTCAATGCACTCATCAGGGTCAATGACGAGGAAGTTGGGGCCTTCGCGGAAGCAGTCGACCGGGCACACGTCCACGCAATCGGTGTATTTGCATTTGATGCAGGCTTCGGTGACGACGTGGGTCATGACGTTCTCTTATGAAGTAAAACTAGGATGAATGGGGGATTTTACGGCTGCGAGGGCGCATCTCCGCAAATCGGTAGGTGTGTCAGGGGTTCTTTTGGCAACGCCGTGGCGCCAGCCCCGACGATGACCAGGGTGGGGCGGCCGGCGTGGGTTGGGCTGGCCTGATCCAGTGAGCCCACGGTGTGCACGCTGTGCCGCATGTCGGGCCAGCCGGCGCGGGACACCACGCTGACCGGCGTGTCCACGGGCCAGCCCGCGTCCAACAGGCCTTTTTGCAAGGGATCGAGCTGGCGTCCTGCCATGTAGAACACTTCGGTGTCCGCACGTTGGCCTGGGCCCATGCCGCATTGCAACTCGCCGGTACGGGTCATGGCCGTGGTGAAGCTGACGCTGCGGCCTGTGCCGCGTCGCGTCAAGGGCCGTTGTGTGGCCGCAGCCGCCGCCAAGGCCGAGGTGACGCCAGGCACGATTTCGCAGGCGATGCCGGCTTCGTGCAACAGGTGCAGCTCTTCTTCGAGGCGGCCAAAAAGGCTGGGGTCGCCGCCCTTGAGGCGAACCACCAGGCCACGCTCGCCATGGATGGCGCCCATTGCCACGGCCTGGTCGATCAACAACTGGTTGATGCGTGTCTGGCCATTGAAGTCGCTGCCGGGTTGACCCGAGAAACCTCGCTTGCCCACGTCGATCCAGTCGGCCTGGGGCGCCAGATCGCGCAGTGTTGGGTCGGCGAGGGCGTCGAACAGCACCACGTGTGCCATGGCCAGCAGACGGCTGCCACGCACCGTGATCAGGTCGGCCTCACCAGGGCCGGCCCCGATGAAGACGACCTTGGCGGTGACGAGCGAGCAAGGCTTGTTCATGGTGGCGGGTCCTGGCGTCAAGCGGCCTTGACCAGCAAGGCGCCGCTGGTCCGGTTGGTGGTGGGATCGACCACGATCAGGGCGCCGCCAATGCGGTTCTCCAGATAGGCTTCGACCGGCAGGGGCTGCTGGGTTTGAATCTGCACGCGGCCGATTTCGTTCACGGCCAGTTCATGCGCATCCTGGTCTTCCAGGGTGTGGATGTCCATGCGGCTGTCAATGGCCGTGATGCGGGCTTGCACCCAGCGGTTGCCGTGGCGCACCCAGTACTTGCGGCCAATGATGGCGGGCTCGGTGTCGAGCCAGGCCAAGGTGGCGGTGAAGGTGTCGGTGGGTTTGATGGCGCCGGGGGTGGCCAGCCAGTCGCCACGCGAGATGTCAACCTGACGGTCCAGCACGATGCCGGCCGATTGGCCTGCTTCGCACTGATCAACCACGTTGGCGTTGTAGCGCACTTCGGCGACCACGGCGGTTTCACCGCTGGGGAAGGCTTGAACGGCGTCGCCAGCCTTGACGGTGCCATGGGCAATGCGGCCCCAAAAGGTGCGGGGCTGATGACCGGTGCCTTCACCTTCGCGGGTGACGTACTGCACGGGTTGCAGCATGGCGCCGTCGTGGCGCTCGTCGGTGGCGGGCAAACCTTCCAGCACCTGCAGCAGGGTGGGGCCTTGGTACCAGGGCCAGTTGGCGCTGGGGGTGGTCACGTTGTCACCACGCAGGGCCGACACGGGGATCACGCCCTTGACGGCGATGCCGGCTTGCTCGGCAAAACCACGCAGAGAGGCTTCAACGCTGTCGAACGCGGCTTGGGTGTCTTGCTCAATGGCGTCGAGCTTGTTGATGGCGAACACGATGCTGGGCACGCGCAGCAGGTGGGCCAACAAGCTGTGGCGACGTGTTTGTGCCAGCAAAGGCACGGGGCTGGCCTTCCAGTCGATCTTGGTGATGTCCACCAGCACGATGGCGGCATCGCTGCCCGCAGCGGCGGTCACCATGTTGCGGGTGTACTGCTCATGGCCGGGGGCATCGGCGATGATGAACTTGCGCGTCTTGGTGGCGAAGTAGCGGTAGGCCACGTCGATGGTGATGCCTTGCTCGCGCTCGGCCTCCAGGCCATCGGTCAACAGCGACAGGTCAATCGGGGCACCCGCGGCGCGCTTTTCCAGCGCGTCCAGTTGGTCGGCCAAGATGGCGCGGCTGTCAAACAGCAAGCGGCCGATCAGGGTGCTCTTGCCGTCGTCAACGCTGCCGGCGGTCAAGAAGCGCAGGGCCTTGTGTTCAGTGGTGTTCATCAGAAATAACCTTCTTTCTTGCGGCGTTCCATCGACGCTTCAGACGTGCGATCGTCCA
>JAZJZP010000278.1:0-3170 GCA_040389805.1 Pseudomonadota bacterium
ATAGGTGCGTGCGGCGTCCAACAAGGCGCCTGGTACCTGATGGGCAGCATGCACTGGCATGCCCCATCCCATCGGTAGTCCATTCAATGCACCATTGATCATGCCGACCTGCACCGGCGGTATGCGCGCGCTAGGCAATCCATTGTTGTGGCTGTGTTGGTTTGCGCGGCGTTGCGCCAACACCGGATCCTGCTGCAACCCCGTGGCCGGCGAAGCCAGCGTATCCTGCCCATCAGCCTGACTTGGTTCGTCGTGACGACACGTACCCGTCATACCAACGCTTTCCGCCTTGTCGAAAATGCCCTTCCAGAAGGATTCATCTGGCTGTGCCCCCATCACGGTCATACCCGTTTTATCAGCCTGGGTGCCCATCATTAGCCCATGCTGACCGGAAGGCAGTGCGTTCAGTACGGTCATACCAAAGCCTCCATCACCCAGCGGCGGGCCAAGTACAGGTCATCCAGGACGGCATACTCTGCCTTGGCTCGCTCGGCCTCGATCAAGTGCCGCTCATGCTTGATGAGCTTGTGCAGCGCATCATCACGGGCACGGTGCTTCGCCAACGTTTCGCGCTCGCCGTCCACCACTTCAGTAGCTTGACGAAGTTCGTCGCCAACATGGGCTTGTACGCCTTGGCTGGCATGTGCCTGCCGATACAACAGGTTCACCGCAGCCAATTGCAGGCGCTGCCCCGGCTGAGTCGCCCGTCCGTAGGCTTTGCCGATGGCTTGGGTTTGCTCACCAATGGTCTTGGCCCTCGCTTGCACCTGTGTTTGCACGCCCAGAGCCTTGGACAGGCTCACGGCGGCCTCGCCCATGTCCCAAGCGGCAATGGCCTTGAGGGCCTGTAAGGACTGCAGCGTTGAACTCATGACAACAATTGCTGCAATTGAGCCCAACTGGACTGTCGATTAGCGACATGCTCAGCAGACTGGGTCAGACACTGACGCAGTTGAGGCATCAGATGCACTGCCCGATCCAAGTCAGGATTGGCCCCGGCACGGTATGCACCAATTTCAATCAATTGTCGATTGCGCTCGAAGCTGGCCATGTTTTCAAGCAAGGTGGCCACCAAAGCTTTTTGCTCGGTGGTCCACAAAGTGGAAGCCAAGCGACTGACGCTGTTCAGCACGTCAATTGGAGGATAGTGCCCTGCCGCAGCCAGATCTCGCGACAGCATGATGTGTCCATCCAACGTGGCCCGAGCCGTGTCAGAAACAGGCTCATTGAAGTCGTCACCCTCCACCAAAACGGTATAGATACCAGTGATAGAGCCCGCGCCATCCGAGGTCCCACAACGCTCGCACAGCGCAGGTATTTCAGAGAACACGGATGGCGTGTAGCCGCGTGAGGTGGGAGGCTCACCCGACGACAAACCAATCTCTCGTCTCGCCATGGCCAGACGAGTTAACGAATCGAGTGTCAACAGCACCGACTTGCCTTGGTCACGAAAATATTCGGCCAAGACGGTAGCGTAATACGCCGCGTTGAGACGCAGCACTGCAGGTGCATCAGCAGTGGCGACCACCACCACTGCATTCTTGAGACCCTCTGGTCCCAAGTGGTCTTCAACGAACTCACGCACCTCGCGGCCACGCTCCCCAATGAGCGCAACGATGTTCACATCTGCCTGGATGCCATTGGTCACCATGCCCATCAAGGTGCTCTTACCTACACCGCTGCCGGCAAACAAACCAATGCGCTGACCTTGCCCCAACGGCAAGAAGGTGTCGATGGCCTTAACGCCCGTCTCTATCACCTTGGTGATGCGCTGACGCGTCAACACCGGGCGCGGTGTGACGTGCAGTGGCCTTGTCTCAGCGGCGGTCAGCGCGCCCTTACCATCAAGTGGCTGCCCCATGGCATCCACAACGCGGCCCAAGAATTGATCGCCAACTGGGGCCATGAAACCATGTCCCGAGGCCACCACATTGGAGCCCACAGAAATGCCCTGTGGATCATCAAAGGGCGTTAAACACACACGCCCACTGCGAAACCCCACCACCTCGGCCTGGATCACCCGGCTGCCAAAGCTGGAGTGAATAGAGCAAATCTCGCCCAAGAAGGCATCAGGGCCCTCGGCCTCAATCGACTGCCCACGCACCTCGACAACGCGGCCGACGCGCTCAAACAACTCAACGCGACGCACGGCTTGGTTATGCACAGAGTACATCGCGCATCGATTCGGTAGAACCATCGACGGGCGCACGCTGCGCATCCATCAGCTGACGCAGGCGGTTGAGTTGAATATCGAGGGGCGCACGGTATTCGCCACGGGGTGTTTCAATCACGCAACCGCCCGATTGCAAAGTAGCATCGTCTTGCAGTTTATCCAGTACACGGGCAGGCACCAAACCACCGACCGCACATTGACGCAAAGCCATGCGCAACGCTGCGCACTCGCTCGGGTGCAAGCGTATGGTGAGGACATCGGATTCCCGCAATGGCGCCATGACCTGTTGAACCATGCCCGCGATGACTTGTGGAGCCAAGACCTGCTCCCCCAACACTCGTGTCAGTGACTCAAAGGCCAGCTCAGTCGCGACTTCTTGGCAACGCCCCAGCCAGATGTCGAGCGATTCTTCGACCTTTGCGATCACCTGCTCTAACAACTGTGTCTGCTTCTTAAAGCCCTCGGCACCAGAGGACACACCTTCTTGGTGCCCGCCCTCCAAGCCCTCTTTGTAGCCCTGCTCATAGGCTTTCTCTCGTTCAGCATCGAACTTGGCTTGAAACTCTTTCTCCAGGCAATCACGAACGCGCGATTCCATTTGCTGGCGCTCGATCGCCTGCGTGTCGACAACCGGAGCAGCCACCACATGCTCGGGCAATGCCGCCAAGCCAATTTGAGCTTTTTTCCCCGCGAACGCTGGGGACTTGATGATGGCCAAAGTCATGACTGAACTCCAAAAACGTTACGACAGCAATGCGCTTAAAACTCGTTGATACCAAGGGATGCCGCCCGCCTGCCGACGAACGACCGACGCTGCCGACTGCCCCCCTAGCGCCCCGTCCACTTGACGAGCTTTGTTGGCGACACAGGCCAGCAAAGTTTCTGCTAAAGGCTTGCTCACCACTCGGGGCCGCTCTGTCAGCCCACGAAGCTGGCTACGTTGTTCAGCAGGCCACTGCTCCAGCAATTCATCAGCCCAAGGCCATTGAGCCAAACT
>JAZJZP010000279.1:0-4250 GCA_040389805.1 Pseudomonadota bacterium
AGCCGAGTCGATCAATGCAATTACAGTTGGCTCTTTGCACGCCGACTCTTCTGGCGACTACCCAGATGGGCACAGAATAGATTTAATGCCGGACACATCGCTTTTCAGCCCCGCCACTCGTTTCGGGCATGGATTTCGCAAATCAATCAAACCAGAATTACTGCTTCCGGGCGGTCGTCAGCTTTACAAAACCCCTTATACCAATGGTGCCAGCGAGTACGAAATTGACAAGTCACTCGTAAAACCAGGTCAGCAAGTTGCCTACGATAGCTCGGCACAAGGCGAACGATCAAACAGAGTTTTCACAAGAGGCACTAGCAATGCGACAGCGCTAGCGACACGTGGGGCTATTCGCCTCTACGAAATGCTAGATGAACTCCGAAAACAAGAAGGGGAGTATTTACCGGAATCATTGGTATCCGTACTAATTAAAGCACTGTTAGTCCATGGCGCAAGACAACCCGACAGCGCAAAAGAAAATATTATTGCCTCATTGAAGAATGAGCGCAATTCCCGCCAGTTCAAAGAGGTCATTGCTCGCTATATTGACTATGGCGCAGCTGATATTGATCGCGTACTAACCTGCACCGAGCAACGTGCGACGGTATTGGGTTGCGGTGAAATTCGAGAGAATGAAGTACATGAATACGCTTTCCCATTACCCATAGGTTTATCTAAGCAAAAAATATGGCGCCGTTTGGTGATCACGCTTGCCTGGTTTACCCCAATAAACCCAGACCATCGAAATCTCAGAGAGGCGAAATTAGAAATGGAACCTGGTGGCGCCAAGTGGGATACGGTACCTTTAAAACTAAAGCGACATGATGGCGATCACAATCAAGTACTTAGAGGAACGGTCCAACATGAAGTGCTTGAAGGGAGCAATATGATAGAGGCCTATCAAGAGGGTGAAACCCTACGCATTCGAGTAGTTTGCAAGAAAGATGCGACAGCTCGACTGGACGACGTGATTCCATATGGCATAGCCGTCACACTTGAAGTCAAGGAAGACGTAGCCATCCCGATCTACCAACAAATTCGCATGAGGCTTAAACCTCAAATTGCTGTTGCTGGCTAATATTACTAGACAACTGAGTCAAGCCGCCTTGATCGGAACAACCTTCGCCCCCTGCCGCAACGCCGCCAAATGATCAGCCCAAGCCTGCATCATCACCCGCCGCTCCGGCAAATACGTCGCGTGGTTGTACGCCGCACTGACCGCATTGCGCTCCTGGTGCGCCAACTGCAACTCGATCACATCATGCCGAAAGCTCAGCTCATGCAGCATGGTGGACGCGATGCTGCGAAAGCCATGCCCCGTCATCCTGTGCTTGAAACCCATGCGCTCCAGCGCTTGCAGGATGGTGTTGTTCGACATCGGCTGCTCATGGTTGCGCTGGCCCGGAAACACCAAATCGCTCAAACCTCGCAGTTCATGCAAGGTGGCCAGCACCTCCACCGCCTGCGTTGACAAAGGCACGATGTGCGGCGTCCGCATCTTCATGCGCTCTGCCGGTATCCGCCATTCTGCAGCCTCAAGGTCAAACTCACCCCAGCGCGCCGCGATCAACTCGCCAGTGCGCACAAAGGTCAAAGCCATCAGTTGCATCGCCAAGCGGGTGTGCGGCGTGCCCTGGTAGGAGTCGATCTTGCGCAGCAGCGTTGGCACTTCCTTGCCATCCAGGCGGGCATAGTTCGTCTTCTTGCGCGCCTTGAGTGCATCCCCTGGCCTCACGTCAGCACCTGGGTTGCGTTCAATGATGCCGTGGGCCACGGCGTACCTGAACACCTGATTGCAGGTCTGAAACGCCCGCTTGGCAATATCCAAAGCTCCACGGCTTTCAATCGCTTTGGCCATCGCCAACAGTTGTGGCGCCGTGATGTCGGCAATGGGTTTGTTGCCCAGCGCCGGGAACACATCGGCCTCCAGGCGCCGCATCACGTACTCGGCATGGCGCGCAGTCTTCGGGCCACGCCAGTGCTCAAACCAGACCTGCGTCACGGCCTCAAATGTTGTGCCCATGCGCACACGCACGGCCAGCCTGGCATCGAGCTTGGACTGAACAGGGTCCACACCATCAAGCAGCTTCTTGCGGGCATCGTCGCGGGCTTGGCGGGCCTGTGCCAGCGTGACCGCCGGATAGGTGCCAATGGCCAGGCGCTTCTCTTTGCCGCCGATGCGGTACTTCCAGCGCCAATGCTTGCCCCCAGCGGGCAAGGCCTCCAGGTAGAGGCCGCCGCTGTCGGCGTAGCGTTCACGGGCCTTGCCTTCAGGGCAACGCGCATTCTTGCAAGAGGCGTCGGTCAGGGGCATTTGGGGGACTTTTGGCTGGCACAGCTGGGGGACTGCGGATAAGTCCCCCAAATAGTCCCCCAATTTGCCCGGGCTGTCAAAGGACGCCATGGGACGCCAAAACGCAAAAAGCCCCGTATTGACGGGGCTTTCGCGTGGTTTTTGAGTCTCAGTGAGACTCCATGAAACCTAGTTCTGGCGGAGAGGGCGGGATTCGAACCCGCGGTAGGGATAAACCTACACACGCTTTCCAGGCGTGCGACTTAAACCACTCATCCACCTCTCCGAAGCCCGCTATTGTAGCAAGGGTTTCGCTCAGTTCAGCGCAACCTTCTTGCCGTCTTTATAGGCATACAGCGTCATCGCCGGGTTTTTCAGCTCGCCATTGGGCTCGAACTGCACTTTGGCGGTCACGCCCTGGTAGTTAGCTTCACCCAGTTTGGGGCCATAGACCTTGGGGTCGGTCGAACCGGCACGCTTCATGGCATCCACCAGCACCATGGTGGCGTCATAGGTGTAGGGCGAATACACCTGGAACTGCCCCGGGAACTTGGCGTCGTACTTGGCACGCCAGGCTTTGCCACTGGGCAGCTTGTCGAGTGATGCGCCACCCACGGCACACACCACATTGGCCAGGGTTTTGGCCCCGCTGGACAGCTCCATGAGCTTGTCGGTGCAGATGCCATCACCACCGAACAGATAGACCTTGGTCAGGCCCAGTTGCTGCATCTGGCGCAACATGGGGCCGGCCTGCGGGTCCATTCCGCCAAAGAAAATACCCTCGGGCTTCTTGCTTTTGATCGAGGTCAGGATGGCCATGAAGTCCACCGCCTTGTCGTTGGTGTACTGCTCACTCACCACCTCCAGGCCCAGTTGCTTGGCCGTGTCCCGAAACACTTCAGACACACCCTTGCCGTAGGCCGTGCGGTCGTCAATGATGGCGACCTTTTTCAGCTTGAGCGTGTGTGCGGCGTAGTTGGCCAAGCCCGCGCCCAGCGCCTTGTCGTTGGCCAGCAGGCGGAACACGTTCTTGTAGCCCAGGGTCGTCAAATCAGGGTTGGTGGCCGAGGGCGTGACCATGGGCAGACCGCACTGGCTGTAAATCTTGGCTGCCGGAATGGTCGTGCCCGAGTTCAAGTGCCCGACCACGCCGTTGACCTTGGCATCGCACAGCTTTTGCGCGGCTGCCGTGCCTTGCTTGGGGTCGGCTGCATCGTCCTCAGCCTGCAACTCAAAGCGCAGCTTTTTACCGCCGATGACCACGGCTTGGGCATTGAGCTCGTCCACCGCCATGCGGGCGCCGTTTTCGTTGTCACGGCCGTAATGGGCCTGCGCCCCAGACACTGGCGCGACGTGGCCAATCTTGACCACCGTCTGGGCTTGCGCCACCACGGGCAAGCACAGCAAAAGCACCGCAAAGCGTTGAATCATGTGGACCTCTTTTTAATGAATCAAATGAATTAAAAGCGAATCAGGCACAGCATCAGCGGTTGCGCAGCTTGGCCACTTCTTGGGCCACTGCACGCGTCACCACATCGCGCATGGTTCTGGACAGTTCATCGCGCAGGTCCTGCATCAGGGTCTCGGTGAACTGCGCCAGCAGAGGCTGCATGGACTCGCGCAGGCGAAAGTCCAGCATGGAGTCAATCTGGCGCTGAACATCAGTCAGCACCTTGTGGGTCAGTTGGGCCTCAGACACCTCGGGCAATGCCTCCACAGGCGCAGGTCTGGGCGTCGGCGGCACCAGTTGCACGGGCGCCTCGTGAACCACAACAGCGACCGGGGTCAGATCCGGCAGAACGTCGATGACCTCGGTGAGTGTGGGTACGTTGGCGGGATACGGGCGGGTCGGCAAACTCATTCCTTCACTTCATGGGGCTGGATCTGCAAACCCAGAGACTCGTATTGTTTCCAGCGCTGGCGACCCAGTTGGCGATCATGCGGTGCCTGCGAAACG
>JAZJZP010000280.1:0-5856 GCA_040389805.1 Pseudomonadota bacterium
ATTTAAATCCTAGGAGTCAATTCTTTTCGGGGAGCGGCACCGTGACCTGACGCGGACTGACGGCCGGGGTGGGGAAGTCCTTCAACGCGGCTTCGAACATGGGGACCAGGAGTCGCTCATCCAGGCCGCCATTGCGCCGGTGCACCGCGTGGGTTTCATACAGGACCTGGTTGCTGCGCCGGTCACGGATCAGCAGATCGACCTGGGCTTGGGTGATGGGTGGCTCGAACGACAGGCCCAGACCGATGCCGCTGAAACCCCCACTGCCAAACCAGCCTCCCATGCCCACGCGGCCATAGGGCCCGTGACCATAAGCCCCATAAGGAGCATAGGGGGAGGACAAGGTTTGCTCTTGCGCGCTCACCTGCACCAGCACATCGGCCTGATCGGGCATGGCCGCAGGCTTGAAGCCGGCGGCGCTCAGCGCGGGGACGGCTGCCGCCTCGACCTTGGCCTGCAACTCGGTGTTGGCCTGCTGCGATGGCAGACGCTCAAATACATACTGCCCTGGTGCGCGCCCCGTCGGCCAACTGCCATAGCTGGAGACCTCGCTGGTCACGTTGCGCAAACCGGCACAGCCCGTCATCAACATCGACAGGCTCAGCACCACCAGGAGCAGGGTTTTATTCATGTTGGCGAATGCTCACGATCGAGACCTTGGCCTCACCCACAGGACCACAGCCCTCGTCTTCGTCAAAGGCGATGTCGCCGCCCGCCACCGGGGCGCCCGTGGCCTTGATCGTGGTGAAGGGGTAGAAGTTGCGGTCCATCAGGTGCGAGGGAACGATGTTGGCCAGCGCCGTGAACATGTTGTCGACACGTCCCGGGAACTTGCGATCCCACTCGTTGATCATCTCGCGCATTTGCTGGCGTTGCAAGCCTTCCTGGCTACCGCACAGGTTGCACGGGATGATCGGGAACTCGCGGTGCTCGGCGTAGGTGGCCAGGTCTTTTTCAGCGCAATAGGCCATGGGCCGGATGACCACGTGTTCGCCGTTGTCGGTCACCAGCTTGGGCGGCATGCCTTTGAGCTTGGAGCCAAAGAACATGTTCATGAACAGCGTTTGCAGCATGTCGTCGCGGTGGTGTCCCAGGGCGATTTTGGTGCAGTTCAACTCGGTGGCCACGCGGTACAAGATGCCACGGCGCAGTCGCGAGCACAGGCTGCAGGTGGTCTTGCCTTCGGGGATGATTTTTTTAACGACCGAGTAGGTGTCTTGCTCTTCAATGCGAAACGGCACGCCGACGCGGGTCAGGTACTCGGGCAGCACATGCTCGGGAAAGCCGGGCTGTTTTTGATCCAGGTTGACGGCCACCAGTTCGAACGGCACCGGCGCACGCCGTTGCAGGTTCATCAGCACGTCGAGCATGGCGTAGCTGTCTTTGCCGCCGGACATGCAGACCATGACCTTGTCGCCGCCTTCAATCATGTTGAAGTCGGTGATGGCCTGGCCGACTTGGCGGTGCAGGCGTTTCGAGAGCTTTTGCATCTCGAAAACATGCTTCTTGGCTTTGGCCTCAGCGGCCCGGGCGTCATCGGCCGGCGTCAGGAGGTCGGGGCGGGATTCGGAGAGTACGGCGTCGTTCATCCGGGGATTTTCGCCGATCTGGCGTCAAACCACCATGACAGCCCCTCAAGTAAAGGTCACCACTGCCCGGTTTCCATGCGAATGGCCACTTCGCAGTCGGCAAAAATCTCCAATTTGGCGATTTTGACGCGCACGCCCAGCACGCCGGGCAGGTCCATCAGGCGCAGACACAGCTTGCCGATCATGGACTCCAGCAGGTTCACATGGGTGGCGGTGCACTCTTCAATG
This sequence comes from Pseudomonadota bacterium, assembly GCA_040389805.1. GTDB lineage: Bacteria > Pseudomonadota > Gammaproteobacteria > Burkholderiales > Burkholderiaceae_C > Aquabacterium. The sequence goes on from JAZJZP010000280.1 coordinate 1,818, forward strand.
ATGATGGTGCGCACGCGGCGGTAGTCCAGCACACGGGTGATGTCGTCGTCGTGCGGCATCAGGGGCTGGCTGCCCATGTTGAGTTCGGCGTCCACCAGGATGGGCTGAGGTGCGGTCAGCTCATGCGCCAGCAAGCCCAGGTTGGCGTCAAAACGCAAACCGGTCAGGTTCAGGATCTGATTGCCTTTGGTCAGCGACATGGGCGCCCTCTCACATTTTCGAAAAATCGCGGTCAAACCGCTGAAGGTGTTGGCCGCCATCGACCAGCAAGGTGGTGCCGGTGATGGAGCGGTTGCTCAAGGCAAAAGCCACGGTGGCGGCCACGTCCTCGGGCGTGGACGAGCGCCCCAGCGGCGAGAGGCGGTGCAGTTGATCAAAGCGCTCGCCTTGCAGCCATTCGCTGGTCATGGTCAAGCCGGGCGCGACGCCCACCACGCGCACCCGGGGGGCCAAGCTCAAGGCCAGCAAGGTGGTGGCGGCCTCCAGCGCGGCCTTGGACAAGGTGTAGCTCAAAAAATCGGGGTTGGGGTTCCAGAGCTTTTGATCCAGCAGGTTGACCACCGCGGCGTTGACGCCAGGGGGCCGGGTGGCCACGTGCTCGCTCAAGGCCTGGGCCAGCACGATGGCCGGGGCCGTGTTGGCGCGCAGGTGGCGCTCCAATGCCGCATAGGTGAAGGTGGCCACGTCGTCATATTCAAACGTCGAGGCGCTGTTGACCACGGCATCAAGGCTGCCCAAGGCCTGCACGGCGCCGGGCACCAGGGCGTGGCAGGCGGCCTCGTCCGACAAGTCGGCTTGCAGCACCACGGCGCGGCGCCCCAGGGCCACGATGTCGGCCACGGTGGCCTGGGCCTCCTCGCGCGAGCGGCGGCAATGCACGACCACGTCCCACCCTTGACCTGCCAGGGTCAGGGCAATCTCGCGGCCCAGCCGTTTGCCCCCCCCGGTGACCAGGGCGGTGCGTGAAGATATTGAAGGATCGGACATGGGCTTTCTACAATGGCGCATGAACCGCCAAGAACCAACTGAGCACAGTGTAGTGTCCGACCTGATGAACGCCCACCCCCTGGCCCGCATGATCCGCGACGAGATTCGCCAACGGGGCGGCTGGATGCGCTTTGAGCGCTTCATGGAAGTGGCGCTCTACACCCCCGGCCTGGGCTACTACAGCGGGGGCCGCCGCGTGCTGGGACGCATGCCGCAAGACGGCAGCGATTTCGTCACCGCGCCTGAGTTGACCTCCTTGTTTGGGCAGACGCTGGCCACCCAGGTGATCGAGGCGCTGGAGGCGACCAACACCGACGAAGTCTGGGAGTTTGGCGCGGGCAGCGGGGCGCTGGCGATTCAATTGCTGGGCACGCTGGGAGATCGCATCAAGCGCTACACCATCGTGGACCTGTCGGGCACGCTGCGCGACCGCCAACACCACGACATCGTCAAGGCACAGCCCGAGTTGGCCCACAAGGTGATCTGGGCCGACAGCCTGCCCGATCAACTGGAAGGGGTGATCGTGGGCAATGAGGTGCTCGATGCCATTCCGGTGCACCTGCTGACCTGGACGGGCTCGCAGTGGCTGGAGCGCGGCGTGGCCTTGGCCGACGACACGGACCAAGCCGCCTTGGTGTGGGCCGACCGCCCGGCCCCTGAGGGCGTGCGCCCCCCCACCGAGCGCGCCGACAGCGAGTTTGTGCCCGGCACCGTGGTGGAGACCCACGGCCAGGCCGAAGCCTTTGTGGCCACCCTGGCCCAGCGCATGACGCGCGGTGCGGCCTTCTTCATCGACTATGGCTTCCCCGAGGCCGAGTACTACCACCCGCAACGCACCGGCGGCACCCTGATGTGCCACCACGGCCACCAGAGCGACCCCGATCCGCTCAGCCTGGTGGGCGAGAAAGACATCACGGCCCATGTCAACTTCACGGGCATCGCCCTGGCGGGTCAGGAAGAAGGCTGGGAAGTGCTGGGCTACACCACCCAGGGCCGTTTTCTCACCAACTGCGGCCTGCTGGCCCAAATCGGCACTCGCTTGGGCGACAACAGCGGCACCTCAGCCGAGGACTTCAAGACCCGGGCCGCCGCCCAGATGCTGATCACCGAACACGAAATGGGCGAGTTGTTCAAGGTGATCGGCTTTGTCAAAGGGCCTTGGTTTGACGCGGTGGGTTTCAGCGCCGGAGACCGCACCCACACGCTTTAAGGGCGCCAGGAGCCGACTCAAGTCTCAAGGCAACCGGTCGAAATCAAGGGCAGCAGTACCACCTTTGTCAACCACAGGCCTCGTTGTGAGGTACCCTGCCATGAAACTGCGCTCTCAAATCTTGACGTATGGACTCTGTGGGGCCGCCATGGCCACGATGGTCGGCGGTGCGGGGCTTTGGGGAGGCCAGCAGCAGGCCCATGCCCAAGCCAGAATGCTGACCGTCAACGCCGTTGGGGATTCCGCCATGGACGCGGACATGATGCATGACGCCATCCGCGGCGATGTGATGGTCTCGCTGCTGTCCGCATTGACCAAAGATGCGGCGGGCATGGCGGACGCGCGAAAACACCTGGCCGAGCACACCCAACGCTTCGAGCAGTCGCTCACGGCGATGCGCGGCCAAGACTTGCCGCCTGCACTGGAAAAATCACTCGCCGAGACCGTGATCCTGGTCAAGGCCTACTCCGACGGCGCCGAGCAACTGCAAAAAACGGCCGCCACCGACGTCGCCGCCGCACAAGTCATGATGCCCGGCTTCGAGAAGTTGTTCTCGCTACTCGAAACTCAGATGTTCCACCTGAGCGAGTCCATCGGCGAGGTCTCCAAAGAACGCCTTGAAGCCTCGCAAACCACCGCACGCGTCACCACCATCGGCATCACCTTGGGCTTGCTCACGGCCATCACCCTGCTCATGGCAGGCGCCTTCGTGCTGGCTCGCAAAATGGCACAGCCCATGCAGTACGCCGCGGACCAGGCCAACCGGATTGCGCAAGGCGACCTGTCGATGGCCGTGACCCCACAAGGCAATGATGAGACCGCCCGCGTCTTGCGATCCATCGCCCAGCTGCAAGCCAACTTTGCCGACATCGTGCGCGGAGTGCGCACCAATGCCGAGAGTGTCTCCACCGCCAGCGCTGAAATCTCGCAAGGCAACAATGACCTGAGTGCACGCACCGAGCAGCAGGCCAGCGCCCTGCAAGAAACCGCCGCATCCATGGAACAACTGGGCTCGACCGTGCGGCAAAGCGCCGACAACGCCAAAACAGCCAATCAACTGGCCATCGGCGCCAGCACCGTGGCCATCCACGGTGGCGACGTGGTCAGCCAAGTGGTTGACACCATGAAGGGCATCAACGAAAGCTCCAAGAAGATTGCCGACATCATCAGCGTGATCGATGGCATCGCGTTCCAGACCAACATCCTGGCGCTCAATGCCGCGGTGGAAGCCGCCCGTGCCGGCGAGCAGGGCCGGGGCTTTGCCGTCGTGGCCAGTGAAGTGCGCAACCTGGCACAACGCAGCGCCGAGGCCGCCAAAGAGATCAAAACCTTGATCTCCACCAGCGTCGAGCGGGTCGAACAAGGCTCCACCCTCGTCGATCAGGCCGGTGCAACCATGACCGAGGTGGTGTCCGCCATCCGACGTGTGACCGACATCATGGGCGAGATCAGTGCCGCCAGCCATGAACAAAGCCTGGGCGTGAGCCAAGTCGGCGAAGCCGTCACCCAGATGGACCAGGCCACCCAACAAAACGCCGCCTTGGTCGAGCAAAGCGCTGCGGCAGCCGAAAGCCTGAAGGGCCAGGCAGAGAATTTGGTGCGGTCAGTGGCTGTGTTCACGCTCACGGGCGTACATGACTGAGCACCATCGGGTGCATCGCCGCCGCCGCCGCATCTGAAATACTTTTGCGCAGCTCGCGCTTCAACAGCGTTCGCCTGCGGTGATTGGACTTGATCTCAGTGATGGGTTTGTCGAGCACCGGCAGGTTGAAAATGTAGTGTCCGCCGTCTGACTTGATGGCGTGCTGCCTGGTCCAGAAATCGGAATAATTGAAATCAACA
>JAZJZP010000281.1:0-1767 GCA_040389805.1 Pseudomonadota bacterium
GCCAGTGCGCGGGCAATTTCAAGCCTGCGCTGGTCGCCATAGCTCAGCGTGCGGGCCTTGAAGTCTGCGTATTTGCCGATGCCTACATAGTCCAGCAACTCATGTGCGCGTTTGGCAATCGCCGCTTCTTCGGATTTGAAGCCAGGCGTGCGCAAGACAGCGCCCATCAAGCCGGATTTGGTGCGGATGTGCCGGCCCACCATGACGTTCTCAAGCGCCGTCATTTCTGCGAAGAGGCGGATGTTCTGGAAGGTACGGGCAATGCCGGCCCTGGCGACCTCATGCACCGCCGTAGGTGTGTACTTCTTGCCGGCCAGTTCAAAGCTGCCGCTGTCGGGCGTGTAGAGGCCCGTCAGCACATTGAAAAATGTGGTCTTGCCCGCGCCGTTGGGGCCTATCAGGCCATAGACCTGGCCGCGCTCGATGTGGATGCCAACATCACTGAGGGCCTGCAGGCCACCAAAGCGCTTGGAGACACCTGAGACTTTGAGAATGGTTTCGCTCATGCCATTCTCCTTATGGATTGATGGAACTGGAAGGCACGGGCGCAACAGGCTTGATGCGCGTCTTGCCATGCTCGGGTGAAGGCCAGAGCCCGCGCGGTCGTAGCAGCATGATGACAATCATCGCCAGTGCGATCAGCAACTGCCGCAGGATGGATGAATCAAGCCGCCCATCGGTCATGGCCTGTAGCGGACCTGCAACGTGACGCAATACTTCGGGCAGGGCTGCAAGCAACAGCGCGCCAATGATGACGCCCGGCAAATGCCCAATGCCACCCAGCACCACCATGGCAACAATCATGATGGACTCCATCAAACTGAAAGACTCGGGCGATACAAAACCCTGGAAGGCCGCGAACATCGCGCCCGACACACCGCCGAAAGTAGCACCCATACCGAAGGCCAGCAGCTTGAGGTTGCGGGTGTTGATGCCCATGGCCTTGGCGGCGATCTCGTCTTCACGAATCGCCATCCAGGCGCGACCTATGCGCGAATTTTCAAGCCGGTGGCAGATGACGATGGAGACGATCACCAGCGCCAGGAAGAGGTAGTAATACATCGACACCGAGTTGAAGGTGATGCCGAGAAATTCATGCGTCTTGCCAAGGTCAAAGCCGAAGAACTTCATCGAATCAATCTGGCTGATGCCTTTGGGGCCATTGGTCAGGTTGATGGGACGGTCCAGGTTGTTCAGGAAGACGCGGATGATTTCACCAAAACCCAGCGTGACGATGGCGAGGTAATCACCGCGCAATTTCAGCGTGGGTGCGCCCAGCAATACGCCGAATAATCCCGCCAGCGCAGCCGCAGCGGGGATGATGGCCCAGATGGGTAAATGCAGCCCGTTGGGGAACGCCGCCTTGATGGCCGGAAAGGCATCGGCCAGATGCGGCGAACCGAGCAATGCAAACAGGTAGGCACCGACCGCAAAGAAGGCCACGTAGCCCAGATCCAGCAGGCCGGCATAACCGACCACGATGTTCAGGCCCAGCGCCAGCAGCACATAAAGCAGCGCCATGTCGACAATGCGCACCCAGGCGTTGCCGCCCTGCTGCAACAGCACTGGCAGTATCAGCAGCCCGATGGCGACGATGATGGAGGTGACGAGTTTGTTGGGTTTGAACATGGTGAATGCTTTCAACAACGGCTCAGGCCCGGTCCGCCACACGCTCACCCAGCAGACCTGACGGCCTGAGCGTGAGCACGAAGATCAGCACGATGAACGCAAAAATATCCGAGTACTGACTGCCAAGCACACCACCTG
>JAZJZP010000282.1:0-8686 GCA_040389805.1 Pseudomonadota bacterium
GCCGTACTCCGAGCCAAACTCGAAACCCCCACCACAAAGCCCGCATTCGCCCGAGACTCAAAGGCACCCCGCGCCTAACCTTCAGTCATGCGCTCACCAAAGTTGATGCCGCATCCGACCTGAGGGATCCGCCATGTTCACTTCCCCACTGATCGATTCAGCCGACATGACCCTGGCTGAGCCGTACGCCCAAGCCCCCCCCCAAAGCCTAGATCGGCCTCCGCCGATCTCACCCAAATCGCACTGCCTTGCTTGACGCAAAGCAGGCACACCGGGCATCCATTGGGAGTGCGCCATGCAACAGCTTTGTTTGCTGGGGTTGGTCTGGCTGCTGAGTCTGCCAGTCCATACCGTGGCCTGTTGGGATGAGGCTGCGCAGCGTTATGGCATCTCGCCGCAGCTGCTGTATGCCATAGCCCAAGTTGAATCAGGCCTCAACCCACAGGCCGTCAATCTCACGCATCAACAGCGCACAGGCAGCTATGACATCGGCCTGATGCAGATCAACAGCTCGAACCTGCCAGCGCTGGCGCGGCACGGCATCACCGAGAAGGATCTGTACAACCCCTGCACCAGCATCCATGTGGGCGCCTGGTTGCTGGCGCAGACCTTCGCCAAGCATGGCCTGAGTTGGGAAGGCGTGGGTGCCTACAACGCGGCCTGCACGCAACTCAAAGGACAAGACTGCCAACGGGCTCGCAGCCGCTATGCCTGGCAGGTCTACCGGCGACTGCCCACATCCAAAGATCGCATGCAGGCAGAGCCTGTGACACCGAGCAGCACAGCTGAGCCAACAGGCGCCTCCCGTTTCATCCTCACAGCACGGGTGTCGCCATGAACCAAGCACATCAGATGGCCATGGCCTGCGCCTCAGCGCTCACGATCCTCTTCAGCTTGTCGTCTTGCAGCTTGCCTGCGCCGCAACAGGCTGACACCAGGGCCAAATCAGGATCAATGGCCACGCCACCGGTCTCGCATATCGCGCAGCTCGACCATGGCCCGGGTGCCCATTTCGCACAATGCATTGAGCCTGCCTGCCCGGTGAAGACGCTAAAGACTCTGGCCGTGGCAGCCAACGATGACATGCCCGTCTTGCATTCATCGCCCCGCCCGGTTCCGCCATCGGCGCCCCCTCAAGCCGCTCAAAAATCTTCAGTTGAAGCGCCTCGCAAACCACAGGTCATCGTGTTTCAGTTCGCCACCGACAGCGCGGTGCTGACGCCCGCACACAAGGCCCTGCTGTCCAGCCATGCTCATGCCCTTGGCTTCGCCGAACGCATCGTGATTCTGGGCAGGACCGACGACGTGGGCGCAGCCCACCCCAATCAGGCCATTGCGCTGGCCCGCGCTGCTGCCGTTCGTGATCACCTCAAACGGCTTGTCCCGGTACTTCCCACCGACACACGGATCGATGCAAGAGGCCTGTGCTGCTACGCGGCATCCAACGACACCGAAGAAGGCCGCGCACAGAACCGCCGTGTCGAGTTGGTGTTCACCATGCCTGCCGAGCTCAAGCCATGACCAGCAGCAACTCACATTGCGCCCCACGGCGCCCAGCGCATCTTGTCCAGATCGATGCCCTGAAGCGTGCCCTCGCGCGCCCAGGCCCGTGTCCCCGCCTGCGTCAGGCCTTGACGTGCTCACCGCTCCAGGAGATTGCCATGCGCACAGCCATCATTCACCCCTTCACGCGAACTCGCCAGCCCGCACCCATTGAAGAGGGCAAGCCCAAGGTCAACCGAACACCAAGCAAGGCCGCATGGCGGATCACCTCGGCACTGGCCGCGCTCACCCTCGGTTTGGGCCTCGCCATGCCCGGCTTTGCCCTGGACCTGGTGGCCTTCACCGGCATCACCGGGCCGATGACGTCGGCGCTCGCCCAGATCTCCGCACTGGGCCCCAGCGTCAAGGCCCTGGTCGGCTTCGTGGGCTTTGTGGTCGCACTGATCTCGCTGTCAGCCTTGCGCAACTTTGGACCCGTCCTGTTCTACGTGGGGTTGGCCATCTTTGGCGCTGTGGGGCTGGTGATCGCGGGCGCCATCATGGGCGCGGTCGTCTGACAGCAGCTCAAGCCAGCAGGAGCCTGACATGCAAGCAGACACCTACATCCCGCGCCGCCTGGATGACCCCTGGAAGATTGGCTTCTGGGACATCGATGTCGCAGCACCTGTGATCTTTTGCTTCTTTGTCGGCTACCTGTCTGGCACCAAGTTGTCGTTTGCGGCCTGCGCGGCGGTGGGGATTTTTCTGTCCCGCTGGATTGCGCGCATCAAGGCGGACAAGCACCAGGCCTTTGCGGTGCATTGGCTGTACTGGCACCTGCCGCCCAGCCCCATGACCACGCTGCGAGCCACCCCGCCCTCCCACATCCGCCGCATGGTCGGCTGAGCCAGGAGCATTCCCATGGATTTCGAACGGCTCAACAGCGACATCAAGGAGATGCGCCGACGCAATCGCAGCCTGGGGCTGGCGGTCGGCTTGCTCGCCAGCGGTCATGTCGTGGCGCTGATCGTGATCCTCAACCTGATCGGCACGGTGCGTACGGTGGTCGTTCCGCCCTCCATCGACAAGTCGTTTTGGGTTAGCCGCGACAAGGCCAGTGCCGAGTACCTGGAGCAGATGGGCAGCTTTGTTGCCTGGCTGGTGCTCGATGTCACGCCCTCGTCCATTGACTGGAAGAAGGGCGTGCTGCTGGGCTATGTGGAGCCCGAGCAGTACGGCGCGCTCAAGACCCGCCAGGAGGTCGAGGGCGAGCGGCTCAAACGCATCAACGCAAGCACCTTGTTCATGCCCCAGCAGTTGGTGGCCAGCGAGGACAAGCAAAGCGTGGTGGTGCGGGGTCGGCTGCGCACGCTGGTCAATGGTTTTGAGACGGGCAATGACCTCAAGGCCTACCTGATCGAGTTCAGCTTCAACGGCGCGCGCGTGCACCTCAAGACCTTCAAGGAGGTTCCCAATGCGACCTGATCCAATGCAAGGGCGATGCGGTCAGTGGCTTGCCACAAGCGCCCTGGCGCTCACCGTGGCCATGTTCACGACCCGCACGGCCTGCGCCCTACAGTTGCTGGACGCACGCGATGGTGTGTCGGTCGAGGCCATGGTCGCGATCAAGGAAGCCACGCGCATCCGCATCGAGGGCGCGCCCATCACCGATGTGTTCGGCAACATTTATTCGAGCACCTGCGCCACGGCCGCTGCGCCAGCGCCCCTGGCGACAGGCATGTCTCCCGCAGCACCAGCCAGCCCGGTCATCAACCCCGCAGGCGAATTAATCGTCGAATGTGATCGGGACAAGGGCGAGGTGTACATCCGCCCCGTGGGCCGCGCCACCAAGCCGGTCAACCTGTTCATTTCCACCGCGCAGGCCACGTACACCTTGCTGCTGCACCGCTCGGACACGCCCGCCGACACCATCGTGATTCGCGATACCAGCGCCAGGCCATTCAAACCTGAGACGCCGACGCAAGGCCCGGCTGGCACCTCGGCCAACCATGTGCGTGCGATGAAGGCCCTGCTGGTGGCGATGGCCTCGGATCGGGTACCGGCTGATGTGCGTGTTGAAGAGGTCAACCGCCCTGTCCCCTTGTGGGTCGAGGCCAGCTTTTTACTGATGCGGCGCTATGAGGGGCGCGGCTTGCTCGGTGAGAAGTACCTGCTGCGCAACACCAGCGCGGCCTTGATGGTGCTGGCCGAGCAGGAGTTCGACCGCGATGGCGCACAGGTCATGGGCGTGGCCATCGAGAACCATAACCTGCAACCGGGTGAGAGCACCAATGTGTTCGTGATCCGGCAGGAGAACGCGCGATGAACACGCCCTTCTCCTCGAATGGGCCCGGCGCCACAGCGGGTGCGGGTGCGGTCAGTCGGCTCAAAACCGCGCTGAGCGGCTCATTGGGCCGCGTGTTGCAGGGCATGTCGCCACGCCAGCGCCAGTACGCCACCCTGGGCGCGATCCTGGTCGTGGGCGTCGGGTTGCTGTGGCTGATCTTTGCGCTCACCGACACACGCTCACCCACGACTGGTGCGCCAAGTAACGGCAGCGGACTACCAGCCTCCGTCACCAACATCGGTGTGATGACTCCGGGGCAGCAGGTCAACCCGGTGGACCAATGGGTGGGCACCGCTGGGCGCAAGCTGGCGCAGTACGAGAACGAGCGCGACGAGCAGTCCCGCCTCAACAAGGACCGCCAAGCCTTCGAGGCCCACACCATGCAGCGCTTTGCCGAGATCGAGCAAAAGCTCACCTCGGCCAGCCAGGCGGCCAGCATGCCTGTGGCGCCCAGCCCGATGGCGCCTCCCACCACGCCTGTGCCTCAAACACCCACCATGCCACCGGCATCAAGCCTGCCTGCGGCGCCTCCCCCACCCAAAGCGTCACCGGTGGGCACCTTGCCCCTGGGGGATCCGGGCATGGCGATGCAAGACATGGCCCCGGTGTTGACGCGCATCACCCTGGTGGACCGCAGCCAGACCCGGGCCAGCGCTGTCGCAGCCACGGACACTCCCGCGCAGATTGCCCCCATGACGACGCCCGCCACCGGAGAAGCCCCCAGCATTTCCACCTTCTTGCCCGTCAGCTTCACCCGTGGCACCTTGCTAGGTGGCCTGGATGCCCCCACGGGCGGGCAGTCGCAGTCCAACCCGCACCCGGTGCTGATCCGACTGTCGGACAACACCGTCTTGCCCAACCGCTTTCGGGGCGAATACCGGGATTGCTTCGTGATCGCCGCAGGCTATGGCGACATCAGCGCCGAGCGCGCCTACCTGCGAACCGAGAACCTGTCCTGCGTGCGCCCGGATGGCGCCACGCTGGAAGTCAAGATCCAGGGCACGGTCTATGGCGAAGACGGCAAGGTGGGCATGCGCGGTCGGCTGGTCACCAAGCAGGGGCAAATGCTGGCCAACGCCCTGCTCGCTGGCGTGGTCAGCGGCATCGGCCAGGGCCTGGCCACCTCATCGACCACCTACAGCACCTCGGCGCTGGGCACGATCGCCAGCAGTGGCGGTGGTGGCAATGGTGCAGATGCCTACCGATCAGGCCTGGGCACGGGTGTCGGCAAGGCCCTGGACCGGCTGGCCCAGTACTACATCAAGCTGGCAGAAAACACCTTCCCCGTCATCGAGGTCGATGCGGGTCGGGAGATCGATGTGGTGATCACCAAGGGGGTGCGCATTGACGTGCCGATGTCGGCCAACACAGGTCGCGCGCCTGGCCGCGCCATGCCATTGGCTGGAGCCGAAGGCCCAGACACAGACCGCTATTCAAAGGCCTCCAATCATGACAACTACTGATGTGCGCCCTGCTCACGGCCCAAGCCTGCGCAGCCGGGTGCTGATCTCCGCACTGGTCACGTCCTTGGTCAGCAGCGTGGTCAGGGCCGATGCCCCCGCAGCGGATGAAACTCGCCTGCTGGCCACGCTCAGGAAGGCCAACCCCAGCACGCGTTTCACCCAGGTTGTGCGCTCGCCCATTGCGGGCCTGTACGAGGTCTGGATGAACGGCAACGTGGCCTACGTCTCGGCGCAGCAGCCGCGCTACTTTGTTTTCGGGCATGTGTTCGACACACAGACCATGACGGACCTCACGGGCCCCAAGCTCGCGCTTGCCGCCAAAGGCAGCGCCCCGACACCAACAGCGGTCGCCCCCATCACCTTGGACAAGCTTCCACTGGCAGACGCCATCAAGACCGTGCGCGGCAACGGGCAAGGGCAGGTGGTGGTGTTCAGCGACCCGGGATGCGGCTATTGCAAGCAGCTTGAGCCGGAGCTGGCGCAAATCGACAACGTCACGGTCTACACCTTCTTGCTGCCCTTCCAGGGCGAGGCCAGGCCGATTGCGATCTGGTGCGCCACGGACCGCGCCAAAGCATGGCAACGCTACATGTTGCAGGGCGATGCCGCCGCGCTCAACACCGCCGCGATCTGTGACCACCCTGTGGGCCGCAACCTGGCTTTGGCCCAGCGCCTGGGCGTACAAGCCACGCCCACCCTGGTTTGGGCAGACGGCAGCCGCACCGAAGGCTATGTCGACCACCTGGTCATCCAGGCCCGCTTGCAGCAGCCACCGAAGGAGGCTCGACCATGAACACACCCTTGACCGTTGGCCCCATCAGACGTTTTGTCAGCGGCATCAAGCGACTGGTCTGGCTCCCTTGCAGCCTGTGCTGCCTGCTCACCGGCTGCATGAATCTGTCGGGCCTGGGTGGCAGCGCGGACTACGCCTGCAAGGCCCCCGAAGGCGTGACCTGCGATTCGGTCTCGGGCACCTACGCCAACGCCATCCAGGACAACCTGCCCAGCCAACGCGGCAAACGGCGGGGCATGGGAAAATCGATTGAGGGCGCTGGCCAACTCAAAGACAGACCGGCACGAAACGCTCAAACGCAAGCAGCCCCCTCCAACAGCGCTCCCACCCCAGTTGGGATGGCCGCCCTGGCCTCACCTCTGCGGTCCGCCTCGCGCATCCTGCGCTTGTGGTTCAAGCCTTGGGAGGATGCCGACCGTGATCTGTACGACCAGGGCTATGTCTACGTTCAGATCGATGCGGGCCAGTGGCTGATCGACCATGCACAGCGCCAGATCCGTGATGCCTACGCGCCCATCCGGCCACCGGTCAAGCGCGTGCCATCAGGTGCCACGCAGCCCGGCACACCAGGATCGCCCGCCGTGGAGCCCACCGCCACGCCAACCCGACCTTCAGTCTTTCAGCGACTCACCCCCGACACCGGCCCGCTGCTGCCGCCTGGCGATTCGCCCCTCGACGCCAATGACTGAAAGGCCCGGCCATGACTGCTTCATCTACCTCCACTCCCATTCCCTCCAGCGCCCAGGCTGCGAGCCCTGTACGCAGGCCGCACCGCCCTGGCCTCTTTGAGGCCATGGGCCTGGGCGCGCCGCCTGACACGCCAGCCGAGCAGTTCGCCGCCTGGCTGCCCTACTCGGCCTATCTCGCCCAAGAAAAACTCTTCGTCAACCGCGATGGCCTGGGCTTCATGCTGGAGGTGATGCCGCAATCGGGCGCCGACGAGCGCATGGCCGAAGTGCTGATCTCGCTCTATGCCAACTGCCCTGCGGGTGCAGGCATCCAGTTCCACCTCTTCGCCTCACCCCATGTTCGAGGCCAGTTGCGCCGCTACGCCAATCTGCGCGTCGAAGACGAAGACCAGGCCGAGCAGGCCAAGCACTGGGGCCGCCCTGCCCGCAACCAGAACCTGTTCCACACCCTGGCCCGGCAACGCGTGGGCCACCTGCTGCAAGGCGCGCAGTCCTCACTGACGGGCGGCTTTCACTACACGATCCGGGACTTCCGCCTGATGATGAGTGTGAGCCTGCCCGGCGATGCGCAGGACCTGAACAAGCGCGATGAGGTGATGGTGCTGCGTGAGTCCATGGCCTCCACGCTGAGATCGGCCTCACTGCACAACCAGGTGTGCGACGCCGCCGACCTGATCAACTGGTGCGCCCTGTTCACCAACCCCGACCGCATCTCGCAGACCGACGCCCCGGACCTGCACTACGACGACGGGCGCGAGCTGCGCGACCAGATCATCGACTTCGACACCATCCAGGACCCCACCCCCAGCGGCCTGCGCCTGTGGAAGGAGACCGGCTCGGACGAACTGGAGGCCCGCTTTTACTCCATCAAGTCCTTCCCCGAACGCTTTGCCCTGTGGCAGATGGGCTCACTGATCGGCGATCTGATGCAACCGGCCTTGCAGTACAGCGCGCCCTTCCTGCTGACCATGGGCGTGCATGTGCTGGACCCCAACGCCACCAAGGCCACGGTGACGGCCAACCATGTGCGCGCCACGCAGAACGCCAAGAGCAAGATGGCCGATGTGATGCCCGACGTGGGCAAGAAGCTGCAGGACTGGACGGCCGCAGCGCAAGCCATCGACACGGGCGGCAGCCTGGTCAGCCTGTACCACCAGTTGGCCATCTTCTCGCCACCCCACAAGGCCGTGGCCGCGCACGAGACGGCCAACGCGATCTGGCGCGGGCGGGGCTTTCAGCTCAACGCCGATGTGTACATGCACCGCCAGGCCCTGCTGGCCAGCTTGCCGATGACCTTGAGCGAGCGCTTTCACCGCGACCTGGCCAAGATGCGCCGCGTCTCGCGCAAGACCATGGCCAACGCCATCCACCTGGCACCCTTGATCGCCGAGTGGCGCGGCACGCGCACCCCCGCCCTGGTGTTTGGCGGCAGGCGTGGGCAGTTGATGACGCTGGACATCTTCGACAACGACCTGGGCAACTACAACTTCGCCATCATCGGCGCGCCAGGCTCGGGCAAGTCGGTACTGATGAACGAGATGGCCTGGTCCTACCGTGCCATCGGCGCCAAGGTCTGGATGCTGGACCTGGGCCGCTCTTTCGAGAAACTGTGCCGCAAGGCCAAGGGCGCCTACATCGAGTTCCGACCCGATGTGGACATCTGCCTGAACCCCTTCACCAACATCCTCGACATCCATGAGGACATCGACATGCTGGTGCCCGCCATCTCCAAGATGTGCTCCATGCAGCACACGCTGGACGAAGTCCAGTACAAGGCGATCTCGGCCATGGTGCTCAGGCTGTTTGCCGAGCATGGCAATGACCTGACCGTCACGGCTTTGCGCGAGGCCTTCAAGACCGGCAGCATCGAAGCGCTGGGCCTGATCAACGACCAGCGCATCAAGGACCTGGC
>JAZJZP010000282.1:8696-10962 GCA_040389805.1 Pseudomonadota bacterium
CCGTGATGCTCAACCCCTACACCCGGGGCGGCCAGTACGAGCGCTTCTTTGAAGGGCGCAGCAACGTCGATTTCAGCAACGACTTCATCGTCATCGAGAACGAGGAACTCAAGCGCCGACCCGACCTGCATGCGGTCGTCAACATCCTGCTGCTGCACCAGATCACCGGCGAGATGTACCTGACGCGCAACCGGCGCAAGGTGCTGTTCATTGACGAGCTCAAGCAGCAGCTGGGCGACATCGGCGCCGATGACCCCGTCAAGGCCGCCGTGATCGAAGAGGCCGCGCGGCGCGCCCGCAAGTACGGCGGGGCCCTGGGCACGGCCACGCAAAGCGCCGATGACTACTACGGCTCGGCCCAGATGGAGGCCGCCTTCAACTGCTCGGACTGGGTGTTCCTGCTCAGGCAAAAACCAGAGTCCATCGAGATGCTGGACCGCAAGGGCCGCCTGACGATGGACGAGCCCAAGAAGCGCCTGCTGAATTCGCTGCGGACCGAAGCAGGCGTGTACTCCGAGCTGTACATCTCGTCCCCCGTGGGCGAAGGCGTGGCGCGCAATATTCTCGATCCGGCCACGCACCTGCTGTTTTCCAACAAGCTGGAAGACAACGCGCCCATCGACGAGTTGCGTGCGCAAGGCCTGAGCATTGATGCGGCCATCACCGAGCTGCTTCGCCGCCGGGGGCACACCGTATGAAAGCACTCGGTTTCATGCCTGCTCTGGCGCAGATGCTGCTCACCGTGTTCGTGGTGGCAGCAGCCCTATTGCTCTATGACCGCCAAGTGCTTCGTCCCGCCCTGCGCATCGGCACGGTTGATGTGGCCGAGGTGTACCGGCAAAAGGAGGCCGAGTTCACGCAACTGCTCACCAAGGCGGGATCGGATGAGGACAGGCAGCGCGCCATGCTCATGGCCCGCGCCTTTGCGCAACGCCTGCCCACCGCGCTGGAAGAGTTGCCCCGCGATTGCGGCTGCCTGGTCGTGCTCAAAGGCGCAGTCGCAGGCGTCACGCCACACACCGTGGACTTGACCGCACAACTGCGCCAGAAAGTGGGGGCGCCATGACGCTCAGGATCGTTCGCCCGCCACCGCCCGAGCCCAGCCTGTGGCAGGTGCTGTGGTCTCGACGTGCCCAACGCTTGATGGCAAGGTACTTGGCTAACCATGTAGCCCAGAACCTCACCCACATGCGCCGCCGCTGGTACCTGTACACCCCGGTGTTTGCCATCTGGGCCCTGGCCTACACCCGGCTGTTCATCGACCCCACGCCGCGCCTGCCCCTGGTCTTCAACTGGACACCCAGCCTGCCTTACCGGGTCGCCTGGTTGCGCCCGGCACCACCCACCCTGCACCGAGGTGATTTCATCGTCTTTGCCTTCGCGGGCGAGGCGCAGACGCACTACCCCGGTCTGCGCGGACAGCCCTTCTTCAAGATCGTGCGAGGCCTGCCGGGCGACACCATCACGGTCAAGGACCGCGTGGTGGCCATCAATGGCGTCGCCGTGGGGCGTGCCAAGACCCAGACCTGTGACCACCGGCCTTTGGATCCCATCCAGCCCACCGTCATCCCGCCGCGCAGTTACTACGTGCAGGGCAGCAGCCCCGACAGCTTCGACTCCCGCTACCGCAGCAGCGGCCTGGTTCGCGCCGAGCAAGTCATCGGCCTGGTTCAGCCCTTGTTCTGAAAGCAGCCCCATGCGCCACGCCAACATCCTCGCCTCCTGGACTGCCCTGATGGTCAGCGCCGCAAGTGCTGGTTTGCAGGCGCAGCCACACCCCTTAGCGAGCATGCGCGTAGCCACCCCGGCACCGGACGACATCTCCGTGGAAGACTACCTGGGCCTGCTCGCGCAGATCTCCCCCGCCGCACGCGATGGCGCTCAAGCCTATATGCAGGCCTTCCAGCAGCGCTGTGCCCGCATGCTCACCACGATGGCGCTTCGCGCTGCGTTCTCGCAAGGCGATGGCGATCCCATCCTCATGGGCATGGTGCGCGCCAGCCACCCCAGCCAGCAGGCCCAGCGCGATGCCACCTTGAAGCAACTCGCGCAGCGCATCCGCTGTGATGGGTGGAGCGCGCCATGAAGCGCGCCCTCATCCGCATTCGGTCGGCTGCCTCGATGCTCGGCAGCGCCTGCGTGCTGGGTCTGGTCAGCCTGGTCAGCCCGCGCGCCCAGGCCGCAGACCTGGGCACCATCGGCCCGACCTATGCGATCAGCGAGCCCAACCTGCTGGCCTTCATCGCCCAGCGCTTGCAAGACAAGG
>JAZJZP010000283.1:0-5285 GCA_040389805.1 Pseudomonadota bacterium
CAGAAGTAGTTGTCGGATGTGGCGGGCAGCAGGTGTACCAGGCAGGCGTATCGCCTGATCAGCGACATGATGGTCTGCTCGAAATCTGCGCGATCAGACCCGTGGCAGAGCTTGATTCGGGCGATCAGGTCATCGTGTTGCGACAGCAGAGCATCAATGGGCAGGGCCTCGAAGCCGGGATCTGACGATGCAAAAGTGCTGTGTGGCAGAGATGGGGCAAGCATGGCGGTCCATTGCAAATGGCACAGCCATTTGGTCACCAAGCGTTGCCGCGCGCACCTCAAAATGCCATCTGTTCATTTGGGCTTTCGCCATCGAGACTTGACGAATGAGGGACCATGGCGGATCAGTGCGATGGGCGTCGGTCCGTCTGATACCTTGGCCTTGACTCTGCATGCGACGACGAGGATGCAGGCACGTTGGTCACGAAGCCACGGAACTTGCAATGTAGGATGTTGGAATCCAAACTCGGCGATCGCCAAACACTGCAATCATGACCACGTACCAAGAACTCCTTGCCCAGAAAGCCGCCCTGGAAAAGCAGGCTTCGGAGCTGGACCGGCAATTGCAGGATGCTCGCAAGGCAGAGCGAGCTGGGGTGATTGACCACATCAAGCAACTGTTGGCTGTCAATGGTTTGACTGTGGCCGACCTGGGGTTGAAGGCCGGTGTGGCGACCCGCTCCAGTGCTGCAGCAGGAAGCAAGGTCGCCCCAAAATATCGCAACGTTGACACGGGTGAAACCTGGAGCGGGCGAGGGCTTCAGCCCAAGTGGATCAAGGCGGCATTGGGCGCTGGCAAGACACTGGAGCAGCTAAAGGTGGGTTGATCCCAGTCCATAGTCTTAGAAGACTGTGGCAGGTGCGGCCGGGCTCACCTGGTTCGGAAATGAGGCCTGAAGCCGAGGATCACAACTGTAGCGCTGTACCAGTTTGCAGAACGGACAGTTGTCGCCGGAGTGGAGCAGGGTGCCGATGGCCATCAGCACATCGCTGCCGCAGGTAGGGCACGCGATGACATCGAACACAGGGATGCTGGCCAGCCAGATGCCGTCTGTGTGCGATGCCAGATCAAACGCCCGGTCAAAGCTGATGCGGTGCGGGCATTGGCAGATGGCTTGGTATCCGCGGTAGGCACTGACCAGCGTCTCTGCTGCACCGAAGCCGGTGCTGCGCAGGCGGCGGTACATCGACATGAATATCGACGATTCAGCCTTCGCGATGAGGTTGGCGCCGTGGTACCACTCCAGAGAATTGGGTGGTCGACCTCGTGGGATGGCTTGTGGGTCGTTAAAGAACAACCTCTGCACGTCCCGTGGGTTGAGCCCTGTGAGGTGATGGATGGTGCGCACCCGGGCACCCAGTTGAGCGCAGTCTTGCGCCAGGCGCAGGGCGCGCAGTTGGCGGTCAGCGCGTGTTGACATCATGGTCCCCTCCGATCACGACGTGCTTGCGGGCACCATGGATGCGAGTTGCAGTGGCCTTGGCGCATGAACGGCGGCCAGTGATGCCTGAAGCGGCGCGGGCGCCTTGAGCAAGGCAAGCAAATCCTGGCGTGGAGGGAAGAGGGTGCTTTGGCCGATTTGAGCGACGAATGCCCACAACTGTTCCTGGCTCATGGCACCAAGGAAATCTGCTTGGGCGGCATCCAGCCCGAACTTGCAGCATGTCGATACCCGATCTTGCGCGATGCCCAGCCTGATGGCCTGCAACAGGTACAAATTGGTCAACTGCACATCGGTGAACTGGATGCTGCTCATGGTCTTCTCCTGTCGGTGTGCCCAGATGTGAGTCGAGATGGGCCAGGTATTGCGGCGAGGTATGACTGCTTTGGTGTTGTGTGTGCGTGGAGTGGTGGGTCGGCTCAGCATATTCACGACCCCGCATTGGAATCAATGCCCGAGTGCGGGGGGATGGCGTGTTTGCCATCGACAACAGCCCGCATTGCCTGCCGCATTTGTCACCGTCAATGAGCGTCATGCCTGGAATTTGAGCGTGAAATTGAAAAACCACCAGAGCCAAGGCCCTGGTGGTGAATCACTGTGATCAGAGATCAGATGGCTTGTGCCAACTCCTTCCATTCCTTGACTGGCAGTTCGATCAATTTCCCGCCCAGGGCTTCAAACTCGGTGGCACGGTCGTAGTCCTCAACCTCCTGCGAGAAGTGCGTGACGGCATTCACCAGGCCATACCCCGACAGATCACCTTCGGCGATCAGGTGCCGCAGCACCCCGGCGCGTTCGACATCATTCAATGTATAGCGCTGAGCCAGCACTTCAACCGTCTTGACAGGGTTGCCAACCAGGTGGATCTGCAAGGTCTTTTGCATCTTCTGCGCAGCCTGCATGAACGTTGCCTCAGACACGGCCGCCTGCACGACGTCGCGCACCTTCAGGAAGAAAGCCTTGTCGTCGGCTTGCAAGGTGTCATCCTTGAACACCATGATGCTTTCATCGGACCCGAGCGCTCGCCCGACGTGTGTTTTGCGCAAGGAGCGGTCGGAAGCAATCAGGCCATTGCGGCACACCAATCGGTACAGCAAGGGCTGGACCGACAGCGTGCCTTGTCCCACCTCCGAGTTGGAGATGACCACGCCAGCCTGGACGATGTCGCCCGGCGCCATCTCGACCTTCAATTGCGGCGTGATGCACTTGATGTACATCCTCGTGTCGGTGAGTTCCACCGATTCGAAGCGCACATCAGGCAACTGCTGCAGGATGGGCAGCACACTTTCGGCCAGATCGTAGTTGTCGAGGCGACGGTAGCGGTCCGACAGCACGGCCCGGACATTGCCATCCAGCGTGCGGATCATGCGGCGGTCATCGTCACTTTGCAGCCAGGTGTTCACGTTGCGGTCCAGCAAGACCGGCTGCTCGGAGCGCATGCGCTCAAAGTAGGCATAGGGAATCTTCAGCTTGTCTGCCAACTGGCGGCGCGCCAGCGGCATGACGCCATAGGGCGTGGAGGCCCCGCCTTCGCCGATGACGAGACGGGTCTCGCCTGTGTCGTCGGTGTCGTGTCGCATCAGCGACGAGGGGACCACCAGGTCCTTCTTTGATTGCAACTGGCGCTCAAGTTCATGGGCCAGGCTCATCAGGGAACGTCCGCTTCTCATATCAAGCTCCTGTTCGAGAAAGAAATGGCGGAGACGGCATGACCCACACGCGGGGATGCACATCCCCGCCAGGGTTGATGACGGATGGGCTTTGACCCATCCACACAGGGCGCGAAAAGATTCGCGCCAGACTCAAAAAAACGCGTGCAAAACACCAGGGCTGTCTTTGCCTTGCCATGGGGCTTGGCCTGGTTTGACAGCAAGCAGTGGGAGAAATGTCTACGCGGTCTGGGTGGCGTCTGTCGCTTTGGCCTGCCACACATCGGCCCAGTCGGTGCCTGGGGTCTTGGGCAGCAGCACCCGCACTTGCCGAGGACCGCTTTGGCGCTCCTGTTTCTTCAGTCGTCGTGCCAGGGCAAAGGCAAACATCTGGCCGTCAAAGTCCGCGTGAGCATCGTTGTCGGCATAGATGCAGATGCTTCGCACCGAGTCGGGCAGCCACAACTTCTCCAGGTTTCCGGCATTGAGTCCGGCCCACACGGGTTTGCCGGTGGCCAGGTGCACCGCCATGGCGGTCTCGATGCCTTCGGCAATCGCCAGTTCGTGCTCGGGCTCGAACAGGCGCACGGCTGCGCCATTGATGCCAGAGGACAGCACCTTCTTGGCATCGCTCACATTGGCCTTGCGGCCATCCTTGAGGTACGTGCGGTGCAGCGTGACTGCGTGACCATCGGCGCCCTGAATGCAAGCCAGCATGGCGGCGTATTCGGCCACCTTGCGTGACTTGCCCGAGGTTGGGTCTTTCTCGTAGTAGCCCAGCGCTGGATGCAATCGCAGCACCTTGGGGTAGTGGGCCAAGGCGAGCCGCCGATCGGACAGGTAGCGGTCTACCTCGTCACCGGGCGTCACGGGCTTGGCTTCTTCCCAGAGCCGCTTGGCCAGGGCCTTCATGCGCTCGGCCGAAGGTTCTGGGGACGCCACGCGCTGTGCCGAGGGCGAGGTGCCCACCACGCGTTCGACTTCCTTGAGTGCGGTGTTGAAATCCAGGCCCACGACGGCCTGCAGCAGCTTGAAGCCACCTCCGGCGCCACAGGCTCGGCAGTGGTAGTTGCCTTCACCGAATTTGTCGGTGTACTGAAACCGATCCGTACCGCCACAGAGCGGGCAGGGCTGGTTGCGCTTCTTGAGGATCTGCTCGCCAACGCCCAGGCTGCCAAGGATTTCAGTCCAGCGGCCATGGGCTCGGCGTTTGACGTCTTCAATGCGAGCTTCGTACTCGGGATTGTTCATGATGAACTCCGTGTTGGTGACATGCCCTCCTGGGGGTAGTGCAGTGGTCAGCCGCGAGGGCGAACCGATGGGGTGAACAGCTGCCCCGCCTGAAGTGCTTCGATCACGCTGTGCTCGACGAACTCCCAGGGCAGTTGGTGCTGGGTGTGCAAGACCTGGCCTTTGTCGTCCAGGCGCTCGACCTTGAAACCTGCCTGGCTCCACAGCACGCGGTAGCTCAGCCAGTCGGCACCGGCGATGACAAAGATGCGGCCGGCCTGGCCGGTCAAGACTTCGCTTTCCTTGACCAGGAACTCGATGTCCTGGGGTTCAACGACCATCAGCATGGGGATGCGGTGGCCATGGGCATAGGTCTGTTTGTGCATAGGGCACTCCATATGTGATGTCAGGGACGAGGCGAACGATCGGAGCTCGGCCCTGTTTGGGTATGTCGGATCAGGTGAACAGGTCGCCCTGCTCGGACATCTGCTTGAGCTGTTCATTGATCCATTGCGGGTTCCTGGCCAGCCGCGTCTCAACCCACTGGGGGTTGTTGGCGATGGCATCGCGAACCCATTGCGGGTATCGGGCAAGCGAGTCAGACAACCAGACCTTGAGCTTGTTGCGGATGTGATCGCGGATGTCTTGCGCATCCACGAGGCCGCAATAGGCAATCGGTGAAAGCGGGCTGCAGCCCACGACACGCAGACAGTTCACGAACGAGAAAGGCTGTTTGTCCTTGTCCTGCTCGGTGAACACCCAGCGCAGGGTGTCGAACTTGTCTTCCAGCGGCGTGGCCGGGTCAGACAGCTGGTTGACTTCCTGCAGCAAGCGCCAGTGCAGGAAGACGATGTCTTCCTCGCTCCATTCGATGTGCTCGGACGCATGATCTGGCGGCAGGTGATCGGGTGATTCGTTAGGGATAACGGACTGTGTCGCCCCCATGAAGCCGTTCAGAGCGG
>JAZJZP010000284.1:0-3222 GCA_040389805.1 Pseudomonadota bacterium
TGAATGTGGGCTTGGGCTTGTCGATTGCAGGCGGGCTGGCGGGCGGCTGGTATGTGGACCGCGCCGGGATCTTCAAAGGCTTGTGGGTGTTGGGCCTCGCGCAGGCCTTGTCCAACCTGGGCTACGCTGCGGCGGCGTGGTACGTGCCCCATGCGGCGCCGGGGGCTGACATTGCCGCGGGCTATCAACTGGCGGTGTACGGCGCCAGCGGCCTGGAGAGCTTCACGGGGGGCTTGGGCACCGGCGCGTTCCTGGCGTTCTTGATGGGCATTACCCACAAAGAGCGTGCGACCACGGAATACGCTATTTTGTCGTCCATCTTCGCGTTTTCGCGGGCCGTGGCGGGTTGGGCGGGCGGCTTGGGGGTCGAGCAAATGGGTTATGCCACCTTCTTCTTCCTGACCTTCTGGCTGTCGTTTCCGGCCTATTTGCTGTTGCCTGCGGTGCGCCGTATGCTGGAGAGCGCTCCCGAGCGTTGAAGTAGGCAGTTTTGTCTTTATTTGAAGATCACATGATGAATGACTTGTTTTCGGGCCGTGCCATGGTGCTGGCCTTGCTGTTGGCCTTGGGCGCGTCGGCGAGTCACGCCCGCGAGGGGGTCGAAGTGGGGCAGCAGTCCTGGTTCTCACGGCTGGCGCCTGCCGAGCAAGTGGAGCAGGCTGCCGCGCAGCAGTATCTGCAAATGGCCACGCAGGCCCGCGCTCAAAATGCCTTGCTGCCCGACAACCACCCGCAGGTGGTGCGCCTGCGGACCATTGCCAAGCGACTGATCCCGTACAGCCTGGAGTGGAGCAAGCGGGCGCCGCAATGGCGCTGGGAGGTCAATGTGCTGGTGTCCAAGGACATCAATGCGTTTTGCATGCCCGGCGGCAAGATCGCTTTCTACACCGGCATCCTGGATCAGCTCAAGTTGACCGACGACGAAGTCGCCATGGTGATGGGCCATGAAATAGCCCACGCTTTGCGTGAGCATGCCCGGGCCCGCATGGGCAAGACGGCGGCCACCCGATTGGGCGCCAATGTGATTTCGGGCTTGTTTGGCTTGGGCAATGCGGGCGATGCCTTGCTCAACATGGGCGGGCAGTTGCTGACGCTCAAGTTCAGCCGTGAGGATGAAACCGAAGCCGACCTGGTGGGGATGGAGTTGGCGGCCCGCTCGGGCTACGACCCGCGCGCCGGGATCAGCCTGTGGCAGAAGATGTCCGCCGCCAGCAAGGGGGCGCCGCCGCAGTTCTTGTCCACCCACCCGGCCAGCAACACGCGCATTCAGGAGATCCAGTCCAACCTGGGCAAAGTGATGCCCTTGTATCAGCGTGCCGCCAAGCCCCCGCAGCGCTTTGATGCGCCGCGCGAGGTGGGTGCCGCGTATTTCATGTCGATGGAGCCACTGGCCTACTGGGGCCAAGGTGGTGACTCATCTGGAGCGGCGCACACCGATCACAGGAACGGGTTGTACTGACGCTCTTCGCCCAGGGTGCTTTCCGGGCCATGCCCGGGCGTGAAGGTGACGTCGTCGCCCAGCGGCAGCAACTTGGTCTTGATGGCGTTGATCAGCGTGGGGTGGCTGCCACCAGGGAAGTCGGTGCGGCCGATGCCGCCCGCAAACAACACGTCGCCGACAAAGGCATGGCGGGTGGTCGGCTCGAACAGAACCACGTGACCGGGCGTGTGGCCAGGGCAATGCAGTACCTGCAAGGTGCAGTGCCCGATCTGGACCGTGTCTCCCTCGTGCAGCCAGCGTGTGGGCGCGAAGTGCTCGGCGGCAGGGAAGCCAAACATGGCGGACTGCTGGGGCAGGGCGTCGATCCAGAACTGATCCTCCGGGTGCGGCCCGATGATGGGCAACTGGAACTCGCGCGCCAGGGTGCCGGTGGCGCCTGCATGGTCAATATGCGCGTGGGTCAGCCAGATCGCCTTGAGGTTCAGTCCACGTGCCTGGATGGCCGACAACAGGCGAGGAATATCGCCGCCCGGGTCAATCAGGGCCGCGTCGTTGGTTTCGTCGCACCACACGAGGGAGCAGTTTTGCTCGAAGGAGGTGACAGGGATGGTCAGGCGGTGGAACATGGGTGTGGAAGGAGTCGGGCAACAAAGTTTCAAAATTCAAAACGTAGTCGCAAAACGCGTTGAATTGAAACGACTTTTGGAAGCGTAGCACTACGTGGGCTTTGTGCTCCAGCCGAACGCACCACTCCGGCCACTACCAGTCAAATGCGGTCCTCGTTGGGAGTAGGTTGATCACGTGCCGGTCTGGACGGCACGCTGCGGCAAGTGATTTGGCTTGAAGGTCGGCGATGACCCTAGCCAACTAACCTTTATGTCGCCAGTTGGCGTAGACGGGTCTACGCTGGAGCCTGACGTCGGATAGCGGCGACTCATATGGCGTGCCAAGGTGCCATGCGCGGCACCCAATGGCTGCATCTGAAAACCGCGAACTTGGTCGAAGCTGAAGTTAACTGCTCGCTCTGGATGACCGTTTGGCAGCGGGATCGGTCCTTCCTCCTGCTGGCACCTTGGATCGGCTATCGACCCTGAGCAGTCCTTCAAGTCGTCGAGCCAGCGGCCACGAAGCGGTCGCTTGTGCTTACTCGGCGTTGAACTGACATACACCGGCCAGTTATCCGGTGAGCCGGAGTTGTCGAGAAGCGGCGCATCGGTGGCCCGCGCGGCGTATCAGGGAAGACCTAGTGACGCTGTCGGTCGGGAAAAAATCGGCGTAAGGGACGCATTCCGGCTCCCCACTTGGTCGCGCTCAACGTAGTTATGATTGATGCCACAAGCAATCGTGAAGTGCAGCCCGACCAAGGTCCCGAGCGGGCGAATCACCATCTTCATGATGCGCACAAAGATCTTCGGCAAAAACAAAGCAACTAGATGACCACAGGTCTGTTTTCCTGTCGGTTGCTATTTGCCGACGTTTGCCATTTAAGGTGAGAAGTCAATGAAGCTGAATCTGAGCGACGAGATCGCGAGTTTGGAACAGAACCGCGGAAAGTACGACAAGATTTTCCCGGGATACATCACTCACATCCGTTTCCCGCGCTTCAAGAACATTGCGGACGGAACTTGCATTGACTTCACGTTCCCCATCACCGCACTGGTCGGGTCGAATGGCTCAGGAAAGACTTCGGTCCTAAACGCGTTGTACGGAGCGCCTGCAGGGCAATCCACTGGACAGTACTGGTTCAGCACGAAGGTCGATCCTATAGAGGAAGGGGAAGG
>JAZJZP010000285.1:0-2688 GCA_040389805.1 Pseudomonadota bacterium
GAAACCCACCACGGCAATGTCCTTGCCCGGCATCAAGCCCTTGTCACGTGCGGCCCCCATCAAACCGATGGCCAGGAAGTCATTGACCGCAAAAAACGCCTGGGGCCGTGGGCTCAGGCCCAACAGATACTCGCCCTGGCGGTGCCCGGTCAGGCTGTCGAAAGGACCATTGAGCGTCCACTCCGGGCGTAGCGTGATGCCTTGCTCGCGGTAATAGCGGGTAAACCCGCGCGTGCGATCAGCCCCGGTCGAGGCATGTCGTTCACCCGCCAGGATGGCCACCTCGCGACAGCCCAACTGGTACAAGTGCTCGGCCGCCAGCCAGCCGCCCAGTTCATCGTCACTGCACGCAGCCAGATGCCCGGCAATCTGGCGACTGACCAGCACGTAGGGAATGTGTTTGCGCGTCAGAAGGTCGAGCAGCGGCTGGCTTTCGCCCACATGTGAATCACCGACGATCAGCCCCGCCACCGAGCGGCGCAAGGCGTGTTCGGCACGTGCCATCTGGCGTGTTTGCTGGTCGTCGGTATTGGAGACGAAGGTCAGGTAGCCGGCCTGTTCGGCGGCACTGTCAATGCTGTCATAAATAGTCGCCATCACCAGATCGGTGAGCCTTGGCATGAGCACACAGATTTCCTGGCTTTTGCGCAACTTCAGGCTCGATGCCTGGGTGTTCGGCCGATAGTCCAGCTCTGTGGCCAATGCACGAATACGCGCCACCACGTCGGCCGACGCCGCACGCTCTACCCCCGCCGGGTCGCCATTGAGTACCCGGGACACGGTGGAAACATGCACGCCAAGTGCGGTCGCCATGGACTTCAAGGTGGCTGGGCGAGATGGGCTCGACATGGTTGAGAGGCTTCCAGCAGTCGGTTATTTAGCGCGCAGAGTCTACCCGAACAGGCGTGTCGCAACCGCAGATAAATCTTTACCCAAACGTTTGACTAAAATTTTACCGCGCCTTACATTTCGCCAACCCAAACGTTTGGGCAACACAATAAAAATACGCCGGACGCGGCCGACTTTTTGACTTCTGCCATCATTTTGAAGAGTCAGATCCCTATGAAGAGCGCAGCTATTCCGTCTTTCCGCTACCAGATTTTCTTCCTGATCATGCTGATGGCACTGCTCAACTACATTGACCGCGGCGCGATTGCCTATGCCTCGGCGAGCATTCTCCCGGAGTACGGTTTCGACAAGGCCGACTGGGGCAAAGTCCTGGGTTACTTCGGTTACGGCTACATCCTCGGGGCGTTGATCGGCGGCATCCTGGCCGACCACTTTGGTGCCAAGCGCATCTGGCTGATTGCGGGGGCCACCTGGTCGATTTTCGAGATCGCCACCGCGTTTGCCGGTGACCTCGGGCTGGCATTCATGGGAGGCTCGGCCATGGCCGGTTTCGCCACTATCCGCGTGCTGTTCGGCTTTGCCGAAGGTCCGGCCTACTCGGTGATCAACAAAAGCGTGGCCAACTGGGCCACGCCCAAAGAGCGCGGCTTCGTGGTCTCGGTCGGACTGCTCAGCACACCACTGGGCGCGCTGCTCACCGCCCCGGTAGCGGTAGGTCTGCAAACCCTGACTGGCGGCTGGCGCAGCATGTTCGTGGTGCTGGGCGTGGTCAGCCTGGCGCTGCTGATTTTCTTCATGACGCGCTTCACCAACACCCCCGATGAGAACCCGCGGGTGTCCAAGGCCGAGCTCGATTTCCTGCGACGGGAACGCGCCGCGGCAGCCAATGCTTCAACCCCGACCACCAGCGTTGCGCCGGTATGGCATTTCTTCAAGAACAAGGACCTGATACTCAATGCGGTCGGCTACTTCTCGTTCGTGTACGTGACGTTCCTGCTGCTGACCTGGACCCCCAAATACCTGCAGGACGAGTTCCACTACAACCTGTCGTCGCTGTGGTACATGGGCATGATTCCGTGGACCGGCGCCTGCTTCACCGTGCTACTGGGCGGCAAGATCTCCGACCTGCTGTTGCGCCGCACCGGCAACCTGAAGGTGGCACGCAGCTGGCTGGCCGCGACCTGCCTGCTGTTGACCACGCTCTGTTTCATACTGGTATCGCAGGCCCAAACCGTGTGGGGCGTGATTGCCCTGATGACCCTGGCCAACGCCCTCAACGCGCTGCCCAACTCGGTTTACTGGGCCGTGGTGATCGACACCGCGCCGTCCAACCGGGTCGGTGCCTACAGCGGCATGACCCATTTCATCGCCAACACCGCTTCGTTCATCGCGCCAATGCTGACCGGCTACCTGACCGTGCGTTATGGCTACTCGTCGATGTTCGTGGCAGCGGCGGTAGCCACTGCACTGGGCATGAGCGCGATGCTGATGGTGCGTCCCGGCAGCCGGCAAACCAGCCCTTCCCCTTTACCCGCAGCAGTTTGATGGAGTTGTTTGTATGAGTCTGGCGAAGCCTCCTCACGTTGGATCTTTTTTTGGTCAATCGGTCATCGCGCTGGCCGAGCGCCTGCGCGCGGGCAGCCTGACGAGCGTCGAGCTGACCCAAGCAGCCCTGGACAGCATCGAGCGCCTGAATCCGACCTTGAACGTCTTCGTTCATGTCGATGCACCCGTGGCGCTGGCCCAGGCGCGCAAGGCCGACGAGCTGTTTGCCCAGGGCCTGGACCTGGGCCCGTTGCACGGCATACCGGTGGCGGTCAAAGACAATATCGACACGTT
>JAZJZP010000286.1:0-919 GCA_040389805.1 Pseudomonadota bacterium
CGCGGTTTTCGCGCAGACCGCTCCGGCAGGCTCGGTGCCATGGCCCGTCAAACCCATCAGCCTGATCGTGCCTTTTCCTGCGGGCGGCACAACGGACGTGCTGGCGCGCGCGGTGGGGCTGGAACTGTCCAAAAGCCTGGGCCAGCCGGTCATTGTGGAAAGCCGGCCGGGCGCCGGTGCCACGCTGGGGGCCGACTTTGTAGCCAAGTCCAAAGCCGACGGCTACACGCTGCTGATGGGCGCGGTGCACCACACCATCGCCACCAGCGTGTACCGCAAGCTGCCTTATGACTTCCAGAAGGATTTCGCGCCCATCAGCACCGTGGCGTTGGTGCCCAACGTGCTGGTTGTCAACCCGGGCGTGCCGGCGAAAAACGTGAAAGAGCTGCTGGCTCTCGCCAGAGCCGAGCCCGGCAAGCTGACCTACGGCTCCAATGGCAACGGCACAGGCCAGCACCTCATTGGCGCACAGTTCGAGGGCATGGGCGGCGTGCAGATGCTGCATGTGCCTTACAAGGGAAGCGGCCCGCTGACCACCGACCTGCTGGGTGGGCAGATCACCATGTCTTTCGACACCATCACGCCGGTGCTGGCGCATATCAAGGCCGGCAAACTGCGCGCACTGGCCGTGACCACGAACAGGCGCTCGCCTGCGCTGCCTGATGTGCCCACGCTGGACGAGGCCGGGCTCAAGGGCTTCAACCTCGGCACCTGGTTTGGCCTGCTGGCGCCGGCAGCAACGCCCAGGGCGCTTGTTGTACGCCTGAACACCGAGCTGGTGAAGATCATCCATTCGCCGGACTTCCGCAAGAAAATGGAAGACATAGGCGCCGAGCCTGTAGGCGACACGCCCGAGCAAATGGCCAGGCAGATCAAGGACGACACGGAACGCTTCGCCAAACTTGTCAAGGACGCCAGG
>JAZJZP010000286.1:929-2042 GCA_040389805.1 Pseudomonadota bacterium
ATCGAGTGAGGCGGTGTTGATGGTGATGGCCCTTGTGCGATCGGCTGGACGAGTTCTTTTTGCTATTGAATCAATAGCTGCTTGCGCTCATTCCACAAGGGCCACGGGCACTATCTTCTATAAAAATGCGCCGCACTTTCGTGGTGCGGCCATGCCAGAGGTCCCGGGGCATCGGGCCTTCCTCCTTGGCAAGGGGCGATTTGTTGTGTCAATCTGACGCCCTCAACGGGTTCAGGCGGCCGCTGGTGACGGCTCGCGTGCATCTACGGTTTAATGTCGGCAGTTTGACAACAACGGAGGCAATTTTTGATGGTGTTTTCCCAATCTCTTTTTCGCATCGCGCTCATGGGCTGCGTTATGGCCGCTTCGCTGTCAGCGGGGGCCGCGTCCATAGTTGTCGGGCAGGTCGCGCCCCTGTCCGGGCTGGATGCTGCGCAGGCACGCGCTTACTCGACGGGCATGCAGCTTGCCCTGAACCGGGCCAACAAGGCCGGTGGCGTGAGCGGCCATACCCTGAGCCTGGTTCGCAAGGACGACCACGGCCAGCCGGATGAAACCGTGGCGCTGACCAAACAGCTGCTCAGCGAGGACCGGCCGCTGGTGCTGGCGGGCTACTTCGGTGACCGCAGCATGGACGAACTGCAGAAGTCGGGTCTGCTTGAAAAGGAGAAGATCGCCCTGGTTGGCTACCGCATCGACGGCGTGAGGGGCGACGCGCCTCTGGTCTACAGCGTTCGCGCAACCTTGCGTGATGAAATCAACAAGATCGTCGAGCACCTGGCCACGGTAGGCATCACGCGCCTGGGACTTTTTTACCAGAACGGTCCCGCGGCCCCTCCGCTGGTTGCGTCGGTGGAAGAGATGATGAAGAGCAAGGGCGTCAAGCTCACGGTCAAGGGGGCCTATGAGCCGGGCACGGCCAAGGTCACCAACGCGGTCGTCGATGCCTTTGTCAAGACGGCGCCGCAGGCCATCATCCTGGTGGCCAACGGTTCGGCCGCGGCGGCCTTTATCGAAAAATATCGTATGGATGGCGGCGCCGCCCAGCTGTTTGCGCATTCCGGTGCGGACATTGCACAGATCTCCAAGCGCCTGGGCGAGGAATACATGAAA
>JAZJZP010000287.1:0-16511 GCA_040389805.1 Pseudomonadota bacterium
GGACAGCGACAAGGTGCCCAGCATCTGAGCGGCCCCCGGTTCGGACTCGGCCACGGCCTGATTCAAGGCCAACTCGAACTCGGCGGGCGGCAGGGACATGACGTGCTCCGCCCGTGCTTGCGGTAAGGACCACACCAGCCCGTAGGACGAGCCGGGGACAGGGTCCTGAAACGGCAACAATGCCAACACATCAGGCGCACGAAACCACTGGCGGGCGACGCCTTGATGAGGGCGTTGGGCGGTCAAACGCGCGGCCACACCCCAATGCCCGTAATCAGCGCGTTGAAACTCCACCCCCAGCGCCGCCCGGTTGCTTGAATGCTTGCCCTCGCAAATGGCCAGCAAGTCGGCTTGCGAGGTCAATTCATCAATGGACGCGGGGGCGATGGTCTGAACCCTCGGCGCAAAACGCAAGGCCTCGCCCAACAGCCGCTCTAACGCGGCGGCATCGACGATCCAGGCCAGCTCTGACACGCATTGCTGCCACGCCGAGAAACTCAGATGCCCTCGTCCATCGCCGCAGATTTTCATCTCATGCACAGGCGTCGCGTGATCCCGCAGCTGCGGCCAAACACGCAGGCGCTCAAGCAAGGCCACCGAACGGGCGTTCAGTGCATAGGTGCGAATGTCTTCATCGATGGCGTGCTGGACCTGGGGAGCACAAGCCCACGCCACGCGCCACCCATCACCCGCCAAGGCCAGCGCCAGGCTCCGAGCCACCGCCCCAGAACCGCTCACACAGACATCAAATGCTTTCGTACTCATTCAGTGATTCTATGGACTGCATTGACTGAACCGGTAAAATAGAGGAACTTATCTGTAGCAGGACGCCGCAAGGCCTCTGCCCCTTCACTCTCCAGTTCAGGATCGTCCATGAGCCTCCAATGCGGCATCGTGGGTCTGCCCAACGTCGGCAAGTCCACCCTCTTCAACGCGCTGACCAAGGCTGGCATCGCCGCCGAGAACTACCCGTTCTGCACCATTGAGCCCAATGTGGGCGTGGTCGAACTACCCGACCCGCGCCTGCAAGCCCTGGCTGAAGTCGTCAAACCAGAGCGCATCCTGCCTGCAGTCGTCGAGTTTGTCGACATCGCCGGCTTGGTGGCGGGCGCCTCCACGGGTGAGGGCCTGGGCAACAAGTTCCTCTCCCACATTCGCGAAACCGATGCCATCGTCAACGTCGTGCGTTGCTTTGAAGACGACAACGTGATCCACGTGGCGGGCAAGGTCGATCCGATTTCCGACATCGAGGTGATCCAGACCGAACTGTGCCTGGCCGACCTGTCCAGCGTCGAAAAAAGCCTGCACCGCTATAACAAGACGGCGCGCTCAGGCGACAAAGATGCGGCAGCCTTGGTCAAAGTGCTCGAAAAGTGCCAGGCGGCCCTCAACGAAGTCAAGCCTGTACGCAGCATCGACTTCACCAGAGAAGAGCTGGTCCTGGTCAAGCCCCTGTGCCTGATCACCTCCAAGCCCGCCATGTTTGTGGGCAACGTCGATGAAAACGGCTTTGAGAACAATCCTTTCCTGGATCGCCTGAAGGCCTACGCGGCCAGTCAGAACGCGCCGGTCGTGGCCATTTGCGCCAAGACCGAAGCCGAAATGGCCGACATGGAAGACGAAGACAAGCTGATGTTCCTGCAAGAGATGGGACAGGACGAGCCCGGCCTGAATCGCCTGATCCGCGAAGCCTTCAAGCTGCTGGGCTTGCAGACCTATTTCACCGCAGGTGTCAAAGAAGTGCGGGCCTGGACCGTGCCGATTGGCGCGACGGGCCCACAGGCCGCGGGCGTCATCCATACCGATTTTGAGCGCGGGTACATCCGTGCGCAAACCATCGCCTACGCCGATTTCATCCAGTACAAGGGCGAGCAAGGCGCCAAGGATGCCGGCAAGATGCGCGCCGAAGGCAAGGACTACATCGTCAAAGACGGCGATGTGCTGAACTTCCTCTTCAACGTCTGAACCGAACTCGGCCTCAACCGCTCCAAGCCCTCTGTTCTAGAGGGCTTTTTTCTGAGCCTTGCAGAATCAAAACACACTAGTCCTTGAGCGTGTAAACGTCAGCGGCCATCCGCTCAAGTGTGCTGTGCCCTTGCAGCGCCGCATCCCATTCGGGCTCATTGGCCACCTTGGCCGGACTGAGCCCGATGATCATCTGCACGACCTCTGAAGTCGCGGAGTCGAACTCTTCGACCTGCTGACGCGTATCGAGCATCAACCGCGCAATGGAGGAACCGCCTGAGTCAATGAGGACCACATAACGCACAGGCTCGCGCAGGGACCCCGCCGTGTGCCGGCTTGGTGATTCGATTCCATAGGTTTGGCTCATGGCTTCATGTTGCCACGCATGGCTTTGCCAGCAAAGTCTTGACCCTGCTACCAACTGGCATAGGCTTTGCCCTTGCTTGCATTAGGGCGGTCACGCTACGATGATGGCAATGGTCTGAACCCTTGCTTATCGCCTGGGTATGGATGACAAAGGAGAGCTTCTGTGACTACAGCCGCCGACATCCTCAAATCCAAACCGAACCCCGCTGTCTACTCCATCAAACCTGCGGCCTCGGTCTACGACGCACTCCAGTTGATGTCTGACAAAAGCATCGGGGCGTTGCTGGTGATGGAGGGGGAGCAAGTGATCGGCATTGTCACCGAGCGCGATTACGCCCGAAAAATTGCCCTCATGTCGCGCGCGTCCAAGGAAACAAGGGTGCGCGAGATCATGACTTCGCAGGTGATGTATGTCCCCCCCAACCAGGCGAGCGAAGAGTGCATGGCGTTGATGACAGAAAACAGAATACGCCACCTGCCGGTCATGGATGAGGGCAAGCTGCTGGGGTTGATCTCGATTGGCGATCTGGTCAAAGACATCATCTCCGAACAGAAGTTCATCATCTTGCAGCTAGAGCACTACATCACTGGGGTGCGCGGGTAAACGTGAGTGGTTACCGGGTCTTCAAACAGCACAGGCGGTGGCGCACGTAAGATTCGAGCTAATTGCCCATCAAGTCGAAAATCTCCAACGCCGTAATGCGTCGGCAATCGTCTCGGTCGTGCACATCACTGGTGTCGAAGAAGTAGGCATATTGCAAGATGACTTCGGCCTTCTGCTCAACAATCTCCCATGCTCTGCATGAGGCCGGGTCAGAGATCGCGTCGCGCTGGGCATCACGTTCAGGTTTGGTCGCAAGGTATTCCGCCAGGGCTGCCCGCGTTCTGGCGTAATGCACGCGGTCGGGTGGTGGCAACCCGCTGGTGTGAAAGCCGCTGCACATGATGTGCTCCAGGTCGTCGTAGACCGTGGCTTGCTCGGCCATCTCCTGCGCACGCCGTTTGGCACTCTCATGTTCAAAATGACGCTGCCAATCAGGCGAGCCTTTGGCGGTCAGGGCCTCCTCGGCCATTTTCAAGTACCGCTCCTGCCTGATCCGCATGGCTTGGGCCATCACACCTGGTGTTTGGTTTTTCGGCGAGTTGGGCACCTTGACCAGGTCGCCATCGTCCAGGTATTGATAGATCAGCTCAATGGCCTCTGCGGCATCCGCACCAGGAGGCATCGCCAGTTTGTGGGGACGGGTCTTGTCAACAGTTTCAGCACAGTTCATAGCAGGGGATCCATCTGGCGCGCAAACGAGGTGCGTGAGGCTGTGAATGACGATGGCAGGCGCCTAGGGCCAAAGGCAGGGGCCGTTGCTCCTGAAGTGTTGATTTTTTGCGCATGGCTTGGGCGTGTTCGCCAAAATACGCCGACCAACACAGTGTTGTTCGGCGTTTCTCGTTGCCTCGCGGGCAATCTCTGTCTACAACATCATAGAAGCCGAAGACAAAGAGCGCCAAGCTGCCTCCACCTCAGCGGAACATTGCGCGCGCCTACCAGGCAAAGGCCCACCATTCAAAGATCAATCGGGATGGGAGCCAAACGTTGCAAGCAGGAAGTCGATCAACACCCGCACGCGCAGGGGCATGTGCCTCTGCGCGGGATACAGCAAAGAGAACGGGCGCGAGGTACCACCTAGCGCTGGCAACACAGCCACCAGCGTACGCCGCTTCAGATCCTCCTCTACGATGAAACGGTAAGTCTGCAAAAGACCCGCACCATTTCGAGCCAGGGTCACCGCACCCAAAATGTCTTCCGAACAACAAATACTGCCCTTGGTTAGGTGATCGAAGTCAACGCCCGCTCGCCGCAGGAGCCACGGCATATGCTGGCCAGTGCTGGGCAGCAGAAACTGAATGCATTCGTGCGCCTGCAGCGACTCCAGCGTCGTGGGCCGGCCGTGCTGGCAGAGGTAGGCAGGCGTCGCTACCACCACCAGTTCAGCATCTTCGAGCTTGCGTGCCACCAGCCCCGAATTGGGCAGCGTCCGTCCGCGCACCGCCAGGTCGAAACCCTCCGCCGTAAAGTCGATATTGCGATTCGTGAGTTGCAAGTCCAGCGTGATGCCAGGGTACATGGCCCTGAAGGCCGGCAACACAGGCAGCACACGATGGTGCCCATACGACGTGGGCAAGCTCATGCGCACCAAACCGGTAGGCACACGCTGCTCGCCTGTGACCTCGCGCTCGGCCTCCACCAACTGGCCAATGGCTTGACGACAGCGTTCGTAGTACGACTGTCCACTGTCAGTCAGTCGCACCTGGCGCGTTGTACGCACGAGCAAACGCACGCCCAGGCGCTCTTCCAATCGGCTGATCGAACGGCTGACAGCTGCAGGCGTCAGCCCAGCTGCTTTGGCTGCAGCAGTGAAGCTCTGTAGCTCGGCCGTTTTGCAAAACAGCTCGATGCTCCCCAACCTCAGGTCTTCGAAATGTCGATGCATTACGTCGTTAGATGTAAATAGTAATTTGAATGATCTCATCTTTATTGATCTATTCATCTTGAATACGATGCCAACTCGTTCTTCAACCTAGGATTTAATTTCATGAAGCTCTACTACTCACCTGGTGCGTGTTCGCTCGCACCTCACATCGTTCTGCGTGAAGCAGGTCTGCCATTTACCTTGGAAAAGGTCGATACGGCCAAACACACCCTGACTTCTGGCGAGGACTACTACGCCCTCAACAGCAAAGGCCAAGTGCCGGTGCTAGAGCTCGACGACGGCACGCGATTGACCGAGGGCCCGGTGATTGCACACTTCATCGCCGACAAGGCTGGCAACACCACGCTGATGCCTGCCGGTGGCAGCTTGGCGCGCTACCGTGTGATGGAGTGGCAGAACCACATCACCTCTGAGCTACATAAATCCTTCAGCCCGCTGTTCAACCCAGAATTCGATGCAACCGCCAAGACACTGCACAGCAAGTTGCTACGCAAGAAGTACGAATGGGTGGACAGCAAGCTGACCAACGGCACCTTTCTCACCGGCGACACCTTCACCGCTGCCGACGCTTACCTGTTCACCGTAACCGGTTGGGCCAAGTACGTGAGCCTGGACCTGTCGAATTTGCAGCACCTTCAGGCCTTCTTGGCCCGCGTGGCTGAGCGGCCGGCGGTACAAGCGGCCATGAAGGCTGAAGGTCTACTAGGCTGAAGCAGCCTGATCTTCTGGTACCCATGGCTGACAGCAGCGGTGGTCATCTGGCTGCCGCCGTGAGTCGCTCTGGGGGCTTGTGGTTGATTGGCGGAGGCTATGGCAACAGCGCCTGTTTGGCGTGGGCTTCATCACTTGGGCCTTGCGTGAGCGGCCACGCGCTGTGATGCGCTCATTCTGCGAGAGCGAGAAGTAGTGCGCACAAGGGGGCGAGGCCGGCGGTCACGGTGGCCTGTGCGGCACGATGTTTGTTGCTGTCATGGAATTGCTGGCGCCCGACCACGCCAAGTTCATTCATCTGAATCACACTGAAGGAGAAATTGAATGCCTTACGTCAACATCCAGATCACGCGCGAAGGTGCCACGGCCGAACAAAAGGCCGAACTAATACGCGGCGCCACCGAACTGCTGGTTCGTGTGCTGAACAAGAACCCAGCAACCACCTTTGTCATCATCGACGAGGTCCACACCGACAACTGGGGCGTCGCCGGCAAGGCAGTGACGTTGCTGCGCCGCGAGGAAGCAGCTCAGGCATCTGCTGCGGTGGGGTCGAGACCATGAAGACCGCATTTGGAGATGTCAAAGCGGTGCTGGCAGCCTATTTTGAGGGCCTGTACCACAGCGATACGGGAATCCTGAGCAGCGTCTTCCACCCGGATGCCTTGTACGCCAGCGCCACCGGGGGCACGTTACTGACCTTGCGCATGGATGAATACTTTCCCATCGTCGACAAGCGGCCTTCTCCTGCCAGTCGCGGCGACATGCGAACCGACAGCATCATCGCCATCGAGTTTATCGGGCCGGTCACCGCGCTGGCACGAGTGCAGTGTTTTATTCAGCCCAAGCACTTCACCGATCTGTTGACGCTGCTATTCGTGAACGGGCGCTGGCAAGTGATATCCAAAGTATTCCATTTCGAGCTGGAGTCGGCATCCGCGAACGGATGATAGTGCGCGGTACCATTTGCCGCCAAGACGAAATAACACCAGATGCGTGTGTGCTTGGCTTCACAGTATTTGTCCATCACACTTTGCTTGATGACATGCCCACCTTGAAAATCGATTTCGTTTCAGACATTTCTTGCCCCTGGTGCGCCATTGGACTGGGGGCTCTGGAGAAGGCGCTGGCTCGCCTCCAGGGTGACATCCAGGTACACCTTCAGTTCCAGCCGTTTGAGTTGAACCCTCACATGGCCGCAGGTGGGCAAGACATTGCTGAGCATCTGACGCAAAAGTACGGGTCGTCGCCCGAGCAACAAGCCCACATACGCGAAACGATTCGTCAACGTGGGGCCGAGGTGGGCTTCGAGTTCAGCCCGGCGGGACGGGGCCGCATCTACAACACTTTCAACGCGCACCGTTTGCTGCACTGGGCTGGGGTTGAGCACCCCACGCATCAGTTGGCTTTGAAAAAGTCCCTGTTGCAGGCCTGTCACCGAGACCGTCAAAGCATGGAGTCACCTGAGGTGCTGCTGGCTTCGGTCCAGGCGGCTGGTCTGGATGTGAACCGTGCGCGCACGGTTTTGGAGAGTGCCGAGTTCGCTCAAGAGATTCGGGAGCACGAGGCGTTTTACGCCTCGCAAGGCATCCACGCAGTCCCTGCGGTGATCATTAATGACCGTCACCTGATCTCGGGAGGGCAGCCGGTCTCTGTGTTTGAGCAAGCACTGCGCCAGATCGCGGCTGAAGCCGATCACGGCTGATGCCTCGCCTTGCGCCATCAATCTGGCCAAACAACGCTACTGGAAGTACCCTAGCATGCGCTCCAGCGCCATGGTCATGGGCGTTTGCATCATGGGCAGGGTCAGCCACAAACCCGTGAGGCCCACTCCCAGCGTGATGGGGAAACCAATCGAGAAGATGTTCATTTGTGGAGACACCCGTGCCACCAGGCCCATCACCAAATTGACCAGCATCAGCATGGCCACCACGGGCAAGGCCACCCACAGGCCGGTTTTGAAAATCTCTGCGCCCCAAACCTGCGGCTGCACCACCTGCAAAAACGCCAAGGGCTCGGCGGACACAGGGAAGGTTTCAAAACTGCGCACCACGGCCGCCGTGAGCATCAGGTGGCCGTTCATCACCACGAACAACCAAGCCGCACAGGTGCCATAAAAGCGGCTGACGGCCGTGGCCTGCCCACCGCTCATCGGGTCAAAGAAACTGGCGAAATTCAAGCCCATCTGCAGGCCCACAAGCTCACCGGCAAACTCGATCGAGGCAAACACCACGCGGGCAGCAAACCCCATGGTCAAGCCAATGAGCACTTGCTGCGTCAACACCATCAAGGCTTGAGGCGAGTTGAGCGCCACCACCGGCATGTCTGGCAAGGTGGGCTGCGCGGCCATCACGATGAGCACGCCCAAGCCCATGCGCACACGCCTTGGGATGACCCGCATCGACAAGACCGGCGCGGCGGTGAAGAGCCCCATCACCCGAAAAAACGGCCACAGCCAGGGCGTGATCCACGCCATCACCTGCGCCTCGGTGAAAGTAATCACCTCAACCCACCACGCTCGGGATCGACTGCAACACGTGCTGGATGTAGTCCACCAAGGTGCTGAGCATCCAGGGGCCCGCCACGCCCAGCGTGGCAAAAGCGGCCAGCAGCTTGGGCACGAACGACAAGGTGGCCTCATGGATCTGGGTGGCCGCCTGGA
The DNA here is from genome assembly GCA_040389805.1 of Pseudomonadota bacterium. Lineage (GTDB taxonomy): Bacteria > Pseudomonadota > Gammaproteobacteria > Burkholderiales > Burkholderiaceae_C > Aquabacterium. The sequence goes on from JAZJZP010000287.1 coordinate 8,191, forward strand.
TGATGCTCACCACCAGACCGACGGCCAGCACCACCATCAAGACGGGCGCGCACACCGTGAGCAGCACGAGCAAGCCGTCGCGGCCGATGGTCAATACTTGTTGGGGATCCATGGGGGCCTTCTGCGCTGACTCGCTGGCTTACTGCACAAAACTGGCGGCCAGCGAACCCAGCAGTAGGTTCCAGCCGTCGGCCAGCACAAACAGCATGAGCTTGAAGGGCAAGGCCACCATCACGGGCGACAGCATCATCATGCCCAGGCTCATCAGGACGCTGGCCACGATCATGTCGATCACCAAAAACGGAATGAAGATCAAAAAGCCAATCTGAAACGCCGACTTGAGCTCACTGGTGACAAAGGCTGGCACCAACACGCGCAGGGGCACGGTTTCAGGTTTGACATTGCCTTCGAGCTTGGCCAGGCGCACGAACAAGCCCAGGTCCGACTGCCGGGTTTGCTTGAGCATGAACTGGCGCAGCGGAGCCTGGCCACGGTCCATGGCCTCGGTGAAGTTGATCTGGTTGGTTGAGTAGGGCTCATAGGCATCTTTGTAGACCTTGTCCAAGGTCGGCCCCATGACGAACAGCGTCAAGAACAAAGACAGGCCAATAATGACTTGATTGGGCGGCGCTGCTTGAGCACCAATGGCTTGGCGCATCAGGCTCAGCACAATGACGATGCGGGTGAAGCCGGTCATCATCAACAACAGTGCGGGCAAGAAGCTCAGCGCCGTGAAGAACAACAGCGTCTGGATGGGGACCGAATAATTGGTACCGCCCGCGCCCTGCCCGATCAGCAATGGCAAGCCACCGGGCGCCGGGGTGACCTGGGCCGAGGCCACGGTCGAGCAAACGACCAGGCCCAGGGCCAAACTGGGCACCAAACAACGCTGAAGACGACGCATGAACATGGCCGGATCTTTACGCATGGGTAGGTGGATCGAGGGCATCTGAAGATCGACGCAAGATCACCGGGAAGAGCGACGAGCCGGGGTCACCTTGCGCCTGATCCTGGCTTTCTATAGACGGCTCCAGGGTGTGCAAGGTGGTGATGCTCTGAGCCGTGACACCCAGTACCAGCCAGGTTTTTTGCTCGCCCACGCCCACCTCAATGGTGACCACGCGCTGGCCTGGCCCAAGTGTCAGCTGGCTCACCGTTTTAAGCACCTTGCCTCCAGAACCCACGCTCCCCTTGGCCAAGCCAGAACGCTTGAGTACGTACAAAGTCAGGGGAATCAGGGCCACGATGGCCACGAACCAAAACACCAACATTCCAGTCGATTGCATGAGCATTTCCTCAAAAGGTGAGAGTTTTCAACCACCGCGACTCAGGCGACGCATGCGCTCTGAGGGGGTCACGATGTCTGTCAAGCGGATACCGAACTTGTCGTTCACCACCACCACTTCGCCTTGGGCGATCAAAAAACCGTTCACCAGGACATCCATGGGCTCACCCGCCATCGCGTCCAACTCCACCACCGAGCCTTGCGCCAATTGCAGGATGTTCTTGATGGGGATGCGGGTTCGACCCAATTCCACCGTGAGCTGGACAGGGATGTCCAGAATCATGTTGATGTCGTTGACGGCAGGCACCCCTGCCGCAGGGGCAAAGTTTGCAAAGGCCGCGGGGGTCACCTGCTGAGCAGCACCGGTGACTTCACTAGCAGAACCGCCCGAGGCCATGCCAAAAATATCGTCTGCCGCAGAGGGGCTGCTGGCTTGTTGAGACAGGGCGGCTTCCCATTCGGCGGCCATGGCGTCTTGCTCGGCATCGCCAGCGGGCGCGTCACTGGATGGGAATTCGTTGTCAGACATTTTGGTCTCCCAGCCAACCAAGATTGGCGTTGGTCAATAGTTTGTCAATGCGCAGGGCGTATTTGCCATTCGAGGTGCCGTAGTAGCACTCGATGATGGGCACACCATCGACCTTGGCTTGAATCAGTTTTTCGAGGTCCAGCTCAATGAAGTCGCCCGGCTTGAGCGACAGCAGTTGCTCGACCGTGGCGGGTGCGTGGGCCATTTCAGCCACCAGCTCCACTTCGGCCGACTGGATCTGCTGGGTCAGCAACTTGACCCAACGGCGATCCGGTTCAACGGAGTCGCCCTGGATCGAGGAGAACAGCACGTCGCGGATGGGCTCCAGTGTCGAATAGGGGATGCAGAAGTGGATCGTGCCGCTGGTATCGCCAATTTCCAGGGTGAAGGAGCAGCACACCACGATCTCGCTGGGGGTGGCAACGGTCGCAAACTGCGGTTGCATTTCTGAGCGCTGATATTCCAGCTCGATCGGGTAGATGCCGCGCCAGGCTTTTTTGTACTCTTCGCAGATGACTTCAATCAGCCGCATGATGATGCGCTGTTCGGTGGGCGAGAAATCACGTCCCTCAATGCGGGTGTGGTACTTGCCAGCACCGCCAAACAAGGCATCGATCACGGCAAAGACCAGGGTCGGGTCGCACACCACCAAGCCGGAACCACGCAAGGGCCGAATGGCCATGATGTTGAAGTTGGTCGGCACCACGATTTCACGCAGGAAGGCGCTGTACTTCTGCACCTTGATGCCACCCACCGACACCTCAGGCGACTTTCGGATGAAGTTGAAAATGCCGATGCGGATGTTGCGGGCAAAACGCTCGTTGATGATTTCCATCGTGGGCATCCGCCCACGAACAATACGCTCCTGATTGGCCAGGTTGTAGTCGCGAATGCCCTCCTGCGGGCCATCATCCTGATCCAGCTTCTGGCTTTCGCCGGTGATGCCTTGCAACAGTGCATCGACTTCGTCTTGCGAGAGGATTTGCTGGTTCATGGCCGGATTACTGCTTGAGTACTCACTGAATGATGAAGTTCGCGTAGTGCACTTGCACGATGGGGTTGTAGAGCGCAGCCTTCTTCTTTTTCTTCTTTTTCTTTTTGGGCGGCTCTTCCGCATCGGGGTCGACCGGCTCTTCCGCAATTTCTGGCTCTTCGACCTCGTAGCCCATCGAGCGGGCCGCTTCACGACGAATTTCGCTCGCCAGCTTTTCTTTGCCTTCTTGCGTCAGCAACTCTTCGGAGCTTTTGTGCGACAAGATCATCAGCACCGCATTGCGGATCGCTGGCATGTACACCTTGAATTGTTCGGCCAGCTTCGGATCGTCCACCTGCAAGGTGATGCCGATTTGGGCAAAACGCTCCGCATCGCGGTCCGCCAGGTTGACCACAAACGGCTCCAGCGGGACAAAAGAGGGCGGCGCTGCGTGCTCATCCTTGCCATGGGCCGCCGGTTTGGCGTCTGTCCCCTTGCCGTGTGCGTCTTCGGCGGCACCGTCACCGCCGTCTTCAGCGGCAGCAGCGGCATCCGCGGCCTTTTTCTTCATGATGAAGTAGGTCGCACCACCACCGCCCACGACCAGCAGGAACACCACCGCAGCAATGATGATGATGAGCTTTTTAGGCCCCTTCTTGGGGGCGTCGCCTTGAACCGGCGCAGCAGCGGGGGCAGCTGACATTCGCATTTCTCCTGGAAATCATGTCCCCCCTCGCCATGAGTGACGAAAAGGGCATGATTCGATTATTCAAATTCAGGGCGAAACCGAAGAACCGATAAGCGATGTGAAATACGGCCGATTCTGGACCGACCCGTGGCGACCTAGGCGTAGAGGTCCAGACCGCCAGCACGCCGGCCATCACGGGAAACCGCCCCTGCGCGGTTGCCAGCCGATTCAGCCAGTCCTGATTCGTCGCCCAGGCCCTGACCCGCCGCCATCCAGGCGGGCCGCCCGCTGTTTTGATCCGAGGCTTGCCCAAAGGACTGCTGCGCCGACTGATCGGACACCCCGGAACCCCCGAGCCTCAAGCCAGCCTCATCCAGCGCATCTGAGAGCATCTGGAGGCTTCCTTCGATGGCTCGACGCGTTTCAGCGGCCGCGGCCGAAAAGTCGACCTGCGCGGTTTGGCCATCCATTGAAATTTTGATGCTGATGGGACCCATTTCAGCCGGATTGAGGTGAAGTTCAGCGGAGAGCGAGCCGCCCTCGCCCGCCGATTTAACCCACATGCCGACACGCTCGGCCAGTGCCTGCGGAAACTCCGGGCTGTTCAATGGCGTGGCCAGGGTCTCGCTGGTCGGGGCGGCAGTGCCCTGCACTGAGCCACCCGGCCCACCCACGGCCGCGCCCCGCATCATCTCGGCCGACAAGGCCGCGGCAAAGTCAGCGCCCTGCTCTGCCGCCATGCCCGCCTTGGGGTCCATCAGCGCGAAACGCCCTTCTGTGGCCTGCAAAAGCGAGACATCCATGGCGGCGGTTGCGCCCTGGTCATGGGCCAAGGCCATGGGGGCACCTTTCGACTCCGCCGACACGCCAGCGGTACCCAACATAGCGGTCATCGACAAGGCGCTGTTGGATGCATCATCCGCCCCCGTCTTGGCCGAGGTGTCCAAACCGATGGTCTTCTTGACCGTCGGCTCGCTCTGAGTCAGGCTGGCCAGCCAGGCCAGCATCGACGCAGGATCGCTGGCCGCCGGGGCCTCACCGGCTAGCGCGTCCTGCGGCGTTGCGCCTGCGACCGTCTCAGCGGTGGCTGACGCCGCCACGTCACCAGCCTGGTCCGTCGGGTCGATCGAATCCTTGTTGTCATCACGGGCGTCCGTGGAAGACGTTGAACGCTCCTTGACCTTGGCCTGGGGAGGTTTTGCTGCCTCTGTGCCGGCCGCTTTGGGCTTGTCGGCGTGGGGCTTGTCTGCTTGGTGAGCCTGCGGTGTGCTGTGCACTTGGGCCTTGCGATTGGCCTCCATCGCGTTGGCTTGTGCTCGCGCGCTGGCATGGCGCAAGTCCATGTTTTCTGACGGTTTTGGTGCCGCAGCGACTGGTTTCTCCGCAGCGTCCCCCTTCGTGGCCGCTGCCAGCCCTTGAGGTGAGGCCTGGGTATGCCGTGCCATCCAGCGAGAGAAGTCCGACTGCTGCGCGGCGGCATCCCCTGCGGGCTGCACCCCATTGATCTTGCTTGCCAAGTCGCCAGGCACAGTGGCCGTGGCGCTGGCCAGCTTGCCCATGTTGTTGAATGTATTGATCGGAGAAGTCATGGTGTGACCTTTCAGTGTCTTCAGTAAGACGTCGGCACAAAAGTCGGAGCACCCAGCATGCCAGCTTGAGCGGACCCCCGACCTGCACGTGAGGCCTGTTCATCGGTGGCTTTTTGCTCTTGACGTTGTTGACGCAGGGCCAACTCACGCTGACGCCGGTCGATCAACTGACCGACCGCAGCTGCCTTGCGCTCGCGCTCCAACAGGTGAACCCGGCACCGGTCCAGGAACACCCTGGCCTGCTCGACTCGCTTGTCCTGCTCGTCCACAGCATTACCCAGCCGGGCCGAAAACTCTTGGTAGCAGCGCATGATCTCCATCCCGCCGGATTGGCTGAATTGAGTGTTCCAGCGCTGTTGGTAGTCTTTACGCCAGTCCGCCAAAGACTGTGCCTGCTGGCGCGCCGCCTCATGGGACTTGCGCGCGCCCTCCATCTCAACGATGGCCTCATCGCGCGCCCGCTCGGCGGACTCCAGCAGCATCAACAGGGGTTGGATGGAGGTCATGGTGGGGTTCTCAGTACGGCGAGGACGCGTCAATCATGGACAAGGTTTTTCATCTGCTCGACGCTGTCGTCCAACCGAGCCGGTGAATGCATGTCTTGCTGGAGCATGTGGGCCATGGCCGGGTGCAATTGCACGGCCTGATCCAGGTCGCGGTCATGTCCAGGAACGTAGGCCCCCAGCTGGATCAAGTCACGGGCCTTGCTGTATTTGGACCACAACAGGCGAAAGCGCCGCGCGGCATCCAGGTGTCCACTGCTGGCCACGTTGTGCATGACCCGAGAGGCCGATTTTTCGATGTCGATGGCCGGAAAGTGCCCGGCCTCGGCCAGCTCGCGCGAGAGCACGATGTGGCCGTCCAGAATGGCCCGTGCGGCATCGGCGATCGGATCTTGCTGGTCGTCGCCTTCGGTCAACACGGTATAGATCGCGGTGATCGAGCCATGGCCATTGAGGCCGTTGCCGCTGCGCTCCACCAGCTGCGGCAGCTTGGCAAAACACGAGGGCGGATACCCTTTGGTCGCCGGGGGTTCTCCAATGGCCAGGGCGATTTCGCGCTGAGCCATGGCGTAACGGGTGAGCGAATCCATCAGCAGCAGCACGTGCAGGCCCTGATCACGAAAATGCTCGGCAATCGCGGTGGCGTAGTTGGCGCCCTGCATGCGGGTCAGCGGGGGGGCATCGGCCGGAGCCGCCACGACCACGGATCGGGCCAGACCATCTTCACCCAGGATGTCCTCAATGAACTCTTTGACTTCACGGCCACGCTCACCAATCAGTCCCACCACGATGACATCGGCTTTGGTGTAGCGGGCCATCATGCCGAGCAACACGCTCTTGCCCACGCCCGAGCCGGCAAACAAGCCGATACGTTGACCGCGGCCCACCGTGAGCATGGTGTTGATCGCGCACACCCCGGTGTCGAGCGGCGTGCGAACCGGATCACGCTCCATGGCGTTGATGGGGCGGCGCACCAAGGGCTCGCTGCGCACATGGTTCAGCGGGCCATGGCGATCCAGAGGCTCGCCCTGGGCATTGACCACGCGTCCTAACAAACCGCTGCCAATGGGCAAATGACGAGTTCGGTCTTCGCTGCGCCGCCAAGGGTGGTTGGGCCGACCCAATATGGGCAAATTGAAGGGGATGGTTCGCGGCACCACGCGGGCACCGCTAGACAGGCCATGCACTTCAGCGGTGGGCATCAGGTAAGCACGGTCACCCGCAAAGCCCACCACTTCAGCCAGCACCGGCTGAGTTTCCAGCCTTGTTTCGGAATGAATCTCGCACACCGCACCCACCGGCAAACGCAGGCCTGCGGCCTCCAAGACCAGGCCCGCCACCCGAACCAGCTTGCCCTGGTTCTCCAGCGGAATGTCCGTGCAGGCGCAGGCGTCCAGGTCACCAAGAAATCGATTCCAACGGTCCATGGCCACATCTTGACCAGCAGCTCGAATCGGCATGTTCATGCGGCACTCCCATCTTCTGGCGTGATCGGCACAAAGTCCTCATCGTCCAGCACCGGCGCGGGGCTGTAAGGCTGCTCGTGCCCCCCATTCCACTCGCTTTGGCTGCCCATGGCGGCGGCTGCACGGTGCCAACGGGCCTCGACGCTCGCATCCACCACGGCAATGTCGGACTCCACCACGCAACCTCCCCGAACCACTGAGGGGTCCGGCAGCAGCCGGGCACCGCGCGCTTGCAACACTTCCGTCAAGGAGCCCTGTGCCAAGGCATGGTCCTCGGGATTGAGGCGCACAGCAATCTGGCGGGCCGAGGCCAGCAACACACCAAGCGCTTCCTCTGCCACCATGAGCACCGCCTCGGGGCGTTGATCCAACTCGCTACGCACCACCTGACGGGCAATCTCCAGCGCCACCCCGGCAATGCGTCCGGCCAATTGCTGCTCCAGCGACTCCAGTCGGTGGTGAAAATCAGCGGCCAAGGCCCCAACCTGATCACTCAAATGGGACGCCAATTGGGCAGCCTGGGTCTGCTTGTAGCTCTCCAGCGCAGCCAGGCCATTGCGGTAGCCATCCTGATAACCAGCCTTGCCGGCTTGATCAACGAGCTCCTCCACATTGACCACGGGCACTGGCGCAGCCGCTTTGGGCTCAGGCGGCGCAGACTCCGACTCTTGCCCGGGCAACCCGCCCACCATGGGACGGCGAATGCTGGTGACGTTGGTCGATTTGGCAGCAGGTTTGGCCGCCGTCCTGGCACCAGCAGTCTTGGGCGCTGGCTTGTCCGTCACGGGGGCGGCTGCCGCCGCGCGTTCCGAAAACGTCTGCTTGCGCACCCCGGTGTCAGCAGCAGCTCCGGCCTTGTCAGCCTCTGCCGCCTCCAGGGATTGCATGTTCCAGGCGGAAAAACTCCCCAACTCCTCGCGAGGGATGAAGCGGGTATAAGAATTGGGAATACCTCCTCCAGGAGGCACAGGCTTAGACGTACTCATCATCGCCTCCGCTTGACAACGCTAACTGACCCTCGTCGGCCAGACGCCGCACGATTTTGAGCATTTCCTTTTGCTCGCTTTCGACCTCGGACAGCTTGACCGGGCCGCGCGACTCCAAGTCCTCGCGCAAGGTCTCGGCCGCGCGCGTGGACATGTTCTTGAACACCTTTTCTCGAATCTCTGGCGAGCTGCCCTTGAGCGCGATGATGAGCGACTCGGTCTGCACTTCCTTGAGCAGCGTCTGAAAGCCCTTGTCGTCGAGCTTCTCGAGATCATCGAAGGTGAACATGTTGTCCATGATC
>JAZJZP010000287.1:16521-24336 GCA_040389805.1 Pseudomonadota bacterium
CGCCAGGTCCGCGTCGCTTTCGCGGATGTAGTCCAGCACCGAGGTCTCCAGGCTAGAGCCCATCATGTTGATGATTTCAGCGGCCGGCTTGACACCCCCCAGCGACGACTTGCGGACCTGCGTCCCGCCCGACAAGACGCGCGACAACACCTCGTTGAGGTCCTTCAAAGCTTGCGGCTGAATGCCATCCAGCGTCGCGATGCGGACCATCACCTCATTGCGATGCCGATCACTGAAGGACTTGAGCACCGAGGAGGACTGGTCCGGATCCAGGTGAACCAAAATCGCCGCCACGATTTGCGGATGTTCATTGCGCAGCAGCTCGGCCACAGATCCGGGGTCCATCCACTTGAGGCTCTCAATGCCGGTGACATCGCTGCCCTGGATGATCCGATCAATCAGCAAATTGGCTTTTTCCTCGCCCAGCGCCTTGCGCAACACGGCCTTCACATACTCGTCCGTATCGGGCACCAACACGCCCAGGTCGGTCGACTCTTTGGCAAAGCGCACCAAGACCGATTCGACCCGCTCGCGAGGCACGCTTTTGAGCTTGGCGATGGTCTCGCCCAGGCCCTGAACCTCCTTGGGCTCCAGATTTTTGAAGACTGCCGCAGCCTCTTCCTCACCCATTGACATGAGCAAGATGGCTGCGTCTTCAAGTCCTTTTTCGTCCATGGTTCTTGTCCTTGATCAGGCCTTGCCCATCCAGCTGCGCATCAAATTGGCCATGGCCACCGGGTTCTCTAACGCCAGTTGGCGCGCCATGTCCAGACGAGCATCCCCGGTCGGGGCACCCAATGCAGGCAACAATTGACCATCCGGGCCCCGGACCATGTTGCTGGGGATGGCGGTCAACTCTGGCAAATCTTGCAGGTCATCGACGACGGCATTGAGCTTGCGCGCTTCATCGTCTTCTGAAGGCAATGGCTTGGCAGCTTGAATGGCAGGACGGATCGCCCCAAAGACCACGATCAGTGCCGCCAAGGTCAAGGCCAGCGGCACCGCCAGACTGCGCACGATGTCGACGGTTTCTGGACGCTTCCACAGCGGCGTCGTGTCGGTGTCTTCTTTCACGATCTGGAAGGGGGTATTGATGACCTTGATCGAATCGCCGCGCTGCTCGCTAAAGCCAATGGTCTCGCGCACCAACGCGGTCAGCTTGTCCAGTTCTTCTTGCGGAATTGGCTGCGTGCTGGTCTTGCCCTTGGCATCGGTCACGGTGCGGTGATTGACCACCACCGCTGCGTTGAGCCGCTTGATGGAGCCGGTCGCATTGCGGGTCACGCGCACCGTCTTGTCCACCTCGTAATTGGTCACGGCCTCACGTCGGTTGGTGCCACCTGTTGTGGACGAGCCACCACCGGCCTGCAAAGGCTGCGAGGCGCCATTCACCGGCGCCGTGGCCGGCACAGGGGGTTGATTGCTGGCAGCACCAGGTATGCCTGAAGGCGTGGTCGTTCCAGCGCCCGCCATTTCACTGCTTTGCTGACTGCGCACCGACGCAGGGGCCTGCCCTTGGTTGGGCTTGTACTCTTCAGCGGTCGATTCGGTTTGTGAAAAATCCACCTCCGCCGTCACTTGCGCGCGCAGGTTGTCACTGCCCAACACCGGCTCCAAAATGTCTTTGATACGCTGGGTGTAGTTGGCTTCCAGCTGATGCAGATACTGCAGTTGCTGCGCATCCAAGCCCGCTTGGTCGGCCCCTTCGCTCGGGCCCGACAGCAAGCTACCGGTCTGATCCAACACGCTCACCGCCTTGATCGACATCTCAGGCACGCTGGACGACACCAGGTGAACGATGCCCGCCACCTGAGAGCGGTCCAGGGTGCGTCCGGGATACAAGGCCAACACCACCGAAGCGGAGGGTTTTTGCTGTTCGCGAAAGAATCCGTTCTGATTGGGCAAGGCCAGGTGAATACGCGCGCTCTGCACCCCTGACAAGGTCTGAATCGAGCGGGTCAGCTCGCCTTCCAGGCCACGCTGAAAGTTCAAACGCTCCTGGAACTGCGTGATCCCGAAACGCTGGGTTTCCATTAACTCAAAACCGACCACCGAACCCTTGGGCAGCCCAGCCGAGGCCAGCTTCAAGCGAGCGTCATGGACCTTATCCGCCGGAACCAAAATGGCGGCACCGCCATCCGCGTGCTTGTACGGCACGTTCATCTGCTGCAACTGGGCGAGGATGGCGCCACCGTCCTTGTCCGACAAATTGGCATAGAGGACACGGTAATCTCCCTCCCGGCTCCACATCATCATGGCCACCAAGATGGCGAGGATGGCCGCGAGTCCGCCTGCCAGCATCAACTTGCGTTGCATGGGCAAAGCGCCCACACGTTGCACAAAGTTGAGCGGTGCGGGGGTGACCACCTCGGAGGGTGATGCGATAACAGCTAGAGGTTGTGCGACGGTGACTTCCATGTGCGATCGAAGCGTTGGGCCGCGCATCGAAACCATACGATGCCGCAAACCCGCCAGAACGCACTCATTATTCGAAGGAAGACCGGGCAAAAGTGCCGGGAACAGCCCCTGATTTACCAAGCTCTTCCTGTCATCACCCCAGACAAACCTCAATAGCATAGGAATCGTGGTGAACTGCATCACGCCCTGTCAGACATATCGGCACCATGGACCTGAAACTCAAGCCTTTCGATTTCGCACAGGCCGCCGCCAAGGCAGGCATGTCCGATGTCGCTCAGCGAGTGCAAGCCAAAACCCGCCTGGATGCGCTGGCAGGCTCCTCCGGGGTTGAAAAACCCAGCTTCCAAAACGCATTCACAAGCGCCATGGGATCGATCAGCAAGGCCCAGGAGCAGGCCACCACCATGCAACGCGAGGTCCAGTTTGACAACCCCACCGTCAGCCTGGAAGAAACCATGATCGCCATGCAAAAAGCGCAACTGGGTTTCCAATCGGCGGTTCAAACCCGCAACAAACTGGTTCAGGCCTATAGCGATATCATGAACATGCAGGTCTGAGCACCCGCACCGTTCCATCCACTGGCGCCCAGGCCCGGCGCCCACACCCGCATGAAAAACGTCCCGCGCTTACCCTTGGCGCAACTGCTGCTGTGCGGCGCATTGGTCGTGACCTTGTCCATGGGCATTCGCCATGGCTTTGGCCTTTGGTTGCAGCCCATCGTCATGGAGCGCGGCTGGAGCCGCGAATCCTTCTCCTTGGCCATGGCCGTGCAGAACCTGGTCTGGGGTGCAGCAGGCCCCTTGGTGGGCTGGTGGGCCGACCGTCGCGGCGCTTTCAATGTGCTGTGGGCGGGCGCCCTCCTCTACGCCTGCGGATTGGTGGGGATGTCGCTCTCAGGCACACCCACCCTCTTCATGCTCAGCACCGGGGTACTGATTGGACTGGGCCAGGCCTGCTCGACCTATGCGGTGGTTTATGGGGTGCTCGGGCGGCACGTCGACGCGCATCAACGCTCATGGGCCATGGGCATCACCGCCGCGGCCGGCTCGTTCGGGCAATTCCTGATGGTGCCGGTCTCCAGCTTGCTGATCAGTCACCTGGGCTGGCAACACGCCTTGTGGGCCTTGGCGGGCGCGGCCTTGTTATTACTCCCCCTGGCGTTTGGGCTGCGTGACGACCCGCAGGCCTTGCGACGCCAGGCCGCTCAACACACGGCCGCGCCGGATCAAACCACCGCACACGCGCTGCGCGAAGCCTTCACCCATCCCAGCTACTTGCTGCTGACGGCGGGCTATTTTGTCTGCGGCTTCCAACTGGCATTCATCGGGGTGCACCTGCCCAGCTACCTCAAGGACCACCAACTGCCGCCGCAAGTCGCCACCACGGCCCTCGCCCTGATCGGCCTGTTCAATGTGGTGGGCACCTACGCCGCCGGATCGCTTGGCCAGCGGCTGCGCAAAAACTGGATCTTGTCCGCCATTTACACCCTGCGGGCCGTGGTCATGGTCGCGTTCATCCTCACCCCCCTGTCCCCCTGGAGCGTGGCCCTGTTTGCCGCCGCCATGGGGACATTGTGGCTGTCCACCGTCCCGCCGACCAACGCCGTGGTAGCCCAAATGCTGGGCGTACAGCACCTGTCCATGCTCGGCGCACTGGTGTTCTTGTCACACCAAATAGGCTCCTTTCTGGGTGTCTGGCTGGGTGGACGCCTGTACGACGCCACCGGCAACTACAACGTGGTCTGGTGGCTAGCGGTGGCACTGAGCGTGCTGGCCGCCTTGCTGAACCTGCCCATCAAAGAACACCAGACCCCAGCCAGCCGCCGCCTACTGGTCGCCTGACATGAGCAGCCGCGTCCAACCCACCCATCGCCTCGGCACCTACCTGCTGGCCGTGATCGCCCTGGTGGTGTTGGGCTTGGTGTTTCTTTTGTATTTCCAGGCCCCGCTGGTCTTTGACCTGGCGTCGCGCCTCTGGAGTTGTTTCTAGCAAAACACCCAAAAATCGATCCACCACGGGCATACCCCCGCCACGGCGCAGCTTGAGAGGCCCGGACGCTGGGTAGAATCCCTCGACTGAAGGAAACCCGCATGAAACCCATTTTTGGCAGCATCGTCGCACTCATCACCCCCCTGCACGATGACGGCAGCGTCGACTACGACACCCTGCGACAACTGATCGACTGGCACATCGCCGAAGGCACCAACTGCATCGGCGTGGTTGGCACCACGGGCGAGTCGCCCACCGTCTCCGTTGAAGAGCACCGCGAAATCATCCGTGTGGCCGTCGAACAGGCAGCAGGCCGCGTTCCGGTCATGGCCGGCGCAGGCGCCAACTCGACCCGCGAGGCCATTGAACTGAGCGAGTACGCCAAGTCGGTGGGCGCAGACTGCACCTTGCAAGTCGTCCCCTATTACAACAAGCCTACGCAAGAAGGCATCTACCAGCACTTCAAGGCGATTGCAGAAGCCGTTGACATCCCGGTCGTGCTCTACAACGTGCCCGGCCGCAGCGTGGCCGACATGCTGCCTGAAACCGCCCTGAGGCTGGCTCAAATCCCCGGCATCATCGGCATCAAAGAAGCCACCGGCAATCTCGACCGCGCGGCGTGGCTGATCAAACAAGCGCCCAAAGGCTTCAGCATTTACTCGGGCGACGATCCCACGGCCGTGGCCCTGATGCTGCTGGGTGGTCATGGCAATATCAGTGTGACCGCCAACGTTGCACCCCGTGCCATGGCCGACTTGTGCAAAGCCGCCATGGCAGGCGACACCAAGCGCGCCGTCCATATCCACATGGGCTTGCTGGCGTTGCACAAACAGCTGTTTGTCGAACCCAACCCGATCCCCGTCAAGTGGGCCTTGATGCGCATGGGCAAAGCGGGCGGCACCTTGCGTTTGCCGCTCACCCCCCTGTCGGAATCAGCTCAAACGCTGGTTGAATCGGCGCTGCGTGAATGCGGCGTACTCTGATCCCTGTAGGATCACCACTCTGACTCCCTCCGGATGCTATTGCCCATGTTGAAGACTCCTCTCTCCTTTCGTTTGACCACGCTCAGCTTGGCACTTGCAGGCGCACTGGCGACCACCGGCTGCTCTTCGGTCGGAGGCCTGTTGGGCGGAGACAAAGTCGACTACCGCAGCGGCGGCGTCAAGACCGTGAACCTGGACGTGCCTCCCGACCTGACCCAGCTGTCCGGCCAGGCCCGTTATGCCCAAGGCCAGTCCTCGACGGTCAGTGCCAGCAGCATGGCGCCCGCCAACAACAATGCGGCGATCGATACCAACAAGCCGACCGCCAGCGCACAAGCTGGCGCGGTCAAGCTGGAGCGCAACGGTCAAATCCGCTGGCTCAGCGTCGCCATGCCGCCCGAAAAAACCTGGGAGCAAGTCAAAGCCTTCTGGCTGGAAGCCGGCTTTGAATTGGCCGTGGAGCAAGCTGACACGGGCATCATGGAAACAACCTGGTCCGAGAACCGCGCCAAGCTGCCCCAAAGCGGTGTTCGCAAATTGCTCGGCAGCGTCCTCGACAGCCTGTACGACACGGGCGAGCGGGATCAATACCGCACACGCATCGAGCGCACCACCAAGGGCTGCGAGATCTACATCAGCCACCGTGGCGTGCAAGAGGTGTACGAAAACGAGCAGCGCAAAGAGCAAACCAAATGGGTGGGTCGCCCAAGTGATCCCACGCTGGAAGCCGAAATGCTCTCGCGCCTGATGATCAAACTGGGTGCCCCCAAAGATGCGGTCGCCGCAGTCAAGGCTGAAGCAACGGTCAAGGGTGCTGCCGCCATTGCAGCCGCCCCTGCCCGCGCGCGCCTGCTGCCCGATGGCATCTCGCTGACGACGGATGATGACGTGGACTCTGCCTGGCGCCGCGTTGGCCTGGCCTTGGACCGCAGCGGCTTCACGATTGAAGACCGCGACCGCAGCCAAGGCACTTACGAGATCCGATTGGCCCCTGGCAACATGCCCGGTGCCAGTAAGCCGGGCTTCTTCGCCAAGCTGTTTGGCGCATCCGAGACCAGTGCGGATGGCTTGGCACGTTATCGCGTCCAGATCACCGGCAAGGGCAACAACAGTGCAATCAAGGTGCTCAACGCCAAAGGCCAGCCTGAATCATCGGACGCAGCACGCAGCGTTGCCAAGCAACTGCTTGACGAACTGAGCTAAGCCATCATCCCGCTCAGTTAAAAGCCCTGGCCGAAAGGCTCAGGGCTTTTTTCATACCTTGGTCACTTCGCCAAGACATGATGCACAGACGTAAAAAAGCCGCTCCGAAGAGCGGCTTTTTCAATCCGTGAGGACAGCTTACTTCGAAGCAGCGTCCGAAGCCACCGAAGCGGCTTCAACAGCAGCCGAAGCAGCTTCAACAGCAGCCGAAGCAGCTTCAGAAGCAGCCGAAGCGACTTCAACAGCTGCGGAAGCAACTTCAGAAGCGGCCGAAGCGGCTGCGTCAGCGGATGTTTCTTCTTTCTTACCGCAAGCGGCCAGAGCCATGGCAGCGATCAACGAAGCCAGCAGGAGCGACTTTTTCATGCTTGTGTCCTCAAAAGGGAGTGTCAAAAAACGATGGTGTATGGAACTATGTGCAAGGCGCACAGCCCCAAAAAATATGAGACGGTGGCTTTGGATGAAACACAAAATCTAAATTTTCTGCTTCATTCAGACTACGATTATACAACGCTTCGGGCAATTCCCTATAAGCCCAAAGTCGTCGGAGGCAAAGCCTCGCTGCAACGTTGCAAAATAACATCGATTTCTTGACGCCATTCACTGAGATCGTTCACTTTTCGCGACCACAGTCCGCGCCCTGTGATGGGATCGAGCAATCGCAAACCCACCACCCCGTCCAACAGCAAGGTGGGCCTCAAGTCTGCCGCCTGCTCCGCTGCCGCCTGGTAGCACGTGACACGATGCGCCCAAGTGCTGCGCCAAGTCACCCACCTCGGGTGGCGTCTGGGTAGCTCGTCAAGGGTCGCCGCGATCAAATGACACTTGGGCGCGCGGCTGTTGAGCCCCCATTGCTGAAACGCCTCCATGACACTGCGCTCCCCAATGGGCCACCGCGCAAAATCGACATCACACAACCACAGGGATTGGGGTTGCGATGCGGCCACAGCCATGGCCGCCCTCACCCGATCCAGAAAATCGGGCCAGCCGTCGATGCGGCCAAAATCGTTGATGCCCGCGTCTCCAGCCTTGATGGCGTCATCAAAATTCATGGCGACTCCTTGGCATGCAACCAGCCATCTTCAGACCATTGATCCAGTAACTCACGCGCCTCGGGGCTGGCTTTGGCCACGGTCTTGGCATCCAGCGTGCGACGATCTGCCAAGGTGCGCATCAAGCGTGCATCCGCCCCGGCCGCACGCCATGACTCGCCATTGGCAAA
>JAZJZP010000288.1:0-1329 GCA_040389805.1 Pseudomonadota bacterium
GGATCAGGCGCTGGGCAACCGCATCATTGAATTCGAAGCCGGCAGTGCTGTCTTGCGTCCTGCGGGCATGGTCATTTTGGATGAGATGGCGCAGACCTTGGCGCAACTCAAAGGCAAAAAAGTCGAAGTGGTGGGACACACCGACGCCGATGGCGGTCGGGTGAGCAATGTGGCCTTGTCGCTGGCGCGTGCGCAGGCCGTGAAGAGCCACCTGGTGGCCAAAGGCATCCAGGCCGACAGCATCAGCACGGCCGGTTTAGGTCCCGATCGCCCCGTGGCCAGCAATGCCACCGAAGCGGGCCGAGCCCGCAATCGGCGCATTGAGTTTCAGCTGGTTCAGTAGGTCAATGTGGCGAGCCCTCCTCGGGCTCGATCCCCAGCAACTCATGCAGGTGCGACATGGACCCTTGGTCCTTGACCACTTTGCGCAGCCATTCGTGCAAAGGCATGTCGCCCCACTTGACGGCCTTTTCGGCCAGATAGGCCACCGGACTGTGCGGTTCGGTGCGCCGGAAAAACGCGGCGACCTCGCTCAGCTGTTGCAGCGCCTGAGCCCGGCTGCGCAAAGGGCCACGCGCGGTCCCGGCACCGAGGGGGCTGGCGTCTGCCTCCAGGGCGGTCTCGGAGGCATCGGTCTCCGCGTGGTTCATGAAGGTGTCTGTGGTGTCTGCTTGCAAGGCGCCGACCTCTTTGGCCAGTTGTTCGATGTCATGCACGGCGCTGGCCAGGGCTTCTTTGGCGGGCACGAAGGAGGGGCCATCCGCCCCCAGGTGGGTGTCGATGATGGCCTGCCATGCCAGCAATTGCAGCTCGCAATTGCGCACGGTTTGTAGCGTGGATCGCAGTTCGTCCTTCGGGGTTTCGCGCAATGCCCGCATGAACTGATCCAGCGTGACCTTGTCGGTGTTGCCGGGGCGCTGACCGGCGTCGGGCGAGCGTTCTTGCTGGGTCTGCCAATGGCGTGCGGTCTGCAGATCGAGCAGCGAGTAAACGCCGCCTTGACGTCCCCGGGTCAAAGGGCGGGTGTTGGTCAGGGACACCAGGCGTTGTTGCAGCCACGTCATGTTGCCGACGCGCTGGTCCATGTTGCCATCCTCGGCTTGGGGGTGCAGTTCGACCCAGTAGGTTTGGCACAGGGCGGTGCACAACTGCAAGCCTTGCAGCAGGCCTGCATAGCCTTGCGTCAGGGCGAGGGATTCGGTCAGCCACTGTGCCAGGCGCAGGTCTTTGGTGCGCTCGCTCAACAAGGTGGAGCATTGGCGTGCCACGCCGTTCCAGTCGGCCACTTTGAGCGCGGTCACCCACTCGCCTTGGGCCAGCGTGGGATCA
>JAZJZP010000288.1:1339-5388 GCA_040389805.1 Pseudomonadota bacterium
TTTCGGCGATGTGGTCAAACTCGATGGAGAAGGACAAGTCCTCACCACAGGGCGAGCCGCCCGCAATGGGGGCCAGCAATACGTCGTTGTTCATGAGATCCCTGAAAATGGTGGCTGGGGCATGATCCCAGCCCAATGCGTTGCAAGCAATTTTCCCACGAAGCGGGGCGGCTACCCGGTGAGGCGCCATCCCTCTGGATGGGGTGTCTTGTGGTTGCAAATAATAGTGATTCGCAATTGCATTAAGTGCTAGACTGAACCCATGGTGTTGTCAGACTCTTCTTTGGTGGATGCCCGTCCGTCCATGCTGCCCCGTGACCTGTCGGTCGGGCAGCGTTGGGCCTTGGCCGTGGCCGTGTTGATCACGCATGGGGTGGTGGCGACCTGGGTGTGGCAAACCAGCCAGACGGCCGTGACGCCGTCCGAAGCCGCGCCCTTGATGATCAGCCTGATCACGGAGACGGGCGCGCCGCAGGCGCCGCAACCTGCACAACCCGTCAAGCCGCAGCCGACCCTGCGCGCGACGACCCAGCCCGCGCCACCGATGCCTGTGCAACGCCAGGCGCCGCCGGTGGTGGCCTCGACCCAAGTCGCCAAGCCACAGGATTTTCAAGTGCCTGTTGCGGCGATGGAGACGCGCGAGCCACCGGCGGTCAACAATCCGGCCACGCTGTCAGCGCCCAGCAATGCGCCCGCAGTCACCACGACCACGGCTGGTGCGGCTGCCGTGGCCGCTGAGCCGCCGCAGCCCAAGACCTTGCCCTCGTCCGCGGTGCGCTTCTTGATCAAACCTCAGCCGGTCTACCCTCAGGCGTCCAAAGAGTTGGGTGAGTCTGGGACCGTGGGGATGCGCGTTCTGGTGGACGAGCAAGGTCGCGCCAAAGAGGTTCAGCTCACCAAATCATCGGGCTACCCGCGCCTGGACCGGGCCGCAGTGGCGGCGGAGCGGGCGGCGCGTTTTCAGCCTTACATCGAAGGGGGCGTGCCGCGCATGGTTTGGGCACCCCACAGCATCACTTTCACCCTTGAAGAGCTTTGATCATGAACGAGACCACTCCTACTGCGACCGCCACGGTGGTTGAGGCCGGCACCCCGGCGCCTGAGCTTGGCTTTGGCCACTTCATCCGCGAGACCGATGCTGTCGGGCAGGGCCTGTTCGTGATCCTGGTGCTGATGTCCTTGATCTCCTGGGCCCTGATCATCACCAAAGGCGTGGGTTTGTTGTTGCGTCAGCGTCGCAGCAAGTCCTTTTTGAACTTTTTCTGGAACGCGACTTCGCTGGAAGCGGTGCAGCACGAGATCACCACGCATGGGGTGTCCGAGCCCTTTGCCCACCTGACCTCGCACGCCATGCATGCCCAGGCCCACCACGCCCGCTATGGCGCGGCCAAGCTGGAAGAGGCGGGCACGGCCCAGGACTTTTTGACCCGCACCATCAAGAAGGTGCTGGACGAAGAAACCATGCGCCTGGAGAGCGGCTTGGCCGTGCTGGCCACCATTGGCGCCACCGCCCCCTTCGTGGGTTTGTTTGGCACCGTGTGGGGCGTGTATCACGCGCTGCTGGCCATTGGTGCCACGGGGGCGGGCACGCTGGACAAAGTGGCCGGTCCGGTGGGTGAGGCCCTGGTCATGACCGGTCTGGGCTTGGCGGTGGCGATCCCGGCGGTGATGGGCTACAACTGGTTGACGCGCAGCAACCGCGTGTGGGGTGCCCGCCTGGATGCCTTCGCGTTTGAGTTGTTCGCTTTCTTGTCGACCGGGCAGACGCTCAAGGGCCATGCCACGGTGCGCACGCTCAAACCTTCGTCCAACGCCTAAGGAGGTCGGATCATGGCCTTCGCCAGTTTTGACAACAAGAACAGCAGCGCGCCGATGTCCGAGATCAACATGGTGCCGCTCATCGACGTGATGCTGGTGCTGCTGGTCATCTTCATCGTGACCGCCCCGCTGCTGAGCCACTCGGTCAAGTTGGAGCTGCCCAAGGCCAGCGCCCAAGTGGTGTCCGCCAAGGCCGAGAAGATTGATTTTTCAATTGATGCCGATGGCGTGCGCCACTGGAATGGGCAGCCCTTGACCCGTGAAGAGGCGGCCTTGCGTTTTGTGGCCGAAGGCCTCAAGCCGACCCAGCCTGAGATCCATCTGCGGGCCGACCAGGCGGTGGCCTACAAAGCCGTGGCCGAGACCTTGGCGGATGCCTCCAAAGCCGGTTTGAGCAAGATCGGTTTCGTGACGCAGCCCGAGCCCACCAAACCCTGAGCCCGCGTTAGGATCTGCGCTCATGAATGCGCAGAATCCTCCCCACTCTTCACTGGCCGACGCGGTGCCTCCACAGGCACTGGCGGGCATCAAAGTGATCGAACTGGGTCAGCTGATTGCTGGCCCCTTTGCCGGCAAGACCTTGGCCGATTTTGGCGCCGAGGTCATCAAGGTAGAGCCCCCGTCCAGTGCCGAGGGCCCCGGTGGCGACCCGCTGCGTCAATGGCGCATGCTGCACCAAGGCACCAGCGTGTGGTGGCAGGTGCAGAGCCGCAACAAAAAAAGCGTGGTGCTCGACTTGCGCACCGACGAAGGCCGTCAGGTGGTGCGCCGTTTAATTGACGAGGCCGACATCGTCATCGAAAACTTCAAGCCGGGCACGATGGAAAAGTGGGGCTTGAGCTATGACGAGCTCAGCCGCACCAATCCTGGCTTGATCATGCTACGTATCAGTGGGTATGGTCAAACCGGGCCGTATCGTGAGCGCCCGGGTTTCGCCGTGGTGGCCGAGGCCATGGGCGGCATGCGCTACCTCAATGCCGAGCCGGGCCGCGTCCCTGTGCGGGCCGGGGTCAGCCTGGGCGACACGTTGGCGGGTTTGCATGGCGCCATCGGCATCTTGCTGGCCCTGCAGGCGCGCCATGCCAGCATCAGTGCCGAGGCGCCCAAAGGCCGTGGGCAGGTGGTGGATGTGGCCTTGTACGAGGCCGTCTTCAACTGCATGGAAAGCCTGTTGCCCGAGTACAGCGCCTTTGGCGCGGTGCGTCAGCCTGCGGGGTCTGCCTTGCCGGGTATTGCGCCCAGCAATGCCTATGCTTGTGCCGATGGCATGGTGGTGATCGGCGGCAATGGCGACTCGATCTTTAAGCGTTTGATGATCGCCATTGGCCGCGCGGATCTGGCCACGGATGCCGAGTTGGCCACCAACCCCGGCCGGGTCAAACGTGTGGCCGAGATCGACGTGGCCATTGGCGACTGGACCTCACAGCGCCCGGTGCATGAGGTGCTGGACGTGCTCAATGCGGTCAGCGTGCCGGTGGGCCGCATCTACAACGCACAAGACATCGCCGAAGACCCGCACTACCAGGCTCGCGAGATGATCGTGCCGGTGACCACCCACGACGGTTTGACGGTGTTGGTGCCCGGGGTGATCCCGAAGTTGTCGGCCACGCCGGGCATGATCACGAGGCGAGCACCCACCTTGGGTGAGGACACCGACGAGGTGCTGGGCGCCCCTCATGCTATCGTGAAGCGATGAGAACACTCACACTACTTGAGGCGCGTGTGCTGGCCGTGTTGGTTGAAAAGCAGCACACCGTGCCCGACAGCTACCCCTTGTCCCTCAATGCCTTGACGCTGGGCTGCAATCAAAAGACCGCCCGCGATCCGGTCATGCAGGTCACCGAGTCCGAAGTGCTTCAGGCCATTGAAGGTCTGCGTGCCCTCAGCCTGGTCCATGAGGTCAGTGGCAACCGTGTCGTGCGTTTTGAGCACAATGCGGCGCGAGGCCTGGGCGTTCCCAGTCAATCCGTGGCCTTGCTGACCTTGTTGGCCTTGCGCGGCCCGCAAACCTCGGCAGAGCTGCGATTGCACACCGAGCGTTTGCACCGTTTCGCCGATGTCTCGTCCGTCGAAGGTTTTCTGGAGGAGTTGTCCGAACGTGAGCCGGCCTTGGTGCTCAAGCTGGCGCGTGCGCCGGGTGCGCGCGAGGCCCGCTGGGCCCACCTGCTGTGCGGCGAGGTGAACGTGGCCATGGCCGCACTACTCATTTACGAGGCTATCGTGATGATCGT
>JAZJZP010000288.1:5398-6330 GCA_040389805.1 Pseudomonadota bacterium
CCATGGCCGCCAAGGCCGTCGGTCAGGATGAGGACTCGGTGTTCGCGCAAGAGTTGCTGGCCCTGAAGGCTCGGCAAACCAGCATGGAGACGGAGCTCGACACCTTGCGGACCTTGGTGTTACGCATGGCCAACGAACTGGGCATGAAGCCTCAAGCCCCTGACGCCTAGGAGCTGCTGCTGTGATCAGGTGATGTGCAGCAGTGAATCCACCACGCTCAGGGTGTGCTTCAAATCCAGCGGTTTGTTCAGGTAGGTGTGGGCGCCGGCTTGCGCCGCGAGTGCGATGGTCGCCGGGGTGACGTCGGCCGAGACGATGACCACGGCGGTGTCCCTCAGCCGCTCATGCTGAGATAGCCAGGTGAGGATGTCCAGGCCCGTGCCATCAGGCAGGTGCATGTCCAGCAAGACCAGGTCAAAGGCCTCGGCCTCCAGCCTGGCCAAGGCCGATCGCACCGTGGTTTCAAGCGTCAAGTCGATGCAGGGGCGCAGGTTGAGTATCGCGGCCATGATCTCGCGGTTGGCGGCGTTGTCCTCCACATACAGCACCTTGCGGGTTTCATTCAAGTCGTTTTGCGGTACCGGATGCATCGGTTCATCATGGGCCTCCACGTTGGCTGGGGACAAGGGCAAGTCAAAGTAGAACGTGCTGCCGTGCTGTTCGGTGGTGGTGAACTTCAATTCACTGCCCATCAACTCCAGCAGCCGCTTGGTGATCACCAGTCCAATGCCACTGCCTGCGGCCTGACTGCTTTCGCGGCCCAGGCGGTTGAAGGGCTCAAACAAATGCTGGACTTGAAAGGCGCTCATGCCGATGCCCCATGAAAAAACCCGCCCGAAGGCGGCTTTCTGAAGCAGCAGAGAAAACTTACTCTGCAGCGTCGCCCGTGGCTTCCGCCGGGGCTTCCTGGATGGAGGCGAACTCTTCCGCTT
>JAZJZP010000289.1:0-9785 GCA_040389805.1 Pseudomonadota bacterium
CCACCATGTAGCAGGCCAGCGTCCAGGGGCTGCCCGAAAAGCCGATCAGCGGCACGCGCCCGACGCCTTGCGCATCGCTCAGGGCGCCGCGGATGGTGCTCACGGCGTCGAACACGTAGCGCAGCTTGTCCATGTCGGGCACGGCCAACTTGGCCACGGCGGCTTCATCGCGCACCGGGTGGGCAAAGCGGGGGCCTTCTCCGGCGGCAAAGCTCAGGCCCAGGCCCATGGCATCGGGCACGGTCAGGATGTCGCTGAACAAGATGGCCGCGTCCAGATCGAAGCGATCCAGCGGCTGCAAGGTGACTTCACAGGCCGCGTCCCGGTTGGTGGCCAGGCCCATGAAGCTGCCGGCTTTGTCGCGCGTGGCGCGGTACTCGGGCAGGTAGCGACCGGCCTGGCGCATCAGCCACACGGGCGTGGCGTCCGTGGGCAGGCGCAGGCAGGCCCGCAAAAATCGGTCGTTGGCCAGGAGGGGGAGCGAAAGGGTGGGGGCAGCAGAAGTCATCCCAGGATTGTAGGCAGGCTGGCCCTGGGTTTGGCACTGGGCCGCAAGATCTTCCTCACACGCCCCCGCACAAGCCATAGGGTCTGGCAAGGCTTCTTTCTGGCACGATCAGGACCATGTCTGAAGCAGTCGAAACCATCGTTCCCCTGAATCGATCCGAGCACGGTTATGCCGCCATTGATGGCCTGGCCGCGACGATGATTCAGCCCTACATGCTGCGCTTCAATGCGACCGTGTCCGAGCCCGAGATGCGCCAGGCCTTGCGTCGGCTGGTGAGTTGCTACCCCAAGCTGCGGGCCGTGCTGGAGCCCGGCTTGCACCGCTACCACCTGCGCATCCTGCCCGATGACGAGCTGGTCGACCAGTTGTTTGAGGTGGCCTACCGCGTGCAACCAGGCGTCGACATTGATGATCAGTCGGCCCTGGAGACCTATCACAACCAGATGCTCAACGAGGTCATGCCGCTAGAGCGTGGCCTGAGCGCGCGCTGGCGTTTCATGCCGCATGCTACTCGGCCGGTGCTGTTCTTCGGCGTTCATCACCTGCTGTCCGATGGCCGCTCCATCCTGCTGATGATCGCGGACCTGATGAAGCTGCTCAACGGGCAGGGCATCGAGGCCCAGCCCGTCGAAGCCCCGTCCATGGTGGGCTCGATCGCGCCGGCGCATTGGTGGCAGTGGCCCGTCCAGATCATGCGCTCGCGTCGCCACAAGCTGGACGAAGCGCGCCGCCTCTCGACCATGACGGTGCAGCAAGTGCCGACGCGCACCACCGCGCACTTCACCGCCAACAGGATGCGCTACCACGTGGTGCCTGTGGGCACGGCAGAGATGCGCGTGGCGGCCCGCAAGCTGGGCGTCTCGCTCAACACCTTTGTGGTGTCGGCCTTGGCGCAGCTGTTTTTGGACCAGGCCCCTCAGGATCCCACCGCTGCGGCCGTGATCCGAGTCTCGGTCGACTTGCGTCGCTACTACCCCGAGCACTGCCAGTACGGGCCCTTGCTGGGCAATCACGTCGGGGCCTTTTTGGTCACCGAGCAAGGCGTTGCCAAGTCAGCGTCTGAGCGGGTCAAGTCGGTGGATGCCAGCATCAAACAAGGGCAGGAGCGCTATGCCCGCCGCGAGATGTTCTGGACCTACCTGCTCGAAGAAGCCTTGCCCTGGATGGGGCGCACCCTGATTGCCCACGTCGCGGGGCAACTCAAACGCAAGAACCGTTTCCCGCGCATCAGTTGTCACGCCACCAGCCTGGGCGATGTCAGTTGGGTCAACCCCAAGGACGCGCACCTCAAGATCGTTGAGTTCATTCCCGCCGTGACCAGCATCTCGTTGTTGCACGTGCTGTCCGAAATGGACGGCAAGCTTTATGTCACGGCGTCCTGGCAACGCTGCGACACCACGGTCGCTGAAATCGACGACTACCTGTCCCGGCTGGACCAGGTGCTGCTGCGCCTGATGCAAGCGGCCGATCTCACACCGGCCTAGGTTGGGCAGGCTCCCAGGGATCAGAGGCGACCCAGCTCCGCGTAGAGCGGACGGTTGTCAATGCCGGGGCGCGGGTCCTCGCCATAGCTGAGCCAGAAATTGCTGGAAAACAGCTTCTGACGCTTGTAGCCGCGGGGCACCTGCTCCAGTGGGTCGCCATGGGTGACCGCACAGGCCAGGGCATCGTACTTTTGTCCCTGATGGGCCATGATCCAGTCGATCAGGGCCTGGTAGATGGCCGGGTCATCGTGGGCAATCGCCGTCGTGTGCAGCGTCAGGTAGTTCAGCATGCCGCCAATCGGGGGCAGTTTGAAGCCCCCCGCCACGGCGACATACAGGTTGTAGACCGGCCGCAGCACGCTCAGCCAGGGCTTGAAGCCCATGATCCGCGTCTGCTTGTAGGCCTTTTGATCCCAGCCACCCAGCATGCCGATGATCTGCCCGTTGCGCAGGGCCAGCGCATAGTCGCCGATCGACAGGCCGGCGTAATAGGGGTCCTTGGCCATCATCTTGCTGAGGTCGTAGACCGGGTAGCCGTTGCGGCGCGGCGCTTCCACATCCAGGAAGGCCTGCATGGCCGGCACGTCGGCCGCCGTCGCCTGGCGGACTTCCACGCCGGTCGGGATGCGCGGGGTGGCCTTGCGCACAAAGATGAAGCTGGTTTCGATCGTGTGGCTGATCCAGTACTTGAACAAAACGCCCTCCGCCGTCTTGCTGGCGGCATCCAGGGGGGCTGTGTTTTCCTTCAGCACAATGCCTTGCAGCAAGTCCTCGGTGGAGCGGTATTTTTTTTGCTCTACGAACAGGCTGGAGGCGATCCCCATGCGACGGTAGGTGGGATCCACCCGCGTGTCGCCCGAATAATAGACACGGCGCTTCTTGCCGCTGATGTAGAGGTCGCGGCCCGAGATCACCGTCAAGCCCGCGAGCACGTCAGGGCGCTCCGAGTCATCGGCCACCGACATGATGAACTCATCACCCACGACCTTGGCGCCCGTGAAGAAGTCGGGCGCGCGCTGAAAGCACATCTGTGCCAAGCCTGGCATGGTGATCTTGGCCACCAGGTCTTGAATCTTGGAGTTGTCGGCTTCGGTGCCGATTCGTACGGAGATGGCCATGGTCAATGCACTGGGTTAAGGGTTGGAGGGGGCGTCCAGAACCTCGCGCAGCACCGCAGGCACGTCGCCGGCCCAGTGGCGCAGAGGTTCGATCTTGATATTGCCCTCGATCATGCCGCGGACACGGCACTGATCCAGGTAGATATCGCGCATGCGCGGCAAGGCAATGCACGCCGCGGGTTGCAGTTGGCCCAATTCGCGCGCCAGCTTGTAATGAAAGTTGCCTTGCAGCGCCTGGTCCACCTGAGCGGCCAGTGTTTGCTGCATGGCCTGGCGATTCACGTCCGGCCCGCATTCCACCAAAAGCACATAGCCCGGGGCCATGTGCGTGCTTTGGTCCAACGCCAGCAAGGTCACGGGCAGGGCGTCGGTCAGTCGCAAGCCATCTTGCACCTGCTGAGCCATGGTCGCACTGGTCTTCTCACCCACCAGGTCGACGCCGTCGTTGCGTCCTAGGAAGGTAAAGCAGGGGACCTGGCCGAGGTGCTCTTGCACATGGAGCACATCGCTCATCTTGTAGCGTGCAAACCCGCTGCCGGTGGTCATGAGGGGGATGACATCCTGCCCGTCACGCAACTGCCAGGGCGCCAGCACCTTGCCATCATGGGCATCCTCAAACTCATAAAAATGGCTGAGGTAGGCCAGCGGGTACTTGCCGGCGAACGGGAACGTCACCACCCCTTCGGTGGCCCACAGTCCCTTGCCTTGAAAGTTGGCGTGCGGCAAAAACGACTTGAGCTTTTGCGCCCACGGGGCGGCGGCGGCCGTGTCCCAGGCGCTCAGCACGGCCAATTGCGGCCACAGTTGGGCAAAAAATTCAGGGCTCAGGGTGCCATTCCACTCATTGAGCAGCCGGGCGGCATGCAGCGATCTGGGGCAGGGCAGGCCCGCCATGCGTGAGGTGCGTGCCCCCCAGTGTCCGAGTGTGAGCGCTTGCGCCAGTTCGACCCGGCAGGCCGACATCTGCTCCAGCAGGCCCAGCCCGAAGGTGGGGCTCCACACCGAGATGAAGCCCAGCGACGCATCCGACACCAGATACGCCAGCGTGGCAAACAGCGAATCGTCCGAGGTCTCGGCCAGCGCAATGTCTTGCGGTGCGGCTTGCGTCAAGTAGGCCAGCAGCCGCTTGCCCCAGGACAGCATCTTCATGTCGTCGTTGATGTCACCGGCCGTCTGGCTGCGCATGTCCGTCGGGATCCACGAGAGCGACCAGTAGTGCGTGCCTTGGGCCTGTCCCGGAAACTGCCGATACAGATCGCCCACCCACGCCGTGATGACCTGGTCCAGCTCGTCCAGAAACATCTTCGTGTACGGGATCCACTTCACCGCCGACGTCGATCCGCTGGTGGGCTGATAGCGCATCACCGGCGAGTCGATCAGCAGGTTCTGCTTGCGCTCGCGCTGCTGCAACAACAGGTCGGCGTAGTCGGTGTACGTCGTGACGGCTTGTTGACGCGCAAACTCCTCCCAGGACCAGTCGGCACGAATGCCTCGGCGCAGTCCTTCGGGCGAGCGTGATGCCGCAGACAGCCAACGAGAGAGTCGTGCGCGCTGGATGGATTCCAGCTCGCCCAGGTGCCGTTCAAAACGACGCCGTCCGGGTGCGACCAGCAGTTTGAGGAGTTGGTGTCCGAATGAGTGACCTGCCCCCATGGTCAGGAGGTGGCCTCGGCGTGTTCGCGCTCTTCATGGGCGGCTGGTCGCATCGCCACATCCAGGCCTGCGGGCCGGTGGGTGCCCAACACATGCTTCTTGATCCACTTCCAGGGCACATCGATCATGGAGCGGAACACGCTCTCATAGTCACACGCGGCCAAACAGGGCACTTCCGTGCCGCGACGCCAGCTGGGATTGACCTTCTCAAAGAAGGCGATGTGTGGGTTGGCGCTGGCCAGATCCGGCGTGATGCTGGCCACGTCACCCTTGAGGCGCACATAACTCTCGCCGAAGTCCAGCAGCATCTTCTCGCGGTCAAACGCCTCAGGGAACAGTTGCTGGCAATAGGCGTCGGTGATGCGGCGGTACTGGTCGTCCTTGCCGTTCACATTGGGGTAGTAGTTGTAGAAGTTGTTGGTCATCAAGAGATAGGTTTTGTATCCCTTGGAGATCAAGAACCAGTAGAACGGCACGAAGGGTCGCTTGAAGCGTTCAATGATCAGGCGTCGGTAAAAGGTGTTGGCCAGCGCATTGTTGCCCCAGTAGGCTTGCTCAATGATGGTGTCGCCGCTGAAGATGCCGCGCACCCGTTTGCCCTCGACCTGGATGTCGAAAAAAGTCTGCGTTGAAAAGCCCACGATCTCGTCGTTGGCTGCGCGGGTGACCAGGATTACCCCCGACTTCTTTGACAGATCGCTCAGAAACACGTCCAGCGATGTGTTCTCGTAGTACTTGGCGTACAGGTCGTACATCTGCTTGATGTGCGTGACGGTCACCGCGCGGATCGGTCTGAAAAAGGTGTTGACCTTTTCTTTTTTAATGATTGCTGACATGCCTCAACTCCACCAAAGTGCTCGGGGCCTAAACCCCCTGCCTCCGCATGACGGAGGGCTGTGTGGGCCCGTTTGGAAACAAACTGTTGCGATGAATCGCTTGTGAATGAGGATGCCGGTGTTGTCAAAAAAAGGTAATGGGGCTTGCCCGAGGTGCCCCCCCTATTCGAGGGTGACGCGATATACACTGCGCGTCAGCCATGGACGAACGCACGCCATCAATTGCCCTGTGGGCGCCGAATACGCAGCAAGACTGGGCGCAGGCGCGCACCATCCTGGCTGAATACGGCGCGGCGTTGGGGGTTGATCTGTCATTCCAGTCGTTTGACCAGGAGTTGGCGGATCTGCCGGGGCGCTACCTGGCGCCTGGCGAGGTCTTCCTCTTGGCGAGCGTCGATGAGGCGTTGGCGGGGTGTTGTGCCTTGCGGGCTTTGGTCGATGCGGGTGAGCCCAATGCCTGTGAAATGCGGCGCTTGTATGTGCGCCCGGCCTTTCGTGGCTTTGGCTTGGGGCGGGCCATGGTCGATGCCTTGATGCAGCATGCACGCGAGGCGGGGTTCCGATCCATGTGGCTCGATACGCTGAGTGACATGGAGGCGGCGCGCCAACTCTATGGCAGCCTGGGCTTTGAGCCCACCGAGCCCTACTATTTCAACCCTTTGCCGGGTGCGCACTACTTCAAGGTTGATCTCGACAGTGTCGTGAGTCGCTACTGATGCCTGCACGCGTCGGAGGGGCCCGTACTTGAGGGGGTTCAAGCCTTGGCCGCGTACTTGGGTTGGACTCCGCTCATGGATGTGCGTATAATCTTTAGGTTTTGTCGAGGCCAGTGTCTGTGATGGCTGATCGTGATCTGCGTAAGTTGGTGATTTCTGCGGAT
Source organism: Pseudomonadota bacterium (assembly GCA_040389805.1). Classification (GTDB taxonomy): domain Bacteria; phylum Pseudomonadota; class Gammaproteobacteria; order Burkholderiales; family Burkholderiaceae_C; genus Aquabacterium. The sequence continues at coordinate 6,480 of JAZJZP010000289.1, forward strand.
GATCCCGATTGGCTTGAAGAGGCCGAGCCCCCGGTGCGGCAATGGACACGCCAAGAGGTCGATGTCCTTGTCTTGAAGGCGCCGAGGGTGTCGATGTTGGCGGTGTTGATTGCCCAGTGTGCGGCGGGTCTGTTGATGGCTGCTGTGTGGTGGTTGATTGAGCGCCGCTTCAATGTGGTCTGGTCGGCGCTTTACGGGATGGCCTGTGTGGTGGCTCCTGGTGCGTTGCTGGCCTACGGGATGACTCGTCAAAAACCTGGAATGAATGCCGGTGGGGTCATGGTTGGCTTCATGGTGTGGGAATTTGCAAAGATATTGGTCGCAGCCATCATGTTGGCGGCTGCGATGAAGGTGGTGCCTCACTTGAGCTGGCTGGCGTTTCTGGTCGCTGTCGTGGTGTGCATCAAAGTGAATTGGCTGGCCTTGCTGGTGCAGGGTCGGGTGAAGAAAAACGTCGCAAGCGACAACCGGTGAATTGAGATCAACGATGGCAGCTGAAGGACAAGAGCACGCCCTGACGGCGACTGGGTACATCACGCACCATTTGCAGCACTTGCAAATGAACTTCGCGGGGCAGGGTGTCAAGCAGGCTTCGATTGTTGACTTTCATGTCTTCAATCTGGATTCGCTGGTTTGGTCGCTGTTGATTGGTGTCATCGGCTCGTTCGTGTTGTGGTCGGTGGCCCGCCGTGCAACGTCGGGTGTCCCTGGTCGCATGCAGGCCGCCGTTGAGATGATGTTTGAAATGGTCGACAACCAAGCCAAAGGCGTGGTGAAAAACGCCAACAGCCGCAAGGTGGTCGCGCCTCTGGCGTTGACGGTGTTCGTCTGGATCTTCCTGATGAACTTCATGGACATGTTGCCGGTCGACATGTTGCCGCAAGCGTGGCACCTAGCGGCGCCAAGCCTGGGCTTTGAGCCGTACTTGCGCGTGGTGCCCACGGCGGACCTGTCCACCACCTTGGGCTTGTCAACCAGCGTCCTGCTGATCTGTTTGTTCTACAACATCAAGATCAAGGGCATTGGTGGCTGGGCGCACGAACTGGTGGCGGCCCCCTTCGGTGACAGCATCTTCTTGTATCCCATTAACTTCCTGATGCAGATGATCGAGTTCACGGCCAAGACCGTCTCGCATGGCATGCGGTTGTTTGGCAATATGTTCGCTGGTGAGCTGGTTTTCATGCTCATTGCGCTCATGGGTGGTGTGTGGTCCTGGCAGTTCAATCCGATGGACGGCTATTTCTGGTTGGGTGTCGGGCACATTGCTGCTGGCACCATCTGGACCCTCTTCCATATCTTGGTGATCACCTTGCAGGCATTCATTTTCATGATGCTGACATTGATCTATCTGGGTCAAGCGCACGACGCGCATTGATCTTCGCAAAGTTTCTCTCTCCCTTTTCTTTTACTTTTTTATCTCTGATAGGAATCATCATGGAAAACGTTCTCGGTCTAGTGGCACTGGCATGCGGCATCATCGTTGGTCTGGGCGCTATCGGTGCTTCGATCGGCATCGCTTTGATGGGCGGCAAGTTCCTCGAGTCGTCGGCTCGTCAACCTGAGTTGATGAATGAACTGCAAACCAAGATGTTCATTTTGGCTGGTCTGATCGACGCGGCCTTCCTGATCGGCGTGGCTATTGCCTTGCTGTTCGCCTTCGCCAACCCGTTCGTGCTGCATTGATTTGCCCCGACCCTTTCACGATTGAAAGGCTCGCGCCGTGAATATCAACGCAACACTGTTCCTCCAGGCCATCGTTTTCGCGATTTTGGTCTGGTTTACCACGCGCTACATTTGGCCGCCTCTCACCAAGGCGTTGGACGAGCGCGCTCTGAAGATCGCTGATGGTTTGGCTGCGGCCGACAAGGCCAAGTCCGAACTGGCCTTGACCAACAAACGCGTCGAAGAGCAGCTCGCCCAAACCCGCGACGAAAGCACCAAGCGTATTGCTGATGCCGACAAGCGTGCCCTTGCCATCATCGAAGACGCCAAGAAACGGGCGAACGACGAAGGTGACAAGATCATCGCTGCTGCCAAGGCTGAGGCCGAGCAGCAAGTGATCCGGGCCCGCGAGACGCTGCGTGAGCAGGTCGCGACGCTGGCCGTCAAGGGTGCCGAGCAGATCCTCAAAAGCGAGATCAACGCCGGCGTTCACGCCGAACTGTTGAACCGCTTGAAGACGGAGCTCTGACATGGCTGAATTGGCAACCATCGCGCGCCCCTACGCTGACGCACTCTTTCAGGTCGCTCAAAAAAGCGGCGACCTCAAAGGTTGGTCAGCGCAGGTGGACGCTCTGGCGGCTGTTGCAGCTGATCCTCTGCTGCAACAGTTCTCAGACAACCCCAAGGCCTCGCCTTCGCAGGTGTTTGATGTGTTGGCCGGCGTCGTCAAGCAGCCATTGAATGACGGCGTGCAGAACTTTCTGCGCACCGTGATCAGTAATGGCCGTTTGGTGGCGTTGCCGGAGATCATCGCTCAGTTCCACACGCTGGCCAACGCCAGCTCCGGTGTGTCTGATGCGAAGATTTTCAGCGCCTACCCGCTCGATGCAAGCCAACTGGCCAACCTCGTGGGTGTGCTGGAGCAACGCTTTGGGCGCAAACTGGCCGCTACCGTGGAAGTCGAACCCGAATTGATCGGGGGCATCCGCGTGGTGGTTGGTGACGAGGCCCTGGATACTTCGGTCAAGGCCCGACTGGAACGCATGAAGGCGGCACTGACTGCCTGATTGTTTGACTTCGCATCGACACAACTGGATCGACCTTATCCGTCGGGTTGTCTCGGGCGTGTACCGAGACAGATGACCCAACTGGGAGCTAAGCAATGCAACTGAATCCCGCAGAAATTTCCGAACTGATCAAGACCCGTATTGAGGGTCTCGGCGTGGCCGCCGACATTCGCAACCAAGGCACCGTCCTGTCTGTGACCGACGGCATCGTCCGCGTGCACGGCCTGTCCGATGCCATGCAAGGCGAAATGTTGGAGTTCCCTGCCACCGCCGCTGGCGTGCCGACCTTTGGTCTGGCACTGAACCTTGAGCGCGACTCCGTTGGTGTCGTGATTTTGGGTGAGTACGAGCACATCTCCGAAGGTGACACCGTCAAGTGCACGGGTCGCATTCTGGAAGTGCCCGTCGGCCCCGAGCTCTTGGGCCGTGTGGTCAACGCACTGGGGCAGCCGATCGACGGCAAGGGCCCCATCAACGCCAAGCTCTCCTCGCCTATCGAGAAGATCGCACCCGGCGTGATTGCCCGCCAATCCGTGGACCAGCCGCTGCAAACCGGCCTGAAGTCCATTGATGCGAT
>JAZJZP010000290.1:0-11492 GCA_040389805.1 Pseudomonadota bacterium
GCAAGTGTCCACGGAAAACCAGACCGCCGCCCGCAGCCGGATCATGGATGCCGACTTCGCCACGGAAACAGCCAACCTGTCTCGTGCCCAGATCCTGCAGCAGGCTGGCAACGCGATGATTGCCCAGGCCAACCAGCTGCCCCAGCAAGTGCTGTCTCTGCTGCGCTGATCCCCTTAGCGCCCCGGGCTCTTGCAGCTCGCACCGCCTCCAAGCCACCTTCGGGTGGCTTTTTCATTGGTTTGGATTAAAGCGGTTTTCACTCCCCTCATCCACCGATTGCCTGCCAAAGAATTCTCGAACAATCGAGTCACAGGTCAAAGCTTTTAACTAGCACCTTTGGCCAGCTTCCCAGCAGGCCGGCGTGCGCGCCGGAAGTCACAGGATTTCTCAGGAGTGCCCCATGGCCCAAACGATCAACACCAATCTGAATTCGCTGAATGCTCAACGAAATCTGAACATGTCACAGACTTCCCTGTCTGTGTCGATGCAGCGTTTGTCTTCAGGCTTGCGCGTCAACTCCGCCAAGGATGATGCCGCCGGTCTGGCCATCGCCGAGCGGATGAACGCTCAGGTCAAGGGCATGAATGTCGCAGCACGAAATGCAAACGACGGCATCTCGCTGGCGCAAACGGCTGAAGGCGCATTGGGCAAGGTCAGCGATGCCCTGCAACGCATGCGGGAATTGGCGGTTCAGTCGCGCAATGCGTCCAACAGCGACAGCGATCGCGATTCACTGAACAAGGAATTCCGGCAGCTGTCCGAAGAAATCGTTCGTGTGACCGCCGGCACGACCTTCAATGGCAAGCCCATCCTGGCGACCGACGCCGCGCAAGACTTCCAGATCGGGGCCAACACCACGGCCAACGACATCATCACGATCAGCACGACCAACATGGCGGCCGATGCGAGCATCGCGGCCGTGACAGATGCCCTGACCGTGATCGACAGCACATCGACCACCACCACCCTGGGTGACGTGATCAACGCGATCGATGGCGCCCTGGACCGCATCAACAGCGAACGCGCTGTCTACGGTGCCACGCAAAGTCGTTTTGACGCCATCATCTCGAACCTGCAGGTGTCCGCTGAAAACCAGACCGCCGCCCGCAGCCGGATCATGGACGCCGACTTTGCTGCAGAAACCGCCGCGCTGTCGCGAGCCCAGATCCTGCAACAGGCTGGCAATGCCATGGTCGCCCAGGCAAACTCACTTCCCCAACAGGTACTCAAGCTGCTGCAGGGTTGATGGTTGAGGGCTCAAGTTCCCTGCCGGTTGTGCCGATACACCCTGTGTCGAGCCACGTCGTGTGACGGGTCGAGACGTTTCGCAGGCTGAAGGAGCAAACATGACCAGTAGCATCACCTCCCTGGGCATCGGCAGTGGCTTGGATGCCAACACCATCGTGACCAAACTGGTCGCGCTGGAAAGCCAACCGATCGTCAACCTGCAAACCGCGTCCGACAAACTACAGACCAAGATCTCGGCCTATGGGCAGATCCAGTCGGCCGTGTCCAGCGTGCGCGATGCTGCGCGAAAACTGACCTCGGCCGACCTGTGGGGCGCCACCGCTGCCGCCTCCGCCGATGCCACCGCCGTGAACGCCACGACCTCCGCGGGCGCCCAAGTGGGCACCTACGCTGTGGACGTGACCGTCCTGGCCAAGACTCAATCGGTGGTGACCAAGACCTCACTGGCTTCGGGGGCCAGCACCCTGGGCTCGGGCACCCTGACCATCGAGCTGGGCGCGTGGACCGGTAACAGCTTTGCCGCCAAATCGGGCGCCACACCAGTGGCGATCAACGTGGCGGCCACCGACACCTTGGCCGACATCCGCGACAAGATCAATGGCAGCAACTCAGGCGTCAAGGCCTCGATCATCACGGACTCATCAGGGTCACGTCTGGTCATGCAATCGGCCACCACCGGTGCGATCAATGGCTTTCGGGTCACCGCCGCAGATGCGGGCGATGCCAACAACACTGACGATGCGGGACTGTCTGCGCTGGCCTACGACCCCGGCAGCACCACGGCTGGCACGAACCTGAGCCAGGCTGCGACTGACGCGGAAGCGACGATCAACAACGTCCCCATCAAGTCGGCTACCAACACCTTGAGTGAAGTGATCTCGGGCCTGACCATCACCCTGAGCAAGGTCACCAGCGGCCCGGGCATCACCACTGGCCCGATCAACATCACGGTCAGCCAGGACACGGCCGCCATCACCAAAGCCATCACCGACTTCGCCACGGCGTACTCGTCGATGGCCACCTTGGTGAAGGGCAACACCAAGTACGATGAAAGCACCAAGACTGCTGGCGTGCTGCAAGGCGACAGCGGTGCCTTGGGCGTTCAGAACCAGTTCCGGTCCATCCTGGGCAGCAGCTCCAACGCGTCCAGCACCTTTGGCACCTTGTCGTCGATCGGGCTGGAAATCCATACCGATGGCACCGTCAAGGTCAACAGCACCAAGCTGACCAGCTCACTTGGCAATCTGGCGGAAGTGAAAAAGCTGTTCTCGAACTCGGACTCGATCGACGCCACCAAGGACGGCATCATGACCCGCTTGCGGGTCATGAGCGACAACCTGCTGGGCAGCGAAGGCATCTTGACCGTGCGGACCACCGGTCTCAAACAGACCATCACCAACAACCAGTCTCGGCAAGAGTCCTTGCAAAACCGTGTCGACCTGTACGAAAAGCGCCTGAAGGCGCAGTACACCGCACTCGACACCATCATGGCGGGTCTGAGCAGCCAAGGCAACTACGTATCGCAAATGATCAATTCACTGAACAACAGTAGTAGCTGAAATAATTTTGCAGCGATCATACCAATCAATTAGCACCAAACCAAGGGATTTACCGTGCTTACATCTCTGAAAAACATCATACCTACCTTGTTAATAATTACAGCAGGCTTGAGTAACCCATTGGAAGCACATGCTTCCGCGACGGCGCTTTCTTCTGGCCTGGGATTCAATTGTGCTTTAACCACTGCCAGCGGTGTTAAATGCTGGGGCAATACCACCTATGGTTTAGGCAATGGAACGACTATCAGCAGCACACCCGTTGACGTCGCTGGACTTACATCCGGCGTCAGCGTTATTGCATCCGGTTTTTATCACACCTGCGCCATATTAGCCTCCAACGGATCGGTCAAATGCTGGGGTCGAGGTGATAGCGGACAACTCGGCAACAGCCTCTCTCAGAATAGCCAAACCCCCGTGACTGTCACTGGTTTGGTAGGCGCAGTCGCCATATCAGCTGGAAGTAATCATACGTGCGTAGCATTAGCAACAGGCACGGTTAAATGCTGGGGCGCCAATAATAACAACCAGTACGGAAATGGATCAACAGCCTCCCTGTCCGTTCCTACGGATGCAACAGGCGTCAACAACATCATCGATATTGCCGCAGGACAAACTCATACCTGCGCATTGACAAGCTCAAGAACAGTTCAATGTTGGGGCTTCAATTCAAATGGACAAGTTGGCAATGCACAATCTCAATCGCCGACAAGGGTTGATGTTGCAGGCTTGACCAATGTCTTATCCATTGAAGCTGGGCAATACCACACATGCGCATTAACACTCACTGGCGAAGTAAAATGCTGGGGAATAAATACTGGGAATCAAGTGGGAGTAGCTGGGGGAGGCAATATTTCCACCCCAACAACGGTCACAGGCCTCGGCTCCGGCGTCGTGTCATTGTCAAAACTAGGTGCCAGCAGCAATAGCAGTTGCGCGGTATTGACTTCAGGCGTAGCCAAATGCTGGGGCATCAACAATTTCAGACAGCTTGGCACCGGTGAAAATTCGGCCCAGATATATCCAGTTAACGTTGTTGGCCTGAGCGGCAATCCAAGTACTATTTCCACCGGCTCTCAAAGCGCATGCGCAATAGTTCCAAATGGAGTGCAATGCTGGGGCAATAATGGAGGCCAACTTGGCAATGGCAGCACGTCCGCCATATATTTTCCTGTTGAAGTCGTTGGGTTATTTGGAACAGCGCCTCCTGGTGTGCCCACAGCCATAAGCCCTGTCACGTCGCAGACTCCGACATACGTCTGGAAAGCCATTCCTGGCGCGAGCAACTACAACATCAATATCAACGGCAGCATCAACAACTACACCGCAGCGCAAGCAGGGTGTGACGGCGGCGTTGGTCTGTGCCAAATAGTGGGCTCGATGCTGACAGCAGGTGTCTACACTTGGTCTGTTCAGGGCGACAACAGCTACGGCAATGGGCCTTGGAGCACTGGCACGATTTTCACTTTGTGAGAAAGAAGGGCTTAGTACCCCTCCAAGGTAGTGAAGCCCGCCCTGCCACGGCAGGAATTCACGAGTTCCTGCATTTGTTCCTCAAGACTGAGAAGAACCTGCCGAAACCCATGATGAATGGGTTTTTTTGTGCAGGTTTTAGGCAGTACCGGGAGCAATATCATGGCTTCAATCTCCGTAGCGGGGACGGGCAGTGGCATTGATGTCAGTTCGTTCGTCACACAGCAGCAACTGACGGTTGAGAAACCGTCGGCGGATTCACCACGAGCGCTCCTGGCCGAACCGGTCCAGACCAACCTGTCCTCCCAATCCAAGCTGCAAAACGCGCAATCTACCTATGTGAGCGCAACACAAAATCTGGCCGAAGACATGAGCTGGGCCAACACCGTGGCGCAATCGAGCCATACCCCGGCCGTGTCAGCCTCCAGCGACAGCAGTGCCGCCGCAGGGAACTACAGCGTTGAAGTGAGTTCGCTGGCCACAGCCCAGGCCACCACCTCCGCATCGTTTTCCGGCCTGGGCACGGTTATCGGCCTGGGCACCCTGCACATCGAACTGGGTGGATTAAACAGCTCGCAAACAGCGTTTTCCACCAACCCCAACTGGCCCAAGTCGGACGTTCGCATTGGGCCCCATGACAACTCGCTGGAAAAAATCCGCGACAAGATCAATGCCTCTGGCGTTGGTGTGGTTGCCTCCGTCATCAGTGACGCCACAGGCTCGCGCCTGGTCTTGCGCTCGACCAGCACCGGCGCCGGCAACGGTTTCAAGGTGTCGACCTCCGGAGAGGACGGCAAGCCCCCCAGCCCCGACTTGGCGGCCCTGGGCTTTGACCCCATGCTCGCTCAACAAAGCACCGTGCAAAAGCAAGCGGCGGCCGACGCCAAAGCCAAAATCAACGGTGTGGAGGTTCAATCCTCGACCAACACCGTGTCCGATGCCGTGCAAGGCGTCAGCTTCAAGCTGAGCAAAGTCACCGACGGCCCCGTCAATGTGTCGGTAGGCTTGGACGTGGACACCTTGAAGAGGTCGATCACCGAGTTCACCCAGTCATACAACGAACTGCACGCCCTGGGACAAGCCCCCGTGGTGCCGAGCCAGCGCCTGACCGACATCGGAATCACTCAGGATGCCGATGGCGCCTTGAAGATCAACAGCGCCCGGCTGGACAAGGCCATGAGCACCCAGGCCGAGAAGGTACGGGACGTGTTCGCCGAGGCCCGCGACAAGCAGCCAGTACGCAGAGCAGACCAGCCAGCCGCCTCCTATGCCCAGAAGCTGCTGGACCAATACCGCTCACTGGAGTCCAGCAAGACATCTGACCATTGATTTTTCGTGTTGGAAAACAGAGACCCAAACACGTCCATCTCAGGCCATCAAAATGACGTTTGAGGTTCAAGCTGATCAGGGAAGTGTCGATAAATAACTCAACGCTGATTGCAGCATCTTCCGAGAGTCGTTTCAGATGTACGCCACACTCACATCCTCTTCTGCAAGTGTCTACGGTTCGAGAAACTCGAGCAGCCTCTACCGCCAGATCGGCATCGAAACCGGCGTCAGCAGCGCCACCCCCCACCAGCTGATTGCCATGTTGCTCAACGGTGCGCTGGAGGCCATTGCGCAAGCACGCGGTGCCATCAAGGCCAACCAGATTGAAACCAAATGCAAAGCCATCAGCAAGGCTTTGGGCATTGTCGACGAGGGCCTCAAAGCCAGCCTGGATCTGCGCACCGGTGGCGAAATAGCCCAAACCCTCAACGATCTGTACGGCTATATCACGACACGGTTGACACAAGCCAATCTCCACTCTGACGACGCCGCGCTGGCCGAATGCAGCAACCTACTGACCCCCGTGCGAGACGCATGGATCGCCATTGAGGGAGCCCAAGCATGAACGCCCCAGAACTGATCACCGCCCCCGAAGAAGACCTCAAAGCAGGAAGCCTCTTGAGTTACTACGAAGCCATTGAAACCGCCAGCCATGACATGCTGGAAGCCGCCCGCACCGGCGATTGGGACACGGTTGTCCGCCTCGAAGGTGCCTGCGCCGTGCTGATTTCTCAGCTCAAACACGCCGCCAACGCCTACCCACTGGGCTCCTCCGAGCTGGCGCTCAAGAGCCGCATCATGCAGCGCATCCTGGTCAACGATGCCGAGATCCGCCACCTGGCTGAACCCTGGATCAACGACCTGAGTCGCATGCTGAACGGCAACACGGACCCCTCTCAAATGCACTGATGGACGACTACCGCATCACCGCCGCTGTCGAAATTGACGCGCTGCTCAAGCGCCTGCTCAATGACAACACTCTGATGACCCTCAGCGGGCCCGGAGGGAATAGCTACAGCACCATGCTGTGGTCGGTAGATTCGACACGAGGCATTATTTGCTTCAGCGCTGAAGCGGGCGATGCCCGCCTTCAGGCCTTGCTGGAAACACAAGAGGTGGTCGCCGTCGGCTATCTGGACAGCATCAAACTGCAGTTTGACCTGGAGGGCTTGATCCAGGTTCATGGCCCCAGCGGCACTGCGCTGAATGCACAGTACCCCCGTGTCCTGTATCGTTTTCAACGCCGGTCATGCTTCAGGGTCCAGCCACTGATCAGCAACTGCCCGGTAGCCCATCTGCGTCACCCTTCCATGCCCGATATGCAGTTGGAACTGCGGGTGTTGGACGTCAGCCTCAACGGCCTCGCCCTGTTCCTGCCGCACAACGTGCCCATGGTGTCGGCGGGCGTCAAGATCGGCCAGTGTTTTTTAGAGCTGGACTCCGATACGCGGCTCGAAATGGGGCTGGTGATTCACCATGTCAGCGTCATCAACCCAGCGTCCCAAGGGGCTCGACTGGGTTGTGAACTGGTGAGCCTGAACGGTGCCAGCGAGCGCGCCTTGCAGCAGTACATCAACCAGACTCAGAAACGTCGTCTCGCCCTGTCCTTGGGATCTCATTGACGGCGCTGATAGCATCGGAGCATGACTGCTCCTGATTCAACCCCCACGGCGTGGGTAATCGCCACCCGCGAAAGTCGCTTGGCCCTGTGGCAGGCCGAACATGTTCGCGACCTCCTGCAATCGCGCTTTCAGCGTTCCGTGACCCTGCTGGGCATGACGACCCGCGGCGACCAGATCCTGGACCGAACCCTCTCCAAGGTGGGCGGCAAAGGACTGTTCGTCAAAGAACTCGAAGTGGCCCTTGAAGAGGGCCGCGCCGATCTGGCCGTGCATTCGCTCAAAGACGTTCCGATGGAATTGCCCGACATCTTTGCACTGGCCTGCGTGCTGGAGCGCGAAGACCCGCGTGATGCCTTCGTGTCCAACGACGTGGCTTGCCTGGCTGATTTGCCAGCCGGCGCCGTGGTCGGAACCTCCAGCCTGCGCCGGCTGGCGCAATTGCGCGATCTGCGCCCAGACTTGAAAATCGAGCCCTTGCGGGGCAATCTGGACACCCGCCTGCGCAAGCTCGATGAGGGTGAGTACGCGGCCATCATCCTGGCCGCTGCAGGACTCAAGCGCCTGGGCCTGGGTCACCGCATCCGCCAACTCATTGAACCCGAAGTGATGTTGCCCGCTGCCGGACAAGGCGCCTTGGGCCTGGAAATCCGCCGGGACCACCCCGATCTGGCCCCCGCCCTGGCCAGTCTGGCGCACACCCCGACGTGGCTGGCCACGCTGGCCGAGAGGGCCGTCTCGCGCGCGTTGGGCGGCAGTTGTTCCATGCCCCTGGCCGCTTACGCCAAGTGGCTCCCGGCACAAGGTGACGTCCCAGCCGTGCTGGAATTGCGCGCCTTGCTGGGCCACCCTAATCAAGCGGGTTTGGTTCGCGCCCAAACCCAAGGCAGCCCACAAACACCGGAACAGGCCGAAGCCATGGGTCGGCAAGTGGCCGAACAGCTCAAAACCCTGGCGGGCGCCGAGTGGTTGGCGGCATTGGTGCTGTAACGCAGCATGCGGCTTTTGGTCACCCGGCCGCAACCCCAGGCATCTGACTGGGTTGATCAGTTGCGCCAACACGGCATCGACGCGGCCGCGCTGCCATTGATCGCCATTGAGGGGCCCGCCGACCCCTTGCCGGTTCAAGCCCTCTGGCATGAACTGAACGACACCAAGCTGCTGATGTTTGTCAGCCCCAGCGCCGTCGATTGGTTTTTCCGGCTGCGCCCGGTGGAGCTGCGCTGGCCAGCCCACACCTGGGCCGCCGCCCCTGGCCCCGGCACGGCACGCGCCCTGTGCGAGATCGGCGCCTCCAGCGGATTGACGTCAGAACACATCATGAGCCCCCCTGAGGATGCCGATCAATTTGACTCCGAAACCCTCTGGCCCGTCTTGCAGCCCCTGGACTGGCAAGGCCAAACCGTGGTGATCATCAGCGGCGGTGACCGCCAAGACGCCCGCGGCCGCGCCTGGCTGAGCGAACAGCTGCGCGCCCATGGCGCCACGGTCAAGACGCTCCTGACCTACCAACGAGGCCCTGCCCACTGGACACCTGAACAGACCGCCCTGGCCCAAACGGCAAGCCAGAGTCCTGAACAGCACCTCTGGCTGCTCAGCAGCTCAGAGGCCATTGACCACCTCACCACGCACCTGCGGCCCAGACAACGTTGGGACACCGCCATGGCCCTGGTGACCCACCCCCGCATCGCCGAGCGCGCCCGTGAAGCCGGCTTTGGACGGATCATCTCCTGCCGCCCGACCCTGGCCGCAGTGGTGAGCACACTACGGTCGATCGAGTAATGAGCGCCTCCAGGCCCAAGCCAACGTTTGAATGCCCGCCCACGTCGATACAATGAATCCACTGTGAGCGACCCCATCGCACCCCCTCCTTCATCCGCCCCGTCCAGTCCCCCACGCGACTGGCTGCGTTGGGCCGTCCTGGCGCTGAGCATCGTGAGCGCCAGCGGCGTCTGGCTGGCCTGGAACGCGCAAAAACGCGTCCAGAGCTTGGAGCTGGAACTGGTGCGCCGCCAACAAGACACCCAATTGCAGGCCACCGAGGCGCGTTTGTTGGCCCGCCAGGCCCAAGACGTGTCACGCGAAGCGGCGGCGCGCACAACCCTGCTTGAGAACCGCTTGGCCGAAGTTGCCTTGCAGCGCTCCCAGGTCGAGGATCTGATCAAATCACTGACCCTGTCGCGCGACGAAAATCTCGTAGTCGACATCGAAGCAGCCCTGCGCGTGGCCATCCAGCAGTCGGCTTTGACTGGCAGCGCCGAGCCCCTGATCGCGGCCATGCAATCGGCCGACGAGCGTCTGGGGCGTGCCCGCCAGCCGCGTCTGGACAACATCCGCCGCGCAGTGGCCAAAGACCTGGATCGCCTGCGCGCCACCCGCGTGGCCGACCTGTCGTCACTGAGCATCCGGCTGGACGAAGCCATCCGCCTCGTGGATGAGCTGCCGCTCGTGAGTCAGCCGGTCGATCAAAATGGCCGAGCGCTGGTGCGGCCACCGGCACCTCCCGCCAAAAGTGCACCCAAATCGGCCACCCAACCACGGGCTGTCAGCGCCGCGCAACCGGATGCGCCTGACACGGCGCCAGCCCTGAGTGATGGCCTGATGGCCTGGGCTCACAGTGCCCTCGACACCCTCCTCAAAGAGGCACAAGCCCTGGTACGCATCACCCGCATCCGTCAACCCGATTCCGTCTTGCTGGCGCCCGATCAGGCCTTCTTTGTGCGAGAAAACCTCAAACTGCGCTTGCTCAACGCGCGGCTGGGCTTATTGAGCCGCCAAACCAGCTCGGTGGTGGCTGACTTGAGCATGGCGCAAACCGTGCTGAGCAAGTACTTTGATCCTCAGTCCCGCAAAACCGTGCTGATCCAGAGCCTTCTGGCCGACGTGGCATCTCAAAGCCCGCAAATCGTGGTGCCACGCCCTGACGACAGCCTTGCAGCCCTGGCCGCCGTGGCGGGCGGCCGCTAAAGACGACCCCAGCCCATGCGCACCATTGTCTGGCTCTTGTTGTTGGCCGTGGCGGCCGTGGTCGCGGCCTCGGCCATGGGCGGCAACGATGGCCTGGTCAGCATCTACTGGCTGGGCTGGCGCACCGACGTGTCATTCAACCTGTTCGTGATCAGCCTGGTGCTGCTCTTTTTGGCCATTTACTCCACCATCCGTGGCCTGGACGCCCTGATCGGACTGCCCGAACGCGCCAAACGGTGGCGCCTGATGCAACGCGACCGTGCCGCCCAATCCGCCCTTCGTGAGGCCTTGGCACTCTCCTTGGCCGGGCGTTACACCCGTGCCCACAAAGCCTCGCAACGGGCCATCGCCATCCAGTCCGACACCCCCGATCTGGCGCTGGATGCCGAATTCACGGCACTCGCCCACCTGCTGTCCGCAGGCAGCCTGCATCGACTACAAGACCGCAAGCACCGCGACGAACACCTGCAACGTGCCCTTGATTTCTCCAAACTGACCCGGCGCCCACGCGCCACCGAAGAAGGCGCCCGACTGCTGGGCGCTGAATGTGCCATTGATGACCGCGATGCCAAGCGGGCTCTGCGCGATTTGGGCGAACTCTCTCCAGGGGTGGCTCGCCGCACCCATGCCTTGCGCTTGAAGCTGCAGGCAGCACGCTTGGCACGCCAGCCTCTGGAGGCGCTCAAAACCGCACGACTGCTGGCCAAGCACCAAGGCTTTGCTGAGGATGCGACCGAGGGCCTGCTGCGCACCTTGGCCACGGAGACCCTGGAGTCCGCCCGCGATGCCGAGCAACTGCGCAAGATCTGGCAACAACTCGATGCCAGCGACCGGCGCGATCCCATCGTCGTGGCCCGTGGGGCAACGCGCATGGCTCAACTGGGCGCCCCGATCGAGGCCCGTCAATGGCTGGCGCCGTTGTGGTCGCAGATCGGACGACAAAGCCCTGAAGCCTGCAACGCGCTGGCCCAAGCCTTGACCCACAGCCTCGTGGGCCTGGAAGCCGACTGGCTGCCCAAGCTGGATGCGGCCACCCCAGCCGCACTGCGCAGTCCCGCCCTGGCACTGGCCGTGGGGCTGGCCCTGGCCGAACGCCAGTTGTGGGGCAAAGCGCGCAGCCTGCTGCTCTCGGCAGCCAACGATCTCCAATTGGACAGCGCCCAGCGCCGTCGCGCCTGGACACGTCTGGCGCAGATGGCCGAACAAGAACACCGCGACGAAGAAGCCGCCCGTTTTTATCGCCTGGCGGCCCTGGCCGAACTGGATTGATCAGAAAAAAGTTGGCAGCCCTTTACAAAA
>JAZJZP010000291.1:0-3176 GCA_040389805.1 Pseudomonadota bacterium
CACCTGCCAATGGCTGCTGGTCGCCACCTGCATCGGCAACAGCACCTGCAGCATGGCTGGCCACAAGCCCACCCCCAGCCTCGGCAGCATGTGGTTCGGTGAACTGCCGTCACCGGTTGACGGCGGCGGGTTGTTATTGAGCGCCTTCCCTCCGGTAAACACCGTCAAAACTGGCATCACAGACAACTGCTGGTCTGATACGACAGGTTGACTTTGACCATGCTCGCCGGCGCCGTGCTGAGCGATGCCGCCGCGGCGTTGCTGCTGACCGCATAGGCCAAGCCATTGTTCAGCGTGCGCCCCTGCAGGTCAGCAATGATGCCCGCGCCCATCGGGGCGTTAGTCGCTCCGCTGATGAACACGCTGAACGGAATCAGTCCCTGCCACATCGGAATGCTGGCCGTGGTGATCGCCGCGGTCGTGTCGTAAATGAACAGGTGTGCTGGGGCTACGGACGACAATGAGAAGGCTTCGGCACTGAGCAGCCAGCCAGGATGGGTGGCCAGGAGTTGGGACAGGTCACTCGAAGTGCCGTCGTTGAATCGAGTGTGACTGGCGATCTTGTAACTCGGGTTCACATATGCCATCTAAGCGGGCCTCCCGTTCATGGTTGCCATTGCGTCTGCGCGCGCTGGTCCACCACCAAGGCCACCAGCAATAATTCCCCCCAAGGCGCTCTGCGCAGGATTGCCCGGTGCCGTACCGGTCAGTTGCCCCTGCCCACCACCCTGGGCCAGCCCGCCCAGCGCCGCGGTAGGCGTCCCGTCCTGGGTCATCAACCCCTGCTGCTGCAGCTTGTACTGCTCCTGCTCGCGCTGGCCACCCAACGCTTCGGCCACCATCTCGGCCAGAATCTGTTGGCCCTGGGGCGTCTTGAACAGAAACTTCTCGGTCTGAATGTCGACGATGGTGCGCTCAGGTGACTGGTCGCCCAGCCCCTTCTCGAGGAACTGTTGGTGGGGAATGAGCTCCTGCAACGTCCATTCGGCCAGCAACTGCGCCCAGGGCAGGTTCTCGCCTTCGGCATTGGGGTAATACGCGGTCAGGTCGAACAGGCCATCGGCCAGGTCCTGGGTCATCTCGGCGTAGTCACGCCGCTGGCCATCGGCCACGTCCGTGCTGGTGTAGACCGGCACGCTGTGGCCCTGGGTCTCGGCAATCTTGGTAGCGCATTCGACCAGCGTGGTACCCAACCAGCGCCACACGCCGATGGCGCCACTGTAATCGTCGGGGTCGCCCAGGACCATCCCGTAGGCATCTTCGAGATGGGCGCGGATCAGGGAGCGATCGTGACCGGATGAGGCACCAGCGCCGCCAAAGGCGCCTTGCTGGGGCATCTCGCCACGCACGTCGTTGAGCAGGAACGCGACCGACTGGTCCACCTCAGGCGCGGTGCCTGGGTGAACCAGCGGGACCGCGCGACCGGGGAGGACGACCGCGGTCATCGGCGGAATGCTCACCTGGCGTGGGTGGCCGTCTTCCATGAGCAGTTCAGGCGGCGCGTTCTCCATCGGCTCGACGCCAATGCCGCCATACGCCCAGCGCCAGGTATGAGCAATCTTGGCCGTCATCAGGTTCTGCGCACCCTGGACCTGCGACAGGAACGGGTACAGGAACGGCACCCCACGAAAGTCGGGGTTCTCTTCGTCGGGGTAATGGCTGCCGTAGGCGTAGCAGGCGAGCAAGCGATTGATGCCGAACTCGCGCTGCAGGTCGATCTCAGCCGCGCCGTGGTTGCGGGTGGTCTCGTCGTAGGCCTTGAAGCTGGTGAGATCGCCACCGGGGCCGTAGTGCGGCTCGCCGGCGTAGTAGCACACACCACCGCGATGCCAGTATTCCATCAGGATGACGCTGCGCGCCATGCCCGTCCCGCCACTGTCGTTGTCTGTCCGACCAGGACCGGGATGGCTCTTACCACCGACCCAGGCATAGCCGCGGTCGGTGAGCTGATCTTCGGTGTAGGCGCTGCGTATGAGTAGACCGTCAAGACGCATCCCAGGCCCAAACTGCGGCAGGCATTGCTCAGCCGGTACAACGCGCACGACCAGGGGAATGCGATGCGCTTTCCAATCACTGGTGAAATTGTCGTAGGCGGCTTTGGTGCGTTTGCCGTCCAGGCGGAAGTGGCTGCCGGCTTCATCAGGGCTGCGGTCCTTGTTGTCGCGTTGGTAGCGCGCGGGCGGATCCTCGGCATCGAACTCCGGGAACTCTTCCCAGTGCGCCATCAGCGGATAGGCCAGCACGGCGCATTCGCCCTGGTTGAACAGGCTGGCCACGAGCGGTTTCCAGATGGCGCCAGATTGGCCCTCGAGCTCGGTCAGGCAGCCATTGGCCCAGCGTTCCAGTTTGCTGGCTCTGGTAGAGGGGGCCATGCCCGAGCCCAGCGGGGTGCGTTTCAGTAACGGTCGTTTGCGGGCCATGACGGCGATGGTGTGCAGCGACGTGGTGATGGGGAAGGCGAGCTTGACGCGGGTGTCGGCCTGAGTCATGAACTCGCTGGGGACTTCGGGCTCGACTTTGTGGGCTAGCCATTGGCGGATGAGGCGAATACGGCGGCGCGACTCGACGAACTCTTGCTGCTTGGCCGTCCATAGGGCGGTGATCTCGGCTGGGGTCGGGTTGTTAGCCATTGTCAGCCATATGCTTCTCTATGGCGTGAGCAAGCCTATCTGCTAATTCGCGCACCTCAGCGGTACTCACGTAGTCTGGGTTGCTCGGCCCCTTCGTATCGTCGAGGAACACTTCCGGGCTGACAATGAGCACGTTGAAGATCACGTCTGCGAGCGCGGTGATCTCCGCGGGCGTCGGGTTATTCGTCACGGTGCAAGCTCTTTGAACGGGTCTCGTCACGCCACGTGCGGCCATGCCAGACCGTATCTGCGGTTGGCTCACCGTCATGCGCTTCGGTGCGACTCAAGAGCCAGCCGATGATGATGGCCGCCAGTGGGACGACGACGACCGCGACCCAGAAACCCACCTCGTTGAAAACCATGATCTTCATCACGTGAACCCTGGAATGCTCGGCCAGCCGGGCACGTTGAACTTGGGTGGGGTGCTGTTGGCAGGTACGTTGCGTTTGCCCGTAATCAGGGCGGTGGTTTGCATCATGGCCGCTTCGCGTGGGTCGCGCAGGTCGAAGTAGGCCACCATGTAGCGCATGGCGTCACAGCCATGGT
>JAZJZP010000292.1:0-277 GCA_040389805.1 Pseudomonadota bacterium
CCGCGACCTGCCGGACACCATGCCGCAGTACAAGGTCAGCAAGATCAAGAACGCCAAGACCATTGCGCGCCTGAACGAGAACCGCCAAGGGTCCATGCTGGATTTCATTGACGATTTCACGCAGCGCTTCCCTGGTTTGGTGGACGAGTACGAAACGCTCCTGACCGACAACCGCATCTGGAAACAGCGCACGGTGGGCATTGGTGTGGTCTCGCCCGAGCGCGCCCTGAACCTGGGCTTCTCGGGTGCCATGCTGCGCGGCTCCGGTATTGTGTGG
>JAZJZP010000292.1:287-5959 GCA_040389805.1 Pseudomonadota bacterium
GTGGGACCTGCGCAAGCACCAGCCCTACGATGTCTATGACCAGATGGACTTCGACATCCCGGTGGGCAAGAACGGCGACTGTTACGACCGCTACCTGGTTCGTGTCGAAGAGCTGCGTCAGTCCAACCGCATCATCAAACAGTGTGTGAACTGGCTGCGTGCCAACCCCGGCCCGGTCATCACCGACAACCACAAGGTTGCCCCGCCGTCGCGCGTCGAGATGAAGACTTCGATGGAGCAATTGATCCATCACTTCAAGCTCTTCACCGAAGGCTTCCACGTGCCCGAAGGCGAAGCCTATGCGGCCGTGGAACACCCCAAGGGCGAGTTTGGAATTTACCTGTCGAGCGATGGGGCCAACAAGCCGTACCGCTTGAAGATCCGCGCGCCGGGCTTCCCGCATTTGGCGGCCCTGGACGAAATGACCCGTGGCCACATGCTGGCCGATGCCGTGGCCATCATCGGGACGATGGACATCGTGTTCGGTGAAATTGACCGCTAATTGACCGCTACGTGACTGACAAACCCATGCTCAGCGAACAAACCAAAGCGCGCTTCGACCGCGAAGTGGCCAAGTACCCAGCCGACCAGAAACAGTCGGCGGTGATGGCTTGCCTGTCGATCCTCCAGCAAGAGCGCGGCTGGATTGCGCCCGAGGGCGAACAGCAGGTGGCCGACTACCTGGGGATGCCCGCCATTGCGGTGCACGAGGTGGTCACTTTTTACAACATGTACAACCAGCAGCCGGTGGGGCAGTTCAAACTCAATGTTTGCACCAACTTGCCATGCCAGTTGCGTGATGGCCAAAAAGCCTTGCAGCACCTGTGCGAAAAGCTTGGCGTTGAAAACGGCGGCACCACCGCCGACGGCTTGTTCACTGTGCAGCAGTGCGAATGCCTGGGCGCGTGCGCCGATGCGCCGGTGATGCTGGTCAATGACCGCCAGATGGTCAGCTACATGAGCAACGACCGCCTGGATGCGCTGGTCGATGCCCTCAAGGCGCAAGCCAAATAATCGAGGACCACACGATGTTGGACCTTTCTCAATTCCAGGCCACGGGCCAGGAAACCGCCTTTCACGGGCGTCACATCAGCCCGCAGATCTATGCGGGGCTGGACGGTAACAACTGGCGTCTCAAGGACTATGAAGCGCGTGGTGGTTACGCCGCGCTGCGCAAGATCCTGGGCAAGGATGGCGGCGAAGGCCTGACCCCTGATCAGGTCATTGCCGAAGTCAAAGCCTCGGCCCTGCGTGGTCGTGGCGGTGCGGGTTTCCCGACCGGCTTGAAGTGGAGCTTCATGCCTCGTGCCTTCCCTGGTCAGAAGTACCTGGTGTGCAATTCCGACGAAGGTGAACCGGGCACGTGCAAGGACCGCGAGATCCTGCGCTTCAACCCCCATATCGTGATCGAGGGCATGGCCATCGCTGCGTATGCCATGGGCATCAGCGTGGGCTACAACTACATCCACGGCGAAATCTTCGAGGTCTACGACCGCTTTGAAGAAGCCCTGGAAGAAGCCCGCGCAGCCGGTTTGTTGGGCGACAACATCCTGGGCAGCAGCTACAGCTTCCAGTTGCATGGCTTCCATGGTTTTGGTGCTTACATCTGCGGCGAAGAAACCGCCTTGCTGGAGTCGCTGGAAGGCAAAAAGGGGCAACCTCGCTTCAAGCCACCGTTCCCGGCCAGTTTTGGTCTGTATGGCAAGCCCACGACCATCAACAACACCGAAACCTTTGCGGCGGTTCCCTGGATCATCCGTAACGGCGGCGATGCGTTCCTGAACGTGGGCAAGCCCAACAACGGTGGCACCAAACTGTTCTCGATCAGCGGCGACGTCGAGCGTCCCGGCAACTACGAGATCCCCATGGGCACGCCGTTCGCGACCCTGCTGGAGCTCGCCGGTGGCGTGCGCGGTGGGCGCAAGCTCAAGGCCGTGATCCCTGGTGGATCGTCGATGCCGGTGCTGCCTGCGCACATCATGATGGAGTGCACCATGGACTATGACTCGATCGCCAAGGCCGGCTCGATGCTGGGCTCGGGAGCGGTCATCGTCATGGACGAAACCCGCTGCATGGTCAAGAGCCTGTTGCGCCTGTCGTACTTCTACATGCACGAGTCCTGTGGTCAGTGCACGCCTTGCCGCGAAGGCACGGGCTGGCTGTGGCGCATGGTCGAGCGCATCGAGAACGGCAAGGGTCGCCTCGAAGACATCGAGATGCTCAATTCGGTGGCCGACAACATCCAGGGTCGCACCATTTGCGCGCTGGGTGATGCCGCTGCCATGCCGGTGCGCGCCTTCATCAAGCACTACCGTGATGAATTCATTCATCACATCGAACACAAGACCTGCGCGGTCCCGGCCTACCTCTAAGCAGGGCAAACAAGATGGTTGAAATCGAACTAGACGGACAGAAGATCCAGGTGCTTGAGGGCAGCATGGTCATGCATGCGGCCGAGCAACACGGCACCTACATCCCGCATTTCTGTTATCACAAGAAGCTCTCCATTGCGGCCAACTGCCGCATGTGCCTGGTGGACATCGAAAAAGCGCCCAAGCCGATGCCGGCCTGCGCTACCCCGGTGACCCAAGGCATGATCGTGCGCACCAAGAGCGACAAAGCCATCAAAGCCCAGCAGGGCGTGATGGAGTTTTTGCTGATCAATCACCCGCTCGATTGCCCCATTTGTGACCAGGGCGGTGAGTGCCAGTTGCAAGACCTGGCGGTGGGTTATGGCGCGTCATCTTCGCGCTACGAAGAAGAAAAGCGCGTGGTGTTGCCCAAAGACGTGGGCCCGCTGATCTCGATGCAAGAAATGAACCGCTGCATCCAATGCACCCGCTGCGTTCGCTTCGGTCAAGAAATCGCCGGCGTGATGGAGTTGGGCATGCTTCACCGCGGTGAGCACGCTGAAATCACCACCTTCGTGGGCAAGTCGGTCGACTCCGAACTGTCGGGCAACATGATTGACCTGTGTCCTGTCGGTGCATTGACCAGCAAGCCCTTCCGCTACAGCGCCCGAACCTGGGAGCTGTCACGCCGCAAAAGCGTCAGCCCGCACGACAGCACCGGTGCCAACCTGATCGTTCAGGTCAAAAATGGCAAGGTCTTGCGCGTGGTGCCGCTCGAAAACGAAGCTGTGAACGAATGTTGGATCGCCGACCGCGATCGCTTCAGCTACGAAGCCCTCAACAGCGATCAGCGCCTGACCAAGCCCATGCTCAAGCAGGGTGGTCAATGGCAGGAAGTCGACTGGACGACGGCCCTGGAATATGTGGCCAATGGCCTCAAGTGCATCAAGAACGACCATGGTGCCGCCTCAATCGGTGCCTTGGGAACGGCTCACAGCACAGCTGAAGAGTTGTACCTGTTGGCCCAACTGGTGCGCGGTTTGGGCAGCGACAACGTCGACACTCGCCTGCGCCAGAGCGATTTCACCGCCACCGCTGGCGTGACGTGGCTGGGTTTGCCCATCGCCGATTTGTCCACACTGGATCGCGTTTTGGTGGTGGGCTCGTTCCTGCGCAAAGACCATCCCCTGTTCGCCTCACGCCTGCGCCACGCGACCAAGCACGGTGCGCAAGTCAGTGCCATTGGCGCGACGACCGACGATTGGCTGCTGCCCATCAAGCAACGCGTCACCGTGGCACCCAGTGCCTGGGCGCAAGCCTTGGCGGATGTGGCGGCGGCGGTGGCCAGTGACAAGGGTGTGTCCGCCCCGGCCGCGGGCACCGCAACCGAGGCAGCCCGTGCGATCGCAGCCTCGCTGTTGTCTGGCGAGAAGAAGGCCATTTTGTTGGGCAATGCGGCTGCACAGCATCCGCAAGCCTCGACCCTGCATGCTTTGGCGCAATGGATCGGCGAGCACACCGGTGCGACGGTCGGCTTCCTTGGCGAGTCCGCCAACACGGTGGGCGCTCAATTGGTGGGCGCGCAACCGCAACAAGGTGGTTTGAACGCGGCTCAGATGCTGAACAGCCCGGGCCTCAAGGCCGTTCTGTTGCTCAACGTCGAGCCTGAGTTCGATGCCGCCAACCCGGCCGCTGCGCGCGCCGCCGTTGAGGGGGTCAAGATGGTCGTGGCCCTGTCGTCGTTCAAGACGGCGGCCACCGATTACGCCGATGTGCTGTTGCCCATCGCGCCGTTCTCTGAAACGTCCGGCACCTTTGTGAACGCGGAAGGTCGCGTGCAAAGCTTCCACGGCGTGGTCAAGCCTTTGGGCGAGACCCGACCTGCCTGGAAAGTGCTGCGCGTGCTGGGCAATATGTTGGACCTGCAGGGGTTTGATTTCGAAACCTCGGAAGAGGTTCGCGCCAGTGCCTTGGGTGATCTGGCCGCCATTTCGGCTCGCTTGTCCAACCAAACCACTGCCGCGATCCAGTTGCAGGGTTCAACGGGTGGACTGGAACGCATTGCTGACGTGTCCATCTACAGCGCTGATGCCTTGGTGCGCCGCTCGGAGTCACTGCAGCAGACGGCCGATGCGCAGGCCCCGGTGGCCAGTCTCTCCCAAGCCTTGTGGTCGGAGTTGGGTCTGGTCAGCGGTGCGCAAGTCAAGGTGTCGCAAGACGGTGCGACGGCCTTGTTGCCTGCGGTGCTGGATGCCAGCTTGCCCGCCAATGTGGTGCGCGTGCCCGCCGGTCATGCCGCAACGTCCTCGCTGGGTGCGCAGTTCGGCGCGATCCGCGTTGACAAAGTCTGAGGCAGGGAAGGGAACACACCATGATTGATACCCTGTATACAGCTGGAGCCGGCGCCTTGGGTGGCGCTTGGCCTGTGGTCTGGGCCTTGCTCAAGATCGTGGCCTTGCTGCTGCCACTGCTGGGCTGCGTCGCCTACCTGACTTTGTGGGAGCGCAAGGCCATTGGTCGCACGCAACTCCGCCCCGGTCCCAACCGCACGGGCCCTAACGGTTTGTTGCAGCCGATCGCGGATGCCGTCAAGCTGATCTTCAAAGAAATCATCGTGCCGTCGGCGGCCAACAAAGGCTTGTTCTTCCTGGGCCCCATCATGACCATCATGCCGGCACTGGCTGCGTGGGCCGTGATGCCGTTTGGTCCCGAGGTCGCTTTGGCCAACGTCAATGCCGGCTTGCTGTTCCTGATGGCCATCACCTCGCTGGAAGTTTATGGCGTGATCATCGCGGGCTGGTCGTCCAACTCCAAGTACGCCTTCCTGGGGGCGATGCGCGCTTCGGCTCAGATGGTGTCCTACGAAATTGCGATGGGCTTTTGCCTGGTGATCGTTTTGATGACCTCCGGATCGCTCAACATGACCGACATCGTGTTGAGCCAGGGCAAGGGGCAGTTCGCCAACATGGGCGTGAGCTTCCTGTCCTGGAACTGGTTGCCGCTGCTGCCCATCACGGTGGTGTATTTCATCTCCGGCCTGGCCGAGACCAACCGCCACCCGTTTGACGTGGTGGAAGGCGAGTCTGAAATTGTGGCCGGTCACATGATCGAATACTCGGGCATGTCATTTGCAATGTTCTTCCTGGCCGAATACGCCAACATGATCCTGGTGTCCGCCTTGGCCGCCGTGATGTTCTTTGGCGGCTGGCTGCCTCCGGTGGACTTCCTGGGTTTCATCCCGGGCTGGATCTGGCTGGGCATCAAGACCTTCGTCATCGTGACCATGTTCTTGTGGGTGCGGGCTTCGTTCCCTCGCTTCCG
>JAZJZP010000292.1:5969-13179 GCA_040389805.1 Pseudomonadota bacterium
TGTGGTTGGTGATCGTGGGGGGCTGGATCATGTCTCCCTGGAACATCTGGAAATAAGGGGCCGCCATCATGACCACGTCCCTCAAGAGTTTTGTCTCGAGCTTCTTCCTCACGGAGTTGTTCAAAGGCCTGGCGCTGACCGGCAGGTACTTCCTGAAGCCGCACATCACCGTGCAGTTTCCTGAAGAGAAAACACCCATGTCACCGCGCTTTCGTGGCCTGCACGCCTTGCGTCGCTACGACAACGGTGAAGAGCGCTGCATCGCTTGCAAGTTGTGCGAAGCGGTGTGCCCGGCCATGGCCATCACCATCGAGTCGGAAGTGCGCGACGACGGCTCACGCCGTACCAGCCGCTACGACATCGACCTGACCAAGTGCATTTTTTGTGGCTTCTGCGAAGAAAGCTGCCCGGTCGATTCGATCGTGGAGACGCACATTTTTGAATACCACGGCGAAAAGCGTGGCGACCTGTACTTCACCAAGGACATGCTCCTGGCCGTTGGTGATCGCTACGAAAAAGAAATCGCAGCCACCAAGGAGGCGGACGCTAAGTACCGGTAAGCCATGAATACCTTAACTGCGCTTTTTTACGTTTTTTCATTCGTGCTGCTGTTCGCGGCCTTTCGCGTCATCACCGCGAAAAGTCCTGTCAGCGCGGCCTTGCACCTCGTGCTGGCTTTCTTCAGTGCCGCGTGCATCTGGATGCTGCTGCAGGCCGAGTTTCTGGCCATTGCGCTGGTCTTGGTCTATGTCGGCGCCGTGATGGTCTTGTTCCTGTTTGTGGTGATGATGCTGGACATCAACATTGACTCGCTGCGCCAGGGTTTCTGGAAACACTTTCCGGTGGCGGGTTTGGTCGGTGTGGTGATCGCCCTTGAAATGGCGGCCGTGCTCACGCGTGGCTTCCACCTGACCGAGGCCAAGCCGTTCCCGCCAGAAGTGGCCAAGATGGCCAATACCAAGGCGCTGGGCATTGACCTCTACAGCCATTACCTGTTCCCGGTGCAGATTGCTGCGGTGATCTTGTTGGTGGCCATCATTGCGGCCATCGCGTTGACGCTGCGTCGTCGCAAAGACGCGCACTATCAAAACCCGGCAGAGCAGGTCAAGGCCAAGAAGGCCGATCGTCTGCGCATTGTCAAAATGGACGCGGTCGTTGAAAAGCCTGCCGCTGCTGCTGATACCAACCCCGCTGGAGGCTAGGCATGACCACCGCTGTGACCCTTGGACACTACCTTTCTCTGGGCGCGATTTTGTTCGCCATGTCCGTGATCGGTATCTTCCTCAATCGCAAGAACCTGATCGTGCTGTTGATGGCCATTGAGCTGATGCTCCTGGCCGTTAACACCAAC
Organism: Pseudomonadota bacterium; assembly: GCA_040389805.1. Taxonomy (GTDB): domain Bacteria; phylum Pseudomonadota; class Gammaproteobacteria; order Burkholderiales; family Burkholderiaceae_C; genus Aquabacterium. Next base: position 7,321 of record JAZJZP010000292.1, read on the forward strand.
TTCATCGCCTTTTCGCACTATCTGGGCGACATGGACGGGCAGGTCTTTGTGTTCTTCATCTTGACGGTGGCGGCGGCCGAATCGGCCATTGGCCTGGCCATCCTCGTGGTGTTGTTCCGCAATCGCCAGACGATCAACGTGGACGAGCTCGATACCCTCAAGGGTTGATCGACTGACGCCAGGAGAACCACAACAATGTCAGAGCTCACTCTCAATAACCTGCTGGTCGTGCCCTTGGCACCACTGGTCGGGTCGATTGCCGCCGGATTTTTCGGCAAAACGATAGGCCGCAGCGGCGCCCATGTGATCACCATCCTGGGCGTGCTGGTTTCATTCATCTTCTCGGTCATGACACTAAACGCGGTGGCATTCGAGGGGGCGCATTTCAACGCCACGGTCTATGAATGGATGACCCTGGGGGCGCTGAAGATGGAAGTTGGCTTCATGGTCGACGGCCTGACAGCGATGATGATGTGCGTCGTGACCTTCGTGTCACTGATGGTGCATGTCTACACCATCGGCTACATGAAAGAAGACCCCGGCTATCAGCGCTTCTTCAGCTACATCTCGCTGTTCACCTTCTCGATGTTGATGCTCGTGATGAGCAACAACCTCCTGCAGTTGTTCTTCGGCTGGGAAGCCGTGGGCCTGGTGTCCTACCTGCTGATCGGTTTCTGGTTCAAAAAACCCACCGCCATCTTTGCCAACATGAAGGCCTTCCTGGTCAACCGTGTGGGTGACTTCGGCTTCATCCTGGGCATTGGTCTGATCGTGGCCTACACGGGCAGCTTGAGCTACACCGATGTGTTCGCCAAGGCGAACGAGTTGGCGGCCCTGACCTTGCCCAAGACCGAGTGGATGCTGATCACCGTGATCTGCATCTGCCTGTTCATTGGTGCCATGGGCAAATCGGCGCAGTTCCCGCTGCATGTGTGGCTGCCTGATTCGATGGAAGGTCCGACCCCGATCTCTGCGCTGATCCACGCGGCGACCATGGTGACGGCCGGCATCTTCATGGTGTCGCGCATGTCGCCGCTGTTCGAGTTGTCGGATGCGGCTTTGAACTTCGTGTTGATCATTGGCGCCATCACGGCGTTGTTCATGGGGTTTCTGGGCATCATCCAGACCGACATCAAGCGCGTGGTTGCGTATTCAACCCTCTCGCAGTTGGGTTACATGACGGTTGCCTTGGGCGCGTCGGCCTACAACGTGGCCCTGTTCCATCTGATGACGCACGCCTTCTTCAAGGCCTTGCTGTTCCTTGGCGCGGGCTCGGTCATCATGGGCATGCACCACGACCAGGACATCCGCAACATGGGTGGTCTGTGGAAGTACATGAAGATCACCTGGATCACCTCCCTGATTGGATCGCTGGCCTTGATCGGTACGCCGTTCTTCTCGGGCTTTTACTCCAAGGACAGCATCATTGAAGCGGTGCACGCCAGCCACCTGCCTGCTGCGCACTTTGCCTACTACGCGGTGATCATTGGTGTCTTCGTGACCGCTTTCTACAGCTTTCGGATGTACTTCCTGGTCTTCCATGGCAAGGAGAACTTCCATCACAAGCCCTTCCCGCCAGAAGATGATCACCACGACGATCATGCGGATGACCACGGACATCACCATGCTCACACGCCGCATGAGTCGCCTTGGGTGGTGACGGTGCCCCTGTTGTTGCTGGCGGTTCCGTCGGCCGCGATTGGCTACTTCACCATCAAAGCGGTGTTGTTCGGTGACTTCCTCAAGAGCGCCATCTTTGTGAACTTGGAGCATCATCCTGCGATGGAAGAGCTCGCGCATGAGTTTCATGATGCTGCGGCGATGGCCTTGCATGGCTTCTCGACCCTGCCGTTCTGGCTGGCGCTGGGTGGTGTCGTGACGGCCTATGTGTTTTACATGGTCAATCCACGCATTCCGGCCTTCTTTGCCCGCGTGCTGTCGCCCGTCATCAAGGTGATGGAGAACAAGTACTTCCTGGACTGGATCAACGAAAACATCATCGCCGCCGGCGCCCGTCTGTTGGGGCGTGGTCTCTGGAAAATTGGCGACGTGGCCATCATTGACGGTTTGTTGGTCAATGGTTCGGCCAAGGTGGTGGGTTTGATTTCATCACTGGTGCGCCTGTTCCAGACAGGTTACCTCTATCACTACGCGCTGGTCATGATCTTGGGGGTCTTTGCCCTCATGACGTGGTTTGTGTTCATGAACCACTGAGCGCAGGGATCCGTTCATGCAAACAATGTCCAATATTCTTTCTTTGGCCATCTGGGTTCCGGTGGCATTCGGGATCTTGCTGTTGGCCGTCGGCCGCCAGGAAAATCCTCAACTGACCCGTTGGGTGGCGCTGATCGGCGCTGTCATCGGCTTTTTGGTCACCATCCCGGTGGTGCTTGATTTCGACACCACCACGGCGGCGATGCAGTTTGTCGAGAAGGCCTCCTGGATCGAGCGCTTCAATGTGTTCTACCACCTGGGCGTCGATGGCATCTCGATGTGGTTTGTGCCCTTGACGGCCTTCATCACCATCATTGTGGTGTTGGCGGGCTGGGAGGTCATTGAAGACCGGCCACATCAGTACTACGGGGCTTTCTTGATCCTGTCGGGCTTGATGGTCGGCGTGTTCTCCGCACTCGACGGTCTGTTGTTCTACGTTTTCTTTGAAGCCACGCTGATCCCGATGTACATCATCATCGGGGTGTGGGGCGGCCCGCGTCGCGTCTACGCTGCGTTCAAGTTCTTCTTGTACACGCTGTTGGGCTCGCTGTTGATGCTGGTGGCCTTGATCTTCTTGTACTACAAGTCGGGTGGCAGCTTTGACATCCTGACGTGGCACAAATTACCGCTGGCCGCGACCGCTCAGTCTTTGCTGTTTGGCGCTTTCTTTGCAGCGTTCGCTGTCAAGGTGCCGATGTGGCCTGTGCATACTTGGTTGCCGGATGCCCACGTTGAAGCCCCCACCGGTGGTTCGGTCGTGCTGGCGGCGATCATGCTGAAGCTGGGTTGTTACGGCTTCTTGCGTTTCATGCTGCCGATCGTGCCGGATGCCAGTCATCAATGGGCGCCTGTCGTGATCACCTTGTCCCTGATTGGGGTGATCTACATTGGCTTGGTCGCCATGGTTCAGCAAGACATGAAGAAGCTGGTGGCCTACTCGTCCATCGCGCACATGGGTTTTGTCACCCTGGGCTTTTTCATCTTCAATGAATTGGGCATGGCGGGCGGCTTGGTGCAGATGATTGCCCACGGCTTCGTGTCAGCGGCGATGTTCTTGAGCATTGGTGTCTTGTACGACCGCGTGCATTCGCGTGAAATCGCCAGCTACGGTGGTGTCGTCAACACAATGCCCAAGTTTGCGGCCTTTGCCTTGTTCTTCTCGATGGCCAACTGCGGGCTGCCGGCCACGGCAGGTTTTGTCGGCGAGTGGATGGTGATTTTGGGTGCCGTTCAGTTTGACTTCCTGATTGGTCTGTTGGCTGCCACCGCCTTGATTTTTGGTGCGGCCTACAGGCTGTGGATGTACAAGCGCGTGTACTTTGGGGAGGTCACCAACGACCAGGTGCGTGGCTTGACTGACATCAATGCCCGCGAATTTTTGATCATGGCCATTTTGGCCGTCGCCGTGCTTTGGATGGGCATACAGCCCAAGCCCTTTACCGACGTGATGCACGTTTCGGTGACAGAGCTGCTCAAGCATGTTGCTCAAAGCAAGTTGAACTAAGGTCGACTCAAGATGACTCAACTGAACTGGCTCGCGGTTGCGCCCGAGATCGTGTTGCTGGCCATGGCGTGCGTGGTCGCGCTGGCCGATCTCTTCGTAACCCATCCTCGGCGATTGCCGACTTATGTGCTGACCATGCTCTCGCTGTCGGTGGTGGCGGGCTTGCACCTGGGTGCACTGGACTCCAGTACGTCGAACTACGCCATGCAGCGCATGGTGGTGACCGACCCGATGGGGCATTTGCTGGGTTTGTGCGCCACGTTGGCGGTGATGGCCAGCTTGGTGTACTCGCAGGCCTATGCCGGTGCCCGCGACATTCTCAAGGGTGAGTTGTTCACCTTGAGCTTGTTTTCGTTGCTTGGCATCTCGATCATGATCATTGGCAACAACTTTCTGACCATCTACCTGGGTCTGGAGTTGATGTCCTTGTCCTTGTACGCCTTGGTGGCCTTGCGCCGCGATCATGCTCAATCGACCGAAGCGGCCATGAAGTACTTTGTGCTGGGTGCGCTGGCCAGCGGCTTCTTGCTGTATGGCTTGTCGATGATGTACGGCGCCACGGGTTCGCTGGACCTGGGTGATGTCTACAAGGCCACACTGTCTGGCCAGATCAACAAGCAGGTGCTGTCGTTTGGCCTGGTGTTCATCGTGGCCGGCTTGGCGTTCAAGTTGGGGGTCGTGCCTTTTCACATGTGGGTGCCCGATGTTTATCAAGGGGCGCCTACTGCCGTGACGTTGATGGTGGCCGGTGCGCCCAAGTTGGCCGCATTTGCCATCACCATTCGCTTGTTGGTTGAGGGGCTGATCAATACGGCGACCGATTGGCAACAAATGTTGATGATTCTGGCCGTGGCCTCCCTGGCTGTGGGCAATCTGGCGGCCATTGCACAGACCAATCTGAAGCGCATGTTGGCCTACTCAGGGATCGCACAGTTGGGCTTCATGTTGCTCGGTTTTGTGCCCAGCGTGGTTTCTGGCAACACGGTGTCGGCTGGCAACGGTTATGGCTCGTCGCTGTTTTATATCCTGACTTATGTTCTGACGACACTCGGCACCTTCGGAATGGTGATGTTCCTGTCGCGCTCGAACCTGGAAGCCGAACAGATCTCTGACCTGTCGGGCCTGAACAAACGCAGTCCTTTGATGGCGGCCGTGATGGCCATCTTCATGTTCTCGCTGGCGGGCCTGCCGCCCACGGTGGGCTTTTATGCCAAGCTGGCGGTGCTGCAGTCCTTGATCACCACCAGCTCGCCCTTGCATCTGCAACTGGCCATCGTGGCGGTGCTGCTGTCGTTGATTGGCGCGTACTACTACCTGCGCATTGTCAAGGTCATGTACTTTGACGAGCCGACCGACACCACCCCGGTGACGGCTGGCGGCGAGGCTCGGGCGCTCTTGTCCGTCAATGCCTTGGCGGTGCTGGGTCTGGGTATCTTGCCCGGTGCATTGATGGCGCTGTGTGCTCGCGTCATTACCCAGTCCTTGGCGGGTTGATCCGTCATGTCGGGACTGATTCCGGTTTGGGCCATCGCCTGTGTGCTGGTGGCTGCCGTTTTGGCGGCCAATGTGCCGTTCTTGAATAACCGGTTGTTTCTGGTGGGGCCTGTGAGGGCACCCAAACCATTGACCTGGCGCTTGGTTGAGCTGCTAATCTATGCCATCTTGGTGGTGTTACTGGGCCGGACTCTTGAGGGGCACTTGGGCCAAGTGAGCGAGCAGCGCTGGGAGTTCTATGCGGTGTGGAGTTTGGCCTTTCTGACGCTGGCGTTCCCTGGGTTTGTCTGGCGGTATCTGCGCCGCGGTTCTGCGCATTGATGTCATGGCCGATCAGCCAATGGCTCCCTCTGATGCGCACCTGCGCGAAGAACCACTGACGTCAGAGTTGGTCTACAAGGGCCACTTTCTGGAACTGCGTCGGGATGTGGTGCGTCTGCCGACAGGACGCGAGGCGCCGCGTGAATACGTGATCCACCCGGGCGCGGTGATGATCGTGGCGACCTTGCCCGATGGGCGTTTGGTGATGGAGCGGCAATACCGCTATCCGGTGCGCCAGACCATGATCGAGTTCCCGGCGGGCAAGCTCGATGCCGGTGAAGGCGGCTTGGCTTGCGCGCAGCGTGAATTGCTGGAAGAGACCGGCT
>JAZJZP010000292.1:13189-14758 GCA_040389805.1 Pseudomonadota bacterium
TCGTTGGGCCCAGGCGGGTGTAATGCACCCCGTGATCGGTTACGCCACGGAGATCATCCAGATCTGGTTTGCCGATGAGTTGACCTTGGGCGAGCGTCACTTGGATGAGGGCGAGTTTCTGGACGTGTTCTCGGCCAGTCAAGACGAGTTGGAACAGTGGATGCAGCAAGGTTTGCTGACCGATGCCAAGACGATCGTCGGGATGATGTGGTTGCAGCGCTGGCGTGCTGGTCACTGCACTCTGGACTGGCAGACGCTGGACTGATCAGCCCTGAAGAACCCGCCCTGGGTTCATCAGTCCGCAGGGGTCGAGTGCCAGCTTGATGGCGCGCATCATCGACAACGCTACGCTTGATTTTCGTCGTGCCAGTTCCTCTCGGCGCAAAACCCCGATGCCGTGTTCGGCCGACAAGGTGCCATCAAAGCGTGTCACCTGATCAAAGACGAGTGCGTTGACCTGAGTCTCAAAGGCTTGCAGGGCATCGTCGTGGGCAAGGTTGGCAGGGGGTTGTACGTTGTAGTGCAGGTTGCCGTCGCCCAGGTGCCCAAAGCAGACGATGCGGGCGTCGGGCCAGCGCGTATTCAGTGCGTGGGCGGTGGTCGTGACAAAGTCGGGGATGGCCGAGGTGGGAATGCCGATGTCATGCTTGACCATCAAGCCCTCTGCACGTTCAGACAGCGGGATGGTTTCTCTGAGCTGCCAAAGAGCGCGTTGTTGGCGTTGATTGCTGGCTTGCGTGGCGTTGGTGATCAATCCTTGCGAGAGGGCGTGGCTCAGAACGGATTGCAGGCGTGCCTGAGCGTGTGCGTCTGACTCACTGCTGGCGTTTTCAATCAGCACGACCCAGGCGGGTGCTGCCTCGCCTGCTTGGCCCTGCAAGGCTGCCAGGACGGATCCCACCTCGGGGTGGTGGTGCTGGACCAGTTGGAGCGGCAGACTGGCCATCACTTCAAACGCGGTCAGACCGGCATCAAGCTCGTGGCGGGCCTGCTGCAGGACTGCCACGGCAGCGTTGAGGTCGGCGCAGGCGAGCAGCGCTGTGGCCTGCCCACGCGGGCGGGGGTAGAGGCGCAAGGTCGCCGCGGTGATGATGCCCAGGGTGCCTTCGCTGCCAATGAACAGGTCGCGCAGGTCGTAGCCGGTGTTGTCTTTGCGCAGACCAGACAGCCCTGACCAGATCTGCCCTTGAGCGGAAACCACCTCCAGGCCCAGGCAGAGTTCGCGCGCCGTGCCGTAGCGCAGTACCTGGGTGCCTCCGGCATTGCTGGCCAGGTTGCCGCCGATCGTGCACGTACCTTGTGAGGCCAAGCTGAGGGGGAACAGCAGTCCGGCCGCCTCGGCGGCATTCTGGGTGTCTTGCAGGGTGCAGCCTGCTTCGACGGTGAGGCTGAGGTTGGCCACGTCGGTGGAGCGTACTTGTCGCAGGCGTTGCAGACTGAGCACCAATTGTTGTCCGCTGGCATCGGGCACGGCTCCTCCCACCAGGCTGGTATTGCCGCCTTGAGGCACGAGGCTGACACCGTGCTGGGCACACAAACGAACCACGGCCGCCACCTCTTCGGTGCTGC
>JAZJZP010000292.1:14768-15894 GCA_040389805.1 Pseudomonadota bacterium
AGGGCATGGCCTCGGTAGCGTCCGCGCCAGTCGTTCAAGTAGAGCGCCATGGCATCGTCAGAGGCCATGCCGGGACTCAATACGCCCGCATCACCCAGTAGTGCGCGCAGGTCAGCGGTGAATCTGGACGGGTCGGACATCGTGGGGCTTTCGCGGGGATCAACTGGCCTTGGGGGCAGCGTTTTTGGGCTTCAAGCGCAACCGGACATACACCGCGCAGGCCGTGAACAAGGCCAGGCTCAAGAAGACCTCGATGCCTGCCAGGATTTGGCTCAGGCCGGCATCGCTGGTGGCGCGCATGGTGCCTTCGGTGAAGTAGAGCCACACCAGCAGCGATAGCCACCGGAAGGTGTACATGCGGTGCTTGAGCAGCCCACTGATGCCAAACACCAGCGGGACTACCTTGAGGGCGAGCATGCCGGTGCCGCCCTGGAGGGGCGCCAGTTTGAGCTCCCACAAGAGGCCCAGGATGATCAGACCAATCACCGAGGTCAGGGCGATCCAGCGGGTCATATTGATGGACCTCAGCCGCTCTGGAGGGTGCTGAGTCAAGGGGGTGACGGGGAGGGGGGAGAGCGTGTCGGGCATCAAGTTCGCGGGGCAGGTGGCGCCGAATGGCACCTTGGCTGGCATCATAGCCAGATGATGTCAAAAATTAGCGCGTGGTCGAATGCTCGTCGCAGATGGGTGGCTTTGATCCTGACTTTGCAAGAATGGCCTTGGGCGCAGACCTTTGTCACGCTGCGCCAGCGTTTTCGGGAGGATCGCCTCGGCTTGACCGCTGGCAGTCTGACCTTCACGACGACCATTGCCCTGGTCCCTTTGTTCACGGTGATGCTGGCATTGTTCAGTGCCTTTCCCGTGTTTGCTCGGTTTCGCAAAGCGCTGGAGCAAGAGTTCATTCAAGGCTTTGTGCCCGATGCCATAGCGAAACCAGTGTTGTTGTCGTTGACCAAGTTCGCGATGAAGGCCAGCCAACTGGGCGGCTTGGGTTTGATTGGTTTGGGGGTCACGGCGGTGGCTTTGATGCTGACCATTGACCACACCCTCAATGCCATCTGGCGGGTTCGCAGCCACCGTCCGATTGCACAGCGTGTACTGGTGTATTGGGCGGCCCTGACGCTGG
>JAZJZP010000293.1:0-4103 GCA_040389805.1 Pseudomonadota bacterium
AAGGACTTGCGCACATCACGCAACTCCAGGGCCAGCCCAAGACTGGCTGATGATGAGGTGACCATGCGCTCAGTGCCCCTCACGACGACGGATCTCGTGTTCGATGTCTTCCTGAACCCGGCCCCACACCTGCGCAAACTGGCGCCGGGCCAGCTCCAACAAACCGCCCCCCATGACCAGCAGGATCAGTGCCCCCACCCACGCGGGCGTGCCATGGGTATTGAGGGTAATGCCCATCAAGGTCAACTCAGGGCCCATGGCCTCGTTGAGCTTGATGTGATAGAGCATCTCGACCATGGCCGTCAGGCCCAGCATGACCACGATGGCCGCCGCCAGCATCGCCGCATAGAGCTTCCAGACGCGGCCAAACAAACCAAAGGCCACCACGCGCATGTTCATCATCAGCAAACTGGAGAGTCCGCCCGGCGCAAACATCACCATGAACAAGAAGGTCAGCCCCAGGTAGAGCAACCAGGCTTTGGTCCACTCTGACAGCAGCACCGTGGCGAACACCATCAGCACCGCGCCAATGATGGGGCCGAAGAAGAACAAGGCACCGCCCAAGAAGGTGAACAGCAGGTAGGCCCCGGAGCGGTGCGCCCCCACCACCTCGGCGGTCACGATTTCAAAGTTCAAGGTGTACAAACCACCCGCGATGCCCGCAAAGAAACCGGCAATCATGAAGGCAATGTAACGCACGCGCTGCGTGTCGTAACCGATGAACTCGACCCGCTCCGGGTTGTCTCGCACGGCGTTGAGCATGCGGCCCAAGGGCGTGCGCGTGAAGGCAAACATCAGGGCGGTGCAAACAAAGCAATACAACGCGATCAAGTAATAGAGCTGGATCTGCGGACCAAAGGTGATCCCCATCACGGCATCGCCCACCACCCGGTTGCCGGAGATGCCGCCTTCACCGCCGAAGAACTCCGACAGCATCAGGGACATGGACCACACCAACTCCCCCACGCCCAGCGTGATCATGGCGAACGTGTTGCCCGACTTGCGTGTCGTGACCGCGCCAAGCAGTGCGGCGATCAGCAGCCCACCCAGCCCACCGATGATCGGGATCAGGCTGACCGGGATGGCCCAATCGCCTTGCGCGACCTTGTTCAAGGTATGGATGGCCGCGAACGATCCCAGCCCCGAGTACACGGCATGGCCAAAACTCAGCATGCCGCCTTGCCCCAACAGGATGTTGTACGACAGACAAACGATGATGGCGATGCCCATCTGGCACAGCATGGTCATCGCCAGACTGCTGGAGGACAGCAGTGGCGCCAGACAGAGCACCAAGGCATAGGACGACCAGACCAGCCAGCGCCCCAGGTTGTAGGGCTTGAACTCAAGCACCGCGGATGACATGCTTCATTCCTCCCGATTGCCCAGCAGGCCTTTGGGGCGAAAGATCAAGATCAGCACCAGCAAGAGATACGGCAGGATGGGCCCCATTTGCGAGACCGTGATCTTGAGAATCGGGTAGGCCGGATGACTCTCGCCCACCACCCAGCCGAACTGATGGGCCAGCGTGATCAGCGACGCATCCACGGTCACGGCCGAGGTCTGGATCAGGCCGATCAGCAACGAGGCGACAAACGCACCGGCCAATGAGCCCATGCCGCCGACCACCACCACCACAAAAATGATCGAGCCGACCGACGCGGCCATATTGGGCTCGGTCACAAAGGCATTGCCGCCAATGACCCCCGCCAGTCCGGCCAAGGCACAGCCTCCGCCAAACACACCCATCATCACGCGTGGCACGTTGTGCCCCAAAGCCTGCGCCATCTCGGGATGCGTCAGGGCCGCCTGAATGATCAAACCGACGCGGGTTCGGGTCAGCAGCAACCAAAGGGATCCCAGCATGAGCAACGCCACCCCGGCCATGAAGCCCCGGTAAGCGGGGAACTGCGTACAACTGGCCCCCGTGGCCACCCCGCAGAGGCTGTCGGGTGCCATGCCCCAGATCCACTGCAAGCCCTGACCTTTGACATGGGCCAGCGTGAACATCGGGCCTTCAAGGGCCGCAGGCACACGGTAGTCGACCGCCGATGGGCCCCAGATCAGCCGCACCAACTCCAGCACGACATACGACAGCCCAAAGGTGATGAGCAACTCGGGGACATGCCCAAACGCATGCACACGGCGCAGGCTGAAGCGCTCAAAACCCGCCCCGAGCAAACCGACCAGCAGCGGGGCCAACACCAGCGCGGGCCAAAACCCCAACCACCCGGTGATGGCATACGCCAAGTAGGCCCCCAACATGTAGAAGCTGGCATGCGCAAAGTTAAGCACCCCCATCATGCTGAAGATCAGGGTCAAGCCTGAACTCAGCATGAACAGCAACAAGCCTGAGCTGATGCCATTGAGGATATTAACGACCAAAGACTCCATTCAGGACGGGCGCTTCATCTGGCAAGACGTGGGCGTGCTCGACACATACGAGTCAAAGTACCGGACCTTCGAGAAGGTCATGCCTGTGTTCTCGACATCGTACGGAGCCTTGGCACTGGTTTTTTGCCACCCCAACACAAACAAGCCCTGCTGCAATTGGTGATCCGACTTGCGCATTTCGACTTCGCCATTGAAGCTCTTGAACTTGAGCCCTTCCATGGCGGCAGCCACCTTGACGGGGTTGGTGGACTTGGCCTTGGCCATGCCTTCGCTCAACAACGAGTAGGCGTGGTAGATCGCGCCGGTGTACCAGTCGTCGTTGAAGCGCTTTTTGAACTCATTGGCGTACTGGGTATACAGACCACCCATGTTGTAGTCGGCATAGCCCACCAGATAGACACGACCTTCAGCGGCTTTACCCAAAGCAGTGGGCGTGCCGCCAAAGTTGGCGTAATAGGTGTAGAACTTGGCGGTCAGTCCCGCCTCATTGGCCACCTTGACCAACAAGGCCAGGTCAGAACCCCAGTTGCCCGTGATGACGGTATCCGCCCCTGAAGCCTTGATTTTGGCAATGTAGGGGGCAAAGTCGCGCACCTGAGCCAGCGGATGCAGGTCATCCCCGACGATTTGAATGTCTGGGCGTTTGCGGGCCAGATCTGCCTTGGCAAACTTGGACACCTGCTGTCCGTGGGCATAGTTCTGATTGATCAGGTAGACCTTCTTGACGTCGGCCTGTTCTTTCATGAACGTGGTCATGGCTTCCATCTTCATGGAGGTGTCCGCATCCAGGCGGAAATGCCAGAAACTGCACTTGCTGTTGGTCAGATCAGGGTCCACCGCCGCGTAGTTGAGGAACACCACTTCTTTGCCAGGGTTGCGTTCGTTGTGCTTGCTGATGGCATCCGACAGCGCCAAAGCGGCGCCCGAGCCCAATCCCTGCACCACATAGCGCACGCCTTGGTCGATGGCCGACTTCAAGGAGTTCAGCGTCTCCGCAGGCGACAACTTGTTGTCGATGCTGATGACCTCGAACTTGACGCCCGCAGGATTGTTGGCATTGAATTTTTCAGCGAAGAACTGATAGCCCTTTAATTGGTTCTGGCCCACATTGGCCATCAGGCCCGACAGGGGATCAATCCAGGCAATCTTGACGGTCTCACCCTTTTGGGCCATGGCAGCCCCAGCGCTCAGTGAAGTGGCCAACAACAGACTCAGTGCTCGACGTTGAAAATTCATTGCTTGCTCCTTAAAAGTCATTACCGGCACAGGTTAACCCCCTGGACAGGGGGGCGCAATTCAGGGTAGACCCGCAGATGACTAAAAGCATCATCCGAAGTAACAAAGGCGCCTTTCGGCGCCCTTGCAACTTCAACCTTGTCAGGTCAATACATCACCGGATCAAGCGATGGGCAGCTTGTGGTCCTTGAACTGCTCACGCAGCTTGAGCTTGTAGATCTTGCCCGTGGCCGTGTGCGGGATTTCATCCACATAAACCACGTCATCCGGAGTCTGCCACTTGGGGATCTTGCCGTCGTAAAAGGCCAGCAACTCAGCCGACGTCACTTCAGCCCCCGGCTTCTTGACCACGACCAGCAAGGGACGCTCGTCCCACTTGGGGTGATGCGCGGCAATCACCGCCGCTTCGTGCACGGCAGGGTGACCCATCGCCACATTTTCCAGATCGATGGAGCTGATCCATTCGCCGCCCGACT
>JAZJZP010000293.1:4113-9517 GCA_040389805.1 Pseudomonadota bacterium
CGACTTGATCACGTCCTTGGAGCGGTCGGTGATTTGCATATAGCCATCGGCATCAATGGTGGCCACGTCGCCCGTGGGGAACCAGCCATCATGCAGCGGCGACTTGTCCATCTTGAAGTAGCTGTTGATGACCCAGTGGCCACGCACTTCGAGATCGCCAGGGCTCACGCCATCCCAAGGCAAGACCTTGCCCTCTTGGTCCACGATGCGCATGTCGATGCCGTAGATGCCCTTGCCCTGCTTTTCCAGGATGTGCTGCTTGGCATCCTTGGTCAGGTCCGCGTGCTTGGCTTTGAGGCGGCTGAGGGTGCCCAAGGGCGACAACTCGGTCATGCCCCAGGCATGGATGACCTCCACATTGAAGTCGTCCTGCAGCGTTTTGATCATGGAGGGAGGACAGGCCGCGCCACCGATCACGGTGCGCTTGAAGGTGCTGAACTTCAGGTTGTTCTGCTTGACATGGTTGATCAGGCCCAACCAGATCGTGGGCACCCCCGCGCTGAAGCTCACGCCTTCTTTTTCGAACAGGTCGTACAGCGAAGCGCCATCCAGGTGGTGTCCCGGCATGACCAGCTTGCAGCCGATCAAGGCCGCCGAGTAAGGCAGACCCCATGCGTTGACGTGGAACATGGGCACCACGGGCAACACGGTGTCCACCGCAGAAACGCCCATGGCATCAGGCAAGGCCGAGGCGTAGGCGTGCAGCACGGTGGAGCGGTGCGAATAGACGGCCCCCTTGGGGTTGCCCGTCGTGCCCGAGGTGTAGCAGATGGTGGCGGCGGTGTTCTCGTCAAACGACGGCCACGCGTAGTTGCCGTCTTCGGCTTCGATCAGCTCTTCGTAGCACAGCAGGTTGGTCAGCGAGGTTTCACGGGGCATGCTTTCGCGCCCGCCCATCAGCACCACGTGCTTGACCGACGCCAGCATGGGCGCGAGTTTCTCCACCAGTGGGAAAATGTTGATGTCAACGAACAGCACCTTGTCTTCAGCATCGCTGATGATCCAGGCCACTTGCTGCGGGAACAGGCGTGGATTGACGGTGTGACAGACCAGCCCCGAGCCCGAGGTGCCGTAGTAAATCTCGACATGGCGGTAGCCGTTCCAGGCCAGGGTGCCGATGCGATCACCCGCCTCGCAACCCAGCCGAGCCAGCGCCTGAGCCAGCTTGCGCGAGCGCAATTCAACTTCGGACCACGTCGTGCGGTGCATGTCACCCTCAACGCGCTTGGAAACAATTTCGACATCACCGTTGTGACGGGCCGCATGCGTCAGCAGCGACGAAATCATCAAAGGCATGTTCATCATTTGGCCCATCAGGCTCATGGCTCACTCCAAAAATTTAAAAGGCTGAAATTCAGACAACAATGATAGTCAAATAACCGAACCAACCCACGAGGGAATGCCTCTGATGCAGATCAATCCCAGAAAGTGGTGAAGTTAGCCACCTTTTCACGCTCGGTCAACAGCGTGTTTTCGATAGCATCGGGCTGCTCATAGCCCAGCGCCATGCCCACCACCACCATGTCGGACTCGGGCAGTGACAAGTGCTCAGTGATGATGCGGTGGTATTGATTGAACGCCGCCTGAGGACAGGTATCAAGCCCACGCGCACATGCGGCGACCATGATGTTTTCAAGGAACATGCCGTAGTCCAGCCAACTGCCCCGCCCCATGACGCGGTCAATGGTGAAGATCAAACCCACGGGTGCATCAAAGAAGACGTAGTTGCGCGCCTGCTGTTCCTGCATGCGAGCCCGATCGGTCTTGCCGATGCCCAGCAAGCCATACAGGTCCCAGCCCACTTTGCGGCGCCGATCAATGAAGGGCGAGATCCACTCGGGGGGGTAGTAGTCGTACTCCTCCTTGTGCTGGCTCGCCTGGGCCGGATCGCAGAACGCGGCCATGATCTTGGCGCTCAAGGCCTGCTGGTGGTTACCCGTCAAAACATGCACCTTCCAGGGCTGGGTGTTGGTGCCGGAGGGCGCGCGCGACGCCACTTGAAGAATCTCCTCAATGGTCGAGCGAGACACCTCGGTGGGCAAAAAACGGCGGATCGAGCGCCGCGAGGTGATGGCGTGATCCACCGCTGCCACCGACTCGGGTGTGATGGCAAAGGGCTCGCGCGGGACGCAGGGTGATGAGGTCATGACGGGCTCTCAGGACTGAGGTGGGACTTGAAGGGCTTGCAAAACCTGGACGAAGGGCGCGGGCAAGGGCACCGGGCGACGGGTGGCGCGGGCCACATAGACATGCACAAAGTGTCCACTGGCAGCCGAGAGAGACTCGCCCTCCTCGAACAGGCCGATCTCGTAGCGCACGCTGCTTTTACCCATGTGGGCCGCGCGGATCCCCGCCTCCACGTTGCGCGGAAAGGCCAGCGGCGCAAAGTAGTTGCAATGGGTCTCGATGACCAGACCGATGACCTCGCCCTCGTGGATGTCCAGCACCCCGGCCTCGATCAGGTAGCGGTTGACCGCCGTGTCGAAGTAGCTGTAATAGGTGACGTTGTTGACATGGCCGTACATGTCGTTGTCCATCCAGCGGGTGGTGATGGTGCTGAAGTGCGCGTAGGCACTGCGGTCTTGGGGTTGTGCGCGTTCCATGAAATTCATTATTGACCATCTCAACACCCGCCCGCTACATTAGTGACCGGTCAGTCAGTTATTTTCAATCCACTCCTTTGGCACCTCCACCCCCTCCCCTCTGCCCCATGTCATCGCTGTTTGAAACAGCGAGCAAGGGGCGCCAGCGTCGCAAAGCGGAACGCCCGCAAGAGTTGCTGGACGCGGCCATGACCTTGTTCGTCGACAAGGGCCTGGCGGCCACACGGATGGAAGAAGTGGCGCGACTGGCGGGTGTCTCCAAAGGCACCTTGTACCTGTACTACCCCAGCAAGGACGACCTTTTCAAGGCGGTAGTGCGCGCCTACCTCACCCAGGTGATCACCGAAGGCAGCGACATCACCGCCCAGTTTGAAGGCGCCACCGCCGAACTGCTGCACCTGCTGGCCCGCACCTGGTTGTCCCGAGTGGGCAACTCCAAGGCAGCCGGCCTGATGCGACTGATCCTGACCGAAGCCAAACACTTTCCGGATCTGGCGCAGTTCTACATGGACGAGGTCGTGCTGCCCGCGCACAACATGCTCTCGCGCGCCGTGCAGCGGGGCATCGACCGAGGAGAATTCCGGACCATGGACGTCAACTCCGTGGTGCAGGCACTGATTGCACCTGCCCACTTCATGGTGCTCTACCAATACTGCGCGGCGGCCTGCGCCAACCCCGTGCCCATGGCGTCAGATCAGTTCATTGCCACCCAGATCGACCTCCTGATGCGTGGACTGGAAACCCGTCCCGACACCCCATGAAACACTCCCTGCGCTGGACCTTGACCATCATTGGCATCACCGCCCTGAGCCTGGGCATCGGCCAAGCGATCCTCCATCGCAAAGCCCAGCAAACCGAATTGGCACAAAGCACGGCCACGGCCAGCAGCGGTTTTCTACAACTCAGCCCGCATGACTGGCTGGTCGTCCAGCCTCAGCCCCTGGTGAGTGCCGTCACGGTCTCGGGCACCATCAAGGCCGCCAACGCCGCGATCGTCAAGGCCAAGGTCGCTGCCGAACTCACCCAGTTGAGCGTGCGCGAGGGCGATGCCGTCAAGCGCGGTCAAACCATCGGCACGCTCGATCCCCAGGAGTTCCAGACCCGCCTGCATCAAACCCAAGAGCAAGTCGCCACCGCCAAGGCCCAACTGCAAATCGCGCAGCAAACCCTGGACAACAACCGCGCCTTGGTGCAGCAGGGTTTCATCTCGAAGAACGCCTTGGACACGTCGTCCTCCAACGCGACCGCCGCGCGAGCGACCATGCAAGCCGCCGTCGCCGCGGCAGAACTGGCGCAAAAATCGTTGAACGACACCCGACTCATCGCCCCCATCAACGGCCTGGTGTCACAACGCTTTGCACAACAGGGCGAGCGGGTCGCCATTGATGGGCGCGTGCTGGAAATCGTGGACCTCAGCCAACTGGAACTCGAAGCCTCCCTCAGCCCTGACGATGTGGCACTGCTCAAGCCCGGGCAAGCCGCCCAACTGCGCGTCGATGGCCTGAGCACCCCCATCACCGCCCGCCTGGCACGCATCAACCCCAGTGCGACCGCGGGCACGCGAGCCATTCCCGTGTACCTGTCCATCCCACCGCACCCCGCCTTGCGCCAGGGCCTGTTCGCCCAAGGTCAGATTGAGCTGGCCCGCCCCACCGTGCTGGCCATCCCCACCTCGGTCGTGCGCACCGAAGGCAAGCGCTCCTTCGTGCAACTCATCCAGGATGGCCGCATCGTGCACCGAGACGTCACGCTGGGCAGCAACCGCCAAGTGATCAGCACCAACACCAATGAACCCAGCCTGGTCGCCGTGTTGAGCGGGCTGCAAGCGGGCAACCAGGTCTTGCGCGAATCCGTCGGCCTCGTCGCCCAGGGCACGACCGTACGTCTGGGCAGCGCCGCCAGCGCCCCCTGAGCGGACCCAGCCCATATGTGGTTCACCCGCATCTCCATCAACAACCCGGTTCTGGCCACCATGGTGATGCTGGCGCTGGTGGTCCTGGGCCTGTTTTCCTACCAACGGCTCAAGGTCGATCAGTTCCCTGACATCGATCTGCCCACGCTGGCCATCCAGTTGGAGTACCCGGGGGCCTCACCCGCCATCGTGGAGTCTGAAGTGACCCGCAAGGTGGAAGAAGCCGTCAACACGGTGGCGGGGATCAGCCAACTGTATTCACGCTCGTATGAAGGCAACTCGGTCGTCATCGTGCAATTCAACCTGGACGTGGATGGACGCCGCGCCGCCGATGACGTGCGAGAAAAACTCTCGGCCATCCGGCCCTTGCTGCGCGACGAAGTCAAAGAGCCGCGGGTGCTGCGCTTCGACCCCGCCAGCCGCCCCATTTTCTCCTTGGCCCTGACCTCGCCCGACCACAGCCAAAGTGCCATGGCGCTGACCACGTATGGCGACCAAGTCCTCAAAAAACGCCTGGAAAACGTGCGCGGCGTCGGCAGCGTCTCGCTGGTCGGCGCACTCAAACGCGAGGTCAACGTTTACCTGAATCCGCAGTCGATGGAGGCCCTGGGCATCACGCCCGAGCAAGTGCTCAGCGTCCTGCGCGCCGAAAACCAGGAGCAGCCCGCCGGCAGCGTGCGCACCTTGCAGCAAGACCGCGTGGTGCAAATCAACGCCCGACTCAAGCACGCCGACGACTTCAGGGAACTGGTGCTGAGTTCACGCCGAGGACACATCATCCGGCTCAAGCAAGTCGCCGAGGTCATCGACGGGCCGCAAGAAATCGACTCCCTGGCCCTGCTCAACGGCCAGCGCACCATCGCCATGGAGGTGCTCAAAGCCCAGGGCG
>JAZJZP010000293.1:9527-12796 GCA_040389805.1 Pseudomonadota bacterium
CCATTGATGTTGTCAAGGGACTGCGCCAGGCACTGGCCGACACCCAAGGCGAGCTGCCCAAGGGCATGCGTCTGGAGGTGGTGCGCGACAACTCCCGCCCCATCAGCGTCAGCGTCAGCACCGTGCGCGAAACCTTGATCGAAGGCGCGGTGCTGACCATTGCCATCGTGTTCCTGTTCCTCAACTCCTGGCGCTCAACCGTCATCACCGGCCTGACCTTGCCGATCTCGATCATCGGCACCTTCCTGTTCATGAACCTCTTGGGGTTTTCGATCAACATGATCACCTTGATGGCCCTGAGCCTGTGCGTCGGCTTGCTGATCGACGACGCCATCGTGGTGCGAGAAAACATCGTGCGCCACGCCCAGATGGGCAAGTCCGCACTGCAAGCCTCGCTGGACGGCACCTCTGAAATTGGCCTGGCCGTGCTGGCCACCACCTTGTCCATCGTCGCGGTGTTCCTGCCCATCGGCTTCATGGGCGGCATCATCGGCAAGTTCTTTCATGAGTTCGGCATCACCATCGTGGCCGCCGTGCTCATCTCGATGTTCGTGAGCTTCACGCTTGACCCCATGCTCTCCAGCATCTGGCCCGACCCGGCCATCCAGCCTGGCCATGGCAGGACAGGCACAACGCTCTATGACAAAACCCTGGGTCGCCTGACCGGCTGGGTCGATCGCCGCTCCGAACGCCTGGCGCTGCAATACCAATCGCTCTTGTCCTGGGCGCTGGATCACCCTGGACTGACCTTGCTGGTCGCAGCGGCCAGCCTGGTCGGCAGCTTGGCCCTGCTGCCCCTGGTGGGCACTGAATTCGTCCCCAAGGCCGACTACTCCGAAACCTTCGTCAACTTCTACACCCCGGCCGGCTCGTCCATCGAATCCACCGAGGCCCGCACCCACGAAGTCGAAACCCTCATCCGCAGCCAGCCCGAAGTCAGCTACACCCTGGCCACCATCAACACGGGCTTCGCCTTGGGACGCAACCAGGTGTCGATCTATGTGCGCCTGAAAGACCGCCACCTGCGCAAACGCAGCGTGGATCAACTCTCGGCCCCGCTGCGCACCCTGCTCAGCCGCCTGCCCGGCATCACCGTCACCCACGTCGGATTGCTTGATGCGGTGGGCGGCCAAAAGCCCATCCAGGTGTCCATCCAGGGCAGCGACCTCGATCAACTTAACACCCTCACCCAGCGCACCCTGGCGCAACTGCGCCACATCCCGGGCCTGGTCGATCTGGACACCAGCCTCAAGCCCAACAAGCCCACGCTGGACATCACCGTGCGACGCGAGGCCGCCGCCGACGTCGGCCTCAGCGTGGGCCGCATCAGCGACACGCTCAACACCCTGATCGCTGGCAAAACGGTCGGCAGCTGGCGGGCCGAAGATGGGCAGAACTACGACATCAAGCTCTCCCTCAACCCAGACGCCCGGCGCACGGTGGCCGACCTGACCCACCTGCCCCTCGTCGCAGGACAAGACAGCAACGGGGCCCCCAACATCGTGCGACTGCAGCAAGTGGCCGACATCCAGACCGGCCTGGGTCCGACCCAGATCAACCGCCGCGACCTCAACCGCGAAGTTGAAATCACCGCCAACTTCAGCGGACGCTCCATGGGCGAAGTGTCCGCCGACATCAAAACAGTGCTGGACAACACCCCCTGGCCAAGCGGTTACCGAAGCCGATTCGGGGGCTCGACCAAGGACATGAAAGAAGCCTTTGCCTACGCAGCCTCGGCGCTGGCGCTGGCGGTGATCTTCATCTACATGATTCTGGCCTCGCAATTTCGCAGCTTCTTGCAACCCATCGCCCTCATGAGCTCGCTACCACTGACCCTGATCGGGGTCGTCGTGACGCTGCTCATGTTTGGCTCCACGATCAACATGTTCTCGATCATCGGCATCATCATGCTGATGGGCCTGGTCACCAAGAACGCCATTTTGCTGGTCGACTTTGCCAACCGTGCCCGCCTGGGCCACAGCGGTGAACATGACAATGCCGCTCCGATGGATCGCCGCAGCGCCCTGCTGCTCGCCGCACGGGTACGATTGCGCCCGATCTTGATGACCACCCTGGCCATGGTGTTTGGCATGGTGCCCTTGGCATTTGCCTTGGCTGAAGGCCAGGAACAGCGCGCCCCCATGGGTCAAGCGGTGATTGGTGGCGTGATCGCCTCATCGCTGCTCACCCTGGTGGTGGTGCCCGTGATTTACTGCTATTTGGACGATCTGGCGCAATGGATGCGCACGCGTTTTCTGTTGCCCAGGCACCGCAGTTCTTAAAATGCCTGTTTTATCCCGATAGTGATCCCTCCAGTCTGCCCGTAGGATGCCTGAATGAACGTCGAACAAGCCCGCTTCAACATGATTGAGCAACAAATCCGCCCTTGGGAGGTGCTGGACAACTCTGTGCTGTCCTTGTTGTCGGTCGTGCGGCGAGAGGACTTTGTCCCCCCCGCCCACCGCACCCTCGCCTTCATGGACCTGGAAGTGCCCCTGCCCGGCGGCAAATGCATGCTGTCCCCCAAGCTGGAAGCCCGCCTGGTCCAGGACCTGGACTTGAGCAAGCGTGACACCGTCCTGCACATCGGCGCCGGCACCGGCTACGTGACCGCCCTCTTGGCCCACAAGGCCCAGCGCGTCACCGGCCTGGAAGCCCAAGCCGAGTTGGTACAAATGGCCCAAACCAACCTGCGCAACGCCGGCATCAGCAACGCTGAGATCGTCAACGCCGATGGGGCCCTGGGTTATACCGGCCAGGCCCCCTACGACGCCATCTTGCTCACCGGCTCGGTCGCCAGCGTCCCGCAGGTGCTGCTGGATCAGCTCAAAGACGGCGGACGTCTGCTGGCCATCGTCGGCCAGGAACCCATCATGCGCGCCACCCTATTCACCCGAGTCGGACCAGGGCAAGTCACCAGCGAAGCACTGTTTGACACCACAGCTCCACGTCTGGAGGGTTTTGCCGCCCCCAGCCGTTTTAACTTCTAAACCCGCCAGCGTTCCCGCCAACAAGCCTGTTGCCCCAAAGGATCCACCAGATGTCCTCCAAGTCGAAATACACCCTTCTGCGACCCGTCGTGTGCGCCACAGCCATTGTGCTGATGGGCTTGTCTGGCGGAGCCCGCGCTCAGGCCCAGTCCCTGGTCGATCTGTACCAAGCCGCCAAGAGTTACGACGCCGCGTACCTGGCGGCCATCAATCAAGCAGAAGCCGTCAAGTACAAAGCCGCCCAAGCCTGAAGTTACTGCGCCGCATGTGGCTGACCCC
>JAZJZP010000293.1:12806-14659 GCA_040389805.1 Pseudomonadota bacterium
AAGCGTTGGCCAACGGTGGGCGCCAAAGCAACGATTGATCGCCGACACTTCGACTCGTCGGTCGAGAGCTCCCTGACTTCGACCAGCAGCTACACGACCAACAAAACCCTCGGCCTGCAAGCCCGGCAAGCCCTCTTCAACCTAGGGAACGAAGCCGACATCAGCAAGGGCGAGCAAGCCATGGTGGCCGCCCTGGCCGATCTGAAAATCGCCGAAGACGACCTGATCGTGCGCCTCACCCAGAGCTACTTCGACGTCCTCTCCGCGCAAGATGTGCTGTCCACGTCGCTGACCAACAAAAAGGCCCTGTCCGAGCAACTGGCCGCCGCCAAACGCAATTTTGAAGTCGGCAACGCCACCATCACCGACACCCGCGAAGCACAAGCCCGTTTTGACCTGGCGGCCGCCCAAGAAATCGCCGCCACCAATGACCTGCGCGTCAAAGGCTTGGCCCTGGACCAATTGGTTGGCCGCTCAGACGTCAAACCCCGCCCCTTGCTGACGCCGGTCACCCTGCCCGAATTGATGCCCTCTAACGTTGACGAATGGGCCAGCCAAACTGCCCAGTCTCCCCACGTTCGCAAGGCACAAGTGGGCCTGGAAGTCGCCAAACTGGACACCGCCAAGAACAAGTCTGGTCACATGCCCACCCTGGACGCTGTCGCCTCCATTGCACGCAACGACATCGACTCCTCGAATCAGCAAGCCAAGCTCTTGGGTGGCGCAGGCACCTCGTCCTCGATTGGCCTGGAGCTGAACGTGCCTCTGTTTGCTGGCTTTGCGGTGCAAAATGCCGTCAAAGAAGCTCTGGTGGGAGAAGAAAAGGCGCAACACGACTTGGACAACGCCCAACGCAGCGTGACCTTGGGGACACGTCAAGCCTTCTTTGGTGTGCAATCCGGCGTGGCCCAGGTCAAGGCCTACGAGGCCGCCGAGGCTTCGGCCAAACTGGCCCTGGAGGCCACCCAATTGGGCTACCGTGTGGGTGTGCGCATCAACAAAGACGTGCTGGACGCACAAAACCTGCTGGCCAGCACCCAAAAGGACCTCTACAAGGCCCGCTACGACGTCCTGGTGACCAGCATGAAGTTGCGTCAAGCCAGTGGCAGCCTGAAGGTGGAGGACCTGGAGTCCTTCAACAAACTGCTGGCACCACAATAATCCGAGAGGGTGCCGCCCCATGACGGGGTGGTAGTCCCCACCCGCCAAGCAAAAAGCCTGCAGAGCTAGTGTTCACTAATTCTGCAGGCTTTGTTTTTGGTGCCGCTTGTCGGATTCGAACTGACGACCTACCGCTTACAAGGCGGTTGCTCTACCCCTGAGCTAAATCGGCGGGTGGGAAGGAATTCTAGACGTCGCGCAGCTTGCTTCGGTTACTTCACGCGTTTGAGAGCGGGCCGCGGGCTGTTGGGTGGACGCGGCGGCTCTCCGTCGGGGGCACCCTCGCCTGCGCCCGGCTCAGGCGCTATCAACTGAACCACCTTGGCGTCCTCGTCGCCGCTGCCGCCTGCCGCCGTCACGCTCAGGAGCGGAGACGGACGCGTCGGCGGCTCTTCGGTCGATCCAGCCACGGGCACGGGAAAGGCCATCCCTTGGCCGTTCTCCCGTGCGTAAATTGCAATAACGCGGTTCACAGGCACCATGATCTCCCGAGCCGAACCGGCGAACCGCGCCTTGAACTCGATGAAATCATTGCCCAGCTTGAGCGAGCTTGTCGCGTCGAAGCTGATGTTCAGCACTATCTCGCCGTTCTTGACGTATTCGCGCGGGACCTGGACGCTATCGTCGACCAGCACCGCAACGTAGGGCGTGAGCCCGTTGTCGGTGCACCAGTCATAAAGGGCCCGGATCAG
>JAZJZP010000294.1:0-2772 GCA_040389805.1 Pseudomonadota bacterium
CGGCACCCCCATGCCCGGCTGGCAAGGCATGCTGTCCGAGCAGGACGCCTGGTGGATCGCGCAACAGTTGCAAGCCGGTTTCCCGCAAGAACCCCGTCCATGAACAGGCGCCTACCCATGCTGCGACACCTCCTCACCCTGATCCCGCTGCTGTGGCTCACTGCCTGCGCCACCGCGCCGAGCGGCACCGGCGACCTGGGCCTGGTGGTGGAGCGCGCCAGTGGCACCCTGGCCGTGGTCAACACCAGCAGCGAGACCGTGCTGGGCGAGATCACCGGCCTGGGCGACCTGTCGCACGCCTCGATCGTGTTCGCACGCGATGGCGCCCATGCCTATGTGTTTGGACGCGACGGCGCCTTGAGCAAGGTGAACCTGCTGAGTCGCCGCGTTGAAGCACGCACGCAGCAGGCCGGCAACAGCATCGGCGGCGCCATCTCGCAAGACGGCAAGCTGGTGGCCGCCCAGAACTACGAGCCCGGCGGCATCAAGGTTTTTGATGCGCAAACCCTGGCCCTGGTGGCCGACATCCCCGCTGAATTTGAGCCCGGCAAATTGTCCCGCGTGGTCGGCCTGGCCGATCTACCCGGGCACCGTTTCATCTTTTCCTTGTTCGACGCGGATCAAATCTGGATCGCCAACCTGAGTCAGCCCCAACAACCACAGGTGCAAAAGTTCACCCAGATCGGCCACCAACCCTACGATGCCTTGGTCACCCCGGACGGCCGCTATTACATCGCGGGCTTGTTTGGTGAAGACGGCCTGGCCCTGATCGACCTGTGGGCACCGCAACCCCAGGTCCGCAATATCTTGCAAGGCTATGGGCGCGGGCAACAAGCCCTGCCCGTCTACAAGATGCCGCACCTGCGCGGTTGGGCCGTGGCCGGGCGCCATGCCTGGCTGCCCGCCATCGGTCGCCACGAGGTGCTGGTGGTCGACACCGACACCTGGACCGAAGTCGCCCGCGTGCCGGTGGCTGGCCAGCCGGTATTCGTGATGGCCCGCCCCGACGGGCGTCAGGTGTGGGTGAACTTTGCCGTGCCCGACTACCACCGCGTGCAGGTGATCGACACGCAAAGTCGCCAGATCATCCAGACCCTGGAGCCCGGCAAGGCGGTGCTGCACATGGAGTTCACCCCGCGTGGCGAGTCGGTCTGGATCTCGTCCCGCGATGCCAACCACGTCTCCGTGATCGACACCGACAGCCTGCTCACCCGCACCACGCTGACCTTGCCCTCACCCAGTGGCATTTTCTTCACCAGCCGCGCTGCGCGCATGGGGTTTTGACATGAACCTGTCTGATCGGCCCACGCTAGACCAAGCCCTGCTCAACGAGTGGCAACACGACTTCCCGCTCAGTGCCGCCCCCTTTGCCGAACTGGCCCAGCATTGCGGCAGCGATGAAGCCACCGTGCTGGACAGCATGCGCCGCCTGTGCCGCGAAGGCAGCATCAGCCGCATTGGCGGCGTGTGGGGTGCCGGGGCTGGCGGGGCCGCCATGCTGTGCGCCCTGTCGGTGCCCGAGGATCGCCTGCAGGCCGTGGCGCAACTCGTCAACGCCATCCAGGGCGTCAACCACAACTACGAACGCGAGCACCGCTACAACCTGTGGTTCGTCATCACGGGGCGCGACCGGCAGGGCCTGCACGACCAGCTCAATGCCCTGGAGCAGACCACCCAGCTGCGCGCACTGCGCCTGCCCATGGTGCGCCCCTACCGCATCGACCTGGGCTTTGATCTGCGCCTGGCCGCCCGGCCTGCGCACCAAGCCAGCCCCAGCCAAACCACGCGCCAGGCCATCGCCCCCGTGGCCGTCGGTGAAGAGCGCCTGGCCGCCCTCGTCGAAGAAGGCTTGCCGCTGATCGCTCGCCCTTACGCCGCCTGGGCGCAAGCACTGGGCTGGCCTGTGGACCAAGTCACCCAAACCCTGTCGCGCTGGCTGACCCACGGCACCTTGCGCCGACTGGGTGTGGTCGTGCGTCACCACGACCTGGGCATCTGCGCCAACGCCATGACCGTGTTGGACGTGCCCGATCACCTGGTCGATGCCGCTGGCACACGGCTGGCCAGCCAGCCCGGCGTGACGCTGTGCTACCGCCGCCTGCGCGATGGCGACTGGCCCTACAACCTATATTTCATGGTGCATGGTCATGACCGCGCCTCGGTGGAGCTCATCATTGAGCGGGCCATCCAAGATGCCGCTTTGTGTGCCCTTCCACGCCAGTCCTTGTTCAGTGGTCAGCGCTTCAAGCAGACCGGCGGGCGCTACTTTCGCGACCCGGTCGCCGTCACAGGGCAGGAGGCCGGGCATGAACATGCCGCGTGAGCTGCCCGCCGCATTGACCGCACCAGCGCTCCTGCTGGACCGCACCGACGCCCTGCTGATCGACCGGCTTCACGGCGGACTGCCCTTGACGGAGCGCCCCTATGCCGACGTTGGCGCCGATCTGGGCTTGACCGAAGCCGACGTGCTGCAGCGCCTGCAAAAGTTACTGGACACCGGCCTGCTGACCCGCTTTGGTCCGCTGTTCCAGATTGAACGCGCCGGCGGGCAGTTTCTGCTGGCCGCCATGATCGTGCCCGAGGATGACTTCGACCGCATCGCCGCCCTGGTCAATGCCCTGCCTGCGGTGGCACACAACTACCGCCGCACCCACCGCCTGAACATGTGGTTCGTGGTGGCGGGCGAGACGCCGCAGCAGGTGAGCGAGGCCTGCCAACGCATCGAACAAGAGACCGGCTTGCGCGTCTTCGCCTTCCCGAAAGAGCGCGAGT